>CAZAYV010000005.1:14304-51578 GCA_964489465.1 uncultured Dactylococcopsis sp. | reverse complement strand
ATTTTCATCGAATAGATATTTAAAAGGCATTGGCGGAAGAAACTGCCGATTGATCTTCCTTCAATTGCTGCAACCTTAATCGTGCTGGTGATGGATTTTGACGTTGTTGTTCTCTCATTTGTTCACCGTGCTCAATCAACTTTTGCAAGTATTGCTCCGTTGCTTCTCGATATTCTAAATAATAAAGAATGGTCGCATACACTTGTTCTAAGTTTAGAGACCCATAAGTTTGAGCAATTTCTTCTGGCGTACGAGCGTGATAGATATAGTCATATAGAATTGTCTCAATCCCAATGCGAGTTCCCTTCACCCGAATATCATCGGGACGTAAAAAGGTAAAATAATCCTCTAATTGCATACCGGTAAACGTTTTTCAATCAGCGTCTTATTTTTATACTAGCCTGTGAAAGATTAACGTGATTACAAAAGACAATCTTGATCACCTCTAGCAGCGAATCGAAGATTCGATCAGGCTTAACCAACTTAGAACTTATGAAGATAGTTTCCTCAATCGATGTCCCCTTGAATCCACAACGACAAATGCTCTTGCCAATTCTTCTTCCGAGTAGGTTTGAATGATATGTATTAGTTCCTTGTGAACAGCATTCAAGGTCGTCGGAACAATACGAAGATAAATGACGCCAGTTCTAATTGCTTTTACGAAAACGAGGTTGCCATAGTCTCTGTCACGAGTAACCAAAATGCGATTTTGTTCCTGTGCTACTCTCAGAATATCTTCATCGTTAGCTCTGGCCAAACCCAGTTGAGCAACCGGCAAAGCATCATATCCGGCTTGGGATAAAACTTTGGCAGTAACAGCATATACATCTTGATCCAGCAGAAATTTCACCACTAAGCAGAAGCAAAATGAATCTCCTCAGCGGCGATCAAGGAAATTGCATACTTTAAACAAGCGCGAATATCTTCAACTTCTAAATCTGGATAGTAATCTTGGGCAATCTCTTCAAAAGAAAGCCCTTCTGTCAGCAATTCCAAGATACTTTGCACAGGAATCCGTGTTCCTGCTATACAAGGCTTGCCAAAATGAATTTGAGGGTTAACAGAAATTCTATCCATAAGTGGCTGTAGGGTATTAAGGTTTAAATTTTAGTTTCTAACTTATCATTTTTTCGCTATTTTATAACACAATAAGCAACAATTCCATACACCACAACTTGCGGGCTTTTTTTGGAAACCAAATGATCGATTTTTGTATAGCTGTGGGGAATGGCGCGACGTGATCGGGTAGTTGAGAAAGGAAGAGCGTAATGTGATAGGAAAGTGCGATGTCGCTATGGGACTTGCCTACAGTTATCACTATTAAAAAATGATAGTAGTGGGAGGCAAGATTATCCTGTGATCATAATAAGTTACGCTGCAAATTGCTGAACTTCTAATTGGGTTCCCTGCGCGATCGCTTTGTAGATGAAGAGAGAGGAAAGCGCGATCGTAGCAAGTAAAGATGATAGTAGTAGCGGGACTTAAACAATCGTGAGGCAAAAACAGCCTCAAACCTATATACAGTAGTTGTTTTACCTCGATCAGGCATTTTTCTGGGTATACTTGGGTTTCAGCGATTTTTAGGAGTTTGGCGTAAACTCTTTGCCATGACTGGGTTTGAGGCTGTTTTCTTGTTGTTTTTTTGTCTAAGTCCCGGTAGGAGGCGCGATCGCTGTTGGGAAGATAATAGTAGAGGGAAGCGCGATCAGGAGGAGTAGGAAGGGAGAGGGGCTAGAAGCGGGATGTCGCTCTGCGACTTGCTTTTGGCAATCGTGCTATTGTTTTAATTTTCAACCTTAATTTTGTCTTGAAAAATGGGAAGCATTTAAAACTGTAATTCCCACTAAATTTTGATCATGGTAATGGTAAATCAAGTTCTCTTCTAAAATACTATCATTGGCATTTTGGGGCTTACGAAAACTAATATATAAAACATCAGCTTCATGATCATAGCTTGTCCAAATTTTATCTGAGGGAGCCGCAAGTAAATAAGGAATAGATTTCAAGATGTCGGTTTTTGCCATATAATTCCTCTTTTGATAATTTTTTCAGGCGATGAGGTTAAAAAAGCAGTAATTACAAATCCATCTTCAGATAATTCTTTATAAACTACGATAGCAGACTTCTGAGAAATAATCGTTTTAGCATAGCTTTTGAGAGCAATTTTCTCAGCCGTCCATCCTTGGGTAATCAGATCAGGATCATCAATAGTTTCCAACACTAAGTCTAAACACCCTGCCATATAATCATGGTTTTCCGTAATATGTAACCATTGCTTGTATGTTAATCGAATTGGCACACCCTGTTGAGATGTGACAATAGCTATTACATCTTTCATTTAATTATTAAGCCCTTAATTACTCTCTATTCTAGATAGGCTACTGCCTATGCTGCGCAAACGGGTGTGGGATGAGGTAAGAAGGAAGGCGCGATCGTCATAAGTTACGCTGCAAATTGTCGAACCTCTAATTGGGTTCCCTGCGCGATCGCTTTGTAGATGAAGAGAGAGGAAAGCGCGATCGTAGCAAGTAAAGATGATAGTAGTCAGAGGCGCGATCGGAGTAGATTATGGGAATGAAGAGCGTGATTATTTTGGCTCATTGGAAACTTGTTCCATTTCTTCCCAAACTTCCATTAAAGACTTATTATCCAGCCATTGGCGACGTTCTTTTGTATAATCCCCTTGACCAGAACGAAAATGTTGAAGGAAACGTATCGTATCAGTTGCACCTAGAGACCCGATTAAAGCACTATAACCTTCTCGAAGAATTTCTTCTTTAGTTTTGATCATTATTTTGCTCCCTTTGAATAACTTGACTTAACCATTGTGCAGGGTTATCAACTGCAACCTGAATTTTTTGAGTATATCTTCTTGCTTTCTTAATTAATCGATCATCCGTACTTAAAAATACATCAGCTTTACTACTTTCTGCACTAGCCAAATGAAACGCATCATAGGCTCTAAATCCCATTTCTTGAAATTGGAAAGCTCTCTGATAAAGTTGATTATTATGAGTTACTTGGATCGTAGCAATTTCCAAGATTTTTTGAAGTGCCTGTAACTTCTCTAAATCACGAATTTGATTCAATTCAGCCTTGAGAGCTGTACTATTAATAAGCTGCCATTGTCCCAGTTCACATTCTTGCAAAATTATCATTACTGCTTCTGCTTCTAGATAAATTCGCGTTTGTCTTAAATCATCAAAAGGGCGGTTAAAACAGCAGGCATCTAAGTAAATTTTATAATTAGGAGATGGCATCTTTAAAAGAAGGAGTCATCTGGTCTCAATCGCTTCTAAGCCTCTTCAATATCAATATTCATTAATAATTTTACTGCAATTGGGTTGGTAAGAAGTAAAGGCGCGATGCGCCGCCGGCACCGACTTGCGCGATCGCAATTATTAAGATAGATGAGCTTAGTAGGAAGCGCAATCTCAACAATCAGGCTGCAAATTGTCGAACTTCTAACTGTGTTCCCTGGGCGATGTCGCGAGAGCGACTTGCCTTCGGGAATCGGTTTGCAGATGAAGAGGGGGAAAGCGCGATCGTAGCAAGTAAAGATGATGGTAGTTCAGAGGCGCGATCAGGATTAAATATCACTGAAAATTTCCCACGGATTAATCAATTCCAAACCACAATTTTCAAAGTCAGAAACATTACGAGTTGCCAAATTTGCTGTCTTGACCAGCGCGATCGCATTTAATAGCTCAAGAAAATTATTCTTTCTCAGCTATAATAACATCTAAACTTTCTAATAAATCAGGAATTTTATATTGTATGACATCCCAAACTATATCTAGATCAACTTGATCATATTCATGCACAATTACATTACGCATCCCAGCTAAATTGCGCCAAGGAATCCCTGGATATTGTTCATATAATTCAGAAGAAAGGCGTTTTGTTGCTTCACCAATAATAGTAATTTGGTACAAAATTGCTGAGAGTTTTTCCTCATTGACCACAAGCTCAGCGTAGCTTATCCCCATAGAAAACTTCTGAATTCGTTTTCCTGCTTGCTGAATATCAATTAAAGATTCCAGATCACGCGGCATAAATTACTTCTGCTGATTCCAAAATGTTTTGACGACGTTGCCAATTCGCACTACGCGCGATCGCCGATTTAATAATTAGGTCAACTTCACGACCCAATAGTGTTTCTAGTTCTTCCTGTATCTGTAACGTTTCATTCAAGCCACGCTGAAAATTGGAATCAAACGTAACTAATACATCAATATCACTTTCAGCGTTAAAATCGTGACGCAATACCGAACCGAACAAAGCAAATTCCGTAATCTGCCAGCGTTGACAGAAACTTTTTATTTCCTCATCGGAAAGGGGGAAGTTTTGAACCATAGCTAATGCCGTTAAAGCAGTTTTGATTGGCTGGTTATACTAATCCTAGCGCATGAAGAAAAAGGGAAACCAAGAGCACAATCTGGCGCCAGAAATGAGAGGCGCGATGCGCTTCCGGCGCCGGCTTGCGCGATCACGATTAGTAAGATAGATGATCGTAGTAGGAAGCGCAATCTCAACAATCAGGCTGCAAATTGCCGAACCTCTAACTGTGTTCCCTGCGCGATCGCGTGTCGAGAAGAGATAGGAAAGCTTGATCATAGCAAGTAAAAATGATAGTAGCCAGAGGCGCGATCGTGAAGCACGAGAAGTAGCCTAATCGGGATGAGGAGGAAGGGCGCGATCAGCAACAATATTCCAGAATTAGGCAACATCAATGTTAACGAATTTAGCTTTTGTAAATTTCCCGACGATGCCCAACTTTTTCGATAACGATTGTTTCTGAATTTTGATCCAAACTATAGATCACTCGATAATCACCTACTCTTAATTTATAAAATCCTGATAAATTTCCAGATAAAGGAAATAAGTTAACTTGATCAAAATTTTCTGCTAACCAGTTAATTTTATTAACGATTCGCTTTCCTGATTTTGGTGGTAGCTTTTTCAACTCGGCTACGGCTTGGGCATCATACTGAACCGTATAACCCATTATTCAATTCCCAATTCTTTCATTACCTCTTGGGAACTCACTAACTTGTTTTCTCCAGTTTGGCGCAAATGTTGTCTTTTGTGTAACTCTTGTTGAATCTCAGGTTTAATTGATTTTCCCTCATCGGGATCGACTGATACTTCTTCAAGAACCTCATCTATGACTTCTCGAATTAAGTCTTTCAATTCCTCAACTGTTAAATCTTTAACTTGCATCGTTCACTCCTTATTTTCTACTGATCTAAAGGGAGAAAGCAATTTTGTCTTGATTTTTCCATTTATTTTAACTGATTTGAAAATTGGAGGAGGCGCGATGTCGCTATAGTGACTTGCTTACGGCAATCGCTGTTAAAAAAGTGATGGTAGTGGGAGGCAAGAACATCATGTGATCATAATCAGTTACGCTGCAAATTGTCGAACCTCTAACTGTGTTCCCTGCGCCATCAGTTTGTAGATGAAGAGAGGGGAAAGCGCGATCATAGCAAGTAAAGATGATAGTAGTCAGAGGCGCGATCACAAAGCACGAGAAGATTTGGAATGAGGGGAAGGCGCGATCAAGAATAACCTCAAAAGACTAAGCGATCTGTTGCCAATTGCTTAATCCTTGTACAATAACAAAGAATTAATTTTCGGTATATACTAGAAATGAAGTTTGAATGGGATGAGAACAAAGCGAAATCTAATGTTGTTAAGCATGGTATTACCTTCTTAGAGGCAGTAACGATTTTTGCTGATCCTTACCTGTTATTTACAGAAGACTCTCGGCACTCTCAACAAGAAGAAAGAGAATGGGCAATTGGAGAAACAGAGAAAGGTTCACTAATCGTTGCTGTATTTACAATTCGTGACGAAAAAATTAGGATTATAAGTGCGAGGAAAGCAACTAAAAGCGAGCGAAACCAATATGAACAAGGAATCTGAATTTCCCTTTGAAAGGGCAAGACGCGTTACCTCACAAGAACATGAACAATTTAAGGAAGCAATTTCATCTCAATTTGGAATTAACTTAAAAAATAGAGGACGACCCCCTAAAAATCAAGAGGAAAAATATGAGCCAATTTCAATTAGAATCCATCCCAAAGTGCTGGCTTGGGTAAAAGAAGAAGCAAACAAGAGAGGGATTGGCTATCAAACTATTATCAATGAAATTTTGTTACAGCAAATTCGTGAAGAGGTTTAAGGCTTATCCTTTTTGGGAGGCGCGATGTAGCTCTCGCTACTTGCCTATGGCAATTGGTTTTTGGAGATGAGGGAAGGCGCGATTTATTCCTTTGTTTAGTTTAACTTGATTGAACGAGTTATTTTTGGAGGACTCGATTTACGCTTAGCGTTACTGCCAGAGGCAATCGAGTTTTCAGATTAGGGGCGGGATGATCAACAATCAGGTTGCAAATTGTCGAACCTCTAATTGGGTTCCCTGCGCGATCGCTTTGTAGATGAAGAGAGAGGAAAGCGCGATCGTAGCAAGTAAAGATGATGGTAGTCAGAGGCGCGATCGCTGTTTTGGGGATGGGAGAGAGCGTGATCGCTGTTTGGGAATGGAAGGGAAGCGCGATCGGGTTAAAGAACTGAACTAGGAACAGGGATGTAGCCAATTAGCAGCTAGAAAAGGATGAACAATATTTATTTCATGGTCGGGAGCTTTATAAACTGCCCATTTTTGTTCCTGTATAATTTCAACATCAGTGTCGAGAAAATCTTTAATGTTAGCAGTAACTAAAAAATCACACTGACTTGCTATTGCTGTCTCCAAAACTTGAGCATCTTCAATGTCGCCTAAACGCAAGACACCACCGCCTAAAATGAGCCGAGGGTTAGGGTAGGCATACTGCTCAATTAAACCAACATAATGATTCGTAAGCTCTGCTGATAAATTGAAATCACGCTTCAACACTAAACGTAATCGTTTCAGCATCGGAAAAGAAATAATAAGGCGGAGCGAGAAATTGAACCCTTCCCAAACGCAGTTTCCTTCTCTAACTAGCTTAACTAGCTTCTGGCTAGCTGTATTTTGTTTTCTTTTTTGTCAGCGAGGAGAGCAGCACACCAGATATTAAGGTCTAAACAAATTCGTAAAACGTACTCAGACAAATCAATTTATGTTGAAGATTTATTGGGTAATTTCTACGGCTCTATCTAAAATATCTTTTTCATCATCAAGGGGTTCAAAATGTTGAATATCCATCTCTTTAACGAGAGAATTATGAGTTTTTTCATAATCTTTGTCTAGTTTAGGTTTAGCATAAGACAAAGCAGTCAGATACTCAGTATCTTCTTTTCTGATCGTTTTGCGTTTTTGCTTTAGTAACTGTAGTTTTTTTGCCAGTGCGTTAGTGGACATCATAAGTTCTTATCAACTTACTTGGTCAGTATTTATTTTATCTTAACCTCTGAGTTCGCTCTTGTGAAAATCGTAGCAAATAAAGATGATGGAAGTCAGAGGCACGATTCGGTGGTAGAGATGAGAGTAGGAGGCGCGATCGCTGTTGGGAAGATGATGGTAGTGGGAGGCGCGATCGGTTGTTGGGTGAGTGGGGAGGGCGCGAAGCACGAGAAGTAGCCTAATCGGGATGAGGGAAAAGAGCGCGATGTTCCCTACAGAAACCGGCGAAGCCATCGCGTGTCGAGAAGGGAAAGGAAAGCGCGATCAAGTAAACTGGGAATCAGAATAATGAGCCACTGATCGATCAAAATGTCAAAAGTAACTATCAACCAAAAAGGACAAATTCAGATTCCTTCAGAAATCATTTCTCAACTGGGTTTAGAGCCGGGAACCGAAGTAGAATTACAAGTTGTAGATAACAAATTAGAAATTTACAACAAACAAGATTCTTCATTGAATAATGTAGGAAAAAAACTCATAGAAACCATGAGAGGTAAAGCAACATCTAATCTAACGACTGATGAAATTATGGAAATGACTCGTCACTAAATATGAGTGACATTTTAGTGGATAGTAATGTCATTTTAGATATCTTTACCGAAGATGAACAATGGTTTCAATGGTCGGCTTCCCAGCTGACTGAGCTCACAAATCGATCAACTTTAGTCATTAATCCCATTATTTATGCTGAAATTTCAATTGGTTTTGCTCAAGTAGAAGAATTACAAACTGCACTCCCTAAAAATTACTTTCGCTACGATTCTCTTCCTTACCAAGCCGCTTTTTTAGCAGGTAAATATTTTTTGACTTACCGCCGTCGTAGAGGAACTAAACGTTCACCCCTACCTGATTTTTATATTGGGGCTCATGCTGTTGTTGAAACAATGACTATTTTGACAAGAGATAAGGGTCGATATAAAACATATTTTCCCAACTTGGATTTAATTACCCCATAAAGATAAGAATTATTATCGAATGATGGATGGAATTAGGGAAGAGGCGCGATGCGCCTCCGGCGCCGGCTTGCACCATCGCTGCTCGGAATGAGGGGGAAGCGCGATCGCGGTTAAATTTCACTGGGAATTTCCCACGGATTAATCAATTCTAAACCACAGTTTTGAAAGTCAGAAACATTACGAGTTGCCAAATTTGCTGTCTTGACTAGCGCGATCGCGGCAATCATAGCATCCCTCACTTCCATCGGTTTTCCTTGTTGTTGTCGATTAACGACAATATCTGCATAAATCCTTGCAGCCCTTTCATCAAAAGGAAAAATACGATCACTAAACCCCTGAGTTATAAACATCTGAAATCGCCATTGAAGCGAATCACGGCGACGACCATCTGGTAAACGTTTTAAACCATAAGAAATTTCAGCGATGCTAACGGCAGTAACGGCTAACTCTTCAACAGGATATTCTCTTAACCATGACATTACTTGAACATTCGGCTGAGGTCGCATCACCTCAGAAATAACATTAGTGTCTAGAATAATCACAGTCTAATTCTGCTTCAGTGTGAGAAAACACTGAGGGATGTGCCTCCAATTCAACTCCATCGTTTCCAAACCAATACCTTGCCAAATCAGCAAGATTATCAACCTGATCTCCTGCGGTAAGTATTTCTTCTAAAATTGCTTCTGCTTCTTCCTCAATCGAACGACCATGATGAGATGCCATAATCTGAAGTCGCTTTTCTAGATCAGGGTGAAGATTACTCAGAGTCAAATTAGACATTATTTTAGTGTTTAGTTAATAATCCTTCTTGTCATATTATATCGGAATCGATCAATGGGAAAAATGGTATGGGGTAACAAGCGATTGGAGTGAAAAAGGCGCGATGTCGCTCTCGCGACTTGCCTTTGACAATCGAGTTTTGCCATGGGTAGGGAAGCGCGATTCGGTTGTAGAGATGAGAGTAGGAGGCGCGATGTTAGAAAGATGAGGGTAGTGGAAGGGAGAGCATTACGGGATCATTATTAAGTTACGCTGCAAATTGTCGAACTTCTAATTGTGTCCCCTGCGCGATCGCTTTGTAGATGAAGAGAGAGGAAAGCGCGATCGGAGTAGATTATGGGAATGAAGAGCGTGATTATTTTGGCTCATTGAGATGGGTAAAAGTTAAGTCGCCGGTAAAAGTTGAGTTCCCTAACTAATCTATATCGACTGGGCATGAGAATCGCCGTATAAATAAAAGTGTCAATATTCAAACGGTATTCATCATGCAAACTCAAATCAATTCCCAAGCTATTTCTTCTTTAACCTACCGTGGTGTTTCTTACTCTAAAATGTCTCTTGCTATTGAGACAGTGCCGACACAAACGCCAGTTCGCTATCGCGGTGCAACCTACTTCCTGCAACGTCCAATGGAATTACCGCTCGTTCCCCAACATAACTTGAAGTACCGTGGTGTTCCTTATTGTCGTTATGAAAATACTGCTATCAATCTTGGTAATCAGGCGATTCCTTGCCCTGCATAAATTAATGTTTAAAATTATCCTATTATCCTGCCAACCCGCTTTATTGCACTGAGGCGGGTTTTATTTTTGCTTTCAAGCTTCTACAAAACTGCCCCTAATGATTGTAAGGTGGAGAGGGTTGCTGGGGTTAGTCCTTTGGCGTTGTGAAGATTCATCCCTTCATACAAGCGTTTGGCAATCAAAGTTCTTAAGCATTGACCGCTTTTTGCCTCCCAGATCTTGACGGTTTGATCTTGCGATCCGGTGGCGATCGCGCTGCCATCGCTACTATAGGCAACAGCAGAAATCAATCGATTATGTCCTCGACAAATGTGTAAACACTCTCCAGAAGCTAAATCCCAAATCCTTAAGGTTTGATCGTGAGAAACACTGGCGAGGGTTTCACCGTTAGGACTCAGCGCGATCGCGAAAATCCAGTTGTCATGTCCAGTTAAGGTCTGCAAGCACTCTCCTGACTCAACCTCCCATAACTTAATGCTTTGATCGGTACTGCAAGTGGCAATAATGGGGGTACGGGGACAAAAAAGAGCACTATACACTCGTCCGCTATGTTCCGATAAGGTTTTAAGACACTCTCCAGTTGTCGCATCCCATAATTTTGCGGTTTGATCGGCACTGGCACTGGCTAATAATTGGCCATCAGCGCGAAACTTCAATGTAAAAATTTTATCCGTATGTCCTGCCAACGTTTGTAAGCAAACCCCAGTTTGCCACTGCCAAACCTTGATCGTACAGTCGGCGCTAGCCGTGGCAATTAAGTCCGGAGAAGTAGGAACAAAGGTAACTGCATACACCCAATCAGTATGTCCTTGTAACATTTGGCAGCAGCGACCCGTTTTCACGTCCCACAAGCGCACGGTCGAGTCGGTACTGGCACTGGCAAGGATTTCCCCATTTTCTGACCAAGCCAGACCATAGATAAAATCCTCGTGTCCCGCTAAACTTTGTTGAAATTCCCCCCTTCGCCAATGCCATAGCTTAATCGTTTTATCATTACTGCCACTGGCAAGAGTTTTCCCATCGGGACTAAAGGCAACGGGTAACGCCCAATCGGTGTTACCATACCAGCTTCTCAAGACTTCTCCGCTTTCTACATCCCAAAGTTTAACCGTTTGGTCTAAACTGACACAAACAAGCATCTGTCCTTGGGGACTAAAGGCAACCGAACAAACTTCATTTTCATGGCCTTGTAACGTTTGCAAACAGCGATCGCGCTGGATATCCCAAAGTTTGACCGTATAGTCGCCACTGCCACTGGCTAGAATGCCATCAGCACTAAAGGCAACGGCATAGATACTCTTCTGATGCCCTTGGTAGGTTTTCAGACATTTTCCGTTCCGATAATCCCACAGTTTAATTGTCCCATCGCCACTGCCACTAGCAAGAAGATGACCATCAGGACTAAAGGCAATCGATCGAACCCAACTTTCATGGTCTAGTAGGGTATGCAGACACTTTCCCTGAAGGGTCCAGAGTTTAATCGTGTGATCAGCACTGGCACTTGCCAACATCTCACCATCAGCACTAAAGGCAACTCCTCGCACCCAATCCGTATGTCCGGTTAGCGTGTGTAAACAGTTACCAGTAAAGGTGTCCCAAATTTTCACCGCGCGATCGCCGCTAGCACTGGCAAGAAGCTGGGGTTCAGTAGGACTAAAGGCAACGGCAAAAATTTCATGTTCATGTCCCGTCAACGTTTTAAGACACACGCCATCCGCGAGATTCCAGAGTTTAATCGTCTGGTCTGCGCCTGCACTCGCCAGCACTTGTCCATCCGCCCGAAAAGACAGCGATCGCGCCCAATTTTGATGCCCTTCGCAGACTAAAATTAACTTTCCACTTGCCACTTCCCACATGCGGATTCGACAATCGGTATCGCAGGTGGCAAGGATTTGACCATCCGGACTAAAGATAGCTGCTAAGGTATTTCCTAGCATTTCTGTAAAGACACAACGAGACAAATCGGATCCGGCAAAATTGACGCCATGTAAGGTTATCCCCTGTAAATAGGCTTGCCAAATCGTTAAATCGGAAAAATCAGCATCGGTAACCTCCATTCCCGCCGCTAACATTAAATTCAAAATATTGCCGCCAGCATAGCCGGTTTGGGGGCAAGGTTTGCCCCGGAGTTGTTCTAAAACTTCCGTTAGCTGAGAGGATAGGGTGGCTTCTCCCAATTCGGTAATCAGTTGTTCAATTAAAGGTTTGAGAATTAAGGTGACTTGGGTTTCGCGAACATAATCTTTCGCTTGCGCTTTCAGCAGTGCGTGAGTGACCAATAATGGCGTTCTCTTTTCGGCAATTTGCCCATCTCCAATTTCTGCTGCCACCTCTTCCAGCAGACGATTGATCACATACTCCATGACCACAGGTTGCTGGGTAAATGTCGCACTCTCGCTGTTGCTGCTGGATTCAATTAAAGAGCGTCGTTGGAGACAACTTAACCCTTCCATCAGGTCACTCAACGGCACATTTCCTAAGAGATCGCTTTTTAATTGCGAGAGAGAAATCGGTTCTCGATTGACAGCTAACCAATACATGATGTCTTGTTCTAAAACGGTTAACCGTTGGAATTGTTGGGCAAGGAGATCGCGAATATCATCAACAATTAAGATCCCTTGCTGCTGCATCGCTAAAAACTGGGAAATGCTACTGCCAAAGCAGTCTTGAACCGATGTTGCGACAATCTTTAAAGCAAGGGGATTCCCCCCATAACGGGAGACTAATGTCTCCCACTCGGGATCAGAACCGCTGAAATTGCCTTTTGCTGTCAGCAGCGATCGCGCTACGGCTGTGGGTACCCCAGATAATTGCAGCGATCGCACCGGTAACTGTTCCCCTTCAAACTTAGCTAAGCCATAGGGTTTTTCGCGAGTGGTTAATAACAGACAGCTTTGATGCGGGGTTTCTGCCAAACAGCGCAAGAAGCGATCATACCCTTCATAGCCCTCTCGAAATCGTCCGCGGCGATCACCCGCCTGTAGCAGCGACTCCACATTATCTAAAATTAACAACACCGGAGACTGCCGCAGATACTCTAAAAGCAGCAGCATTTGTTGGTCGGGTTGCGACGGAACGATTGCTTGTTGATGGGAGACAAACTGAATCAGTTCTGTTAACAAATCTTCTAAAGATGTTGCATTACGAAGACTCCGCCAAATAATGCCTTGAAAGGTTTTTTGGGAGTTGACCTCATCAATTAAGTTTCGGGCTAACTTCGTTGCTAAGGTGGTCTTGCCAATTCCTCCCATCCCCAGGAGAGTAATTAACCGGCATTTGTCTTCAAGAATCCAGTGTTTAATTGTTTCTAATTCTTCATCACGACCATAAAAAACGGAGACATCCGGTGCATCTTGCCAGTCATAACCAATTGCTTCTAAATTCAGTTGAGAATCAGGACTTTTTGTTGCCGATACCTCTTCCCAAGGAACCCCCAGAACCTGACAATACGCTTTAAAGGCGTCGGCATTGATGCCATGTTTTCCTGCCAAAAATCGTTTCCATGTTCCTTCGGAAATTCCAACGGCTAAAACCCCAGTTTCTTCCCAAGCTACCCCTAAAATTTGACTCGCTGCTTCTAACCATTGGAAATCATTAACAGACCATCCTTTCTGCTTTCTAGCTTGCTTAATTTTGGCGAGTCCTAATACAGAAGCTTTCAGAGTTGTTGTCATGGTCATCTCCTTGAAAGAAGGAAGGAATGAAAACCACTAGCGATTAATATTAAAAGTATAAATTAGGTTAGGTCTCACTATAGTTAGTGTTAAACACATCGCAGTAAAAATAACAAGATCAGTTTCTATCATTGAAACTGATCTCTCACTCGTCTTGACAATGATAGAAAATTAAAATAACAACGATTAATTTCGTAATGGACAGAGAAAAAATGATGAAGCTCTATGATATTGATCTCTCTGGCAATTGTCACAAAGTCCGCTTATTTTTATCCTTACTCAATGTTGCCTATGAAAAACGACCAGTTAACTATAAACAAGGTGAATTGAAATCCCCTGAATTTTTAGCCCTCAATCCTTTAGGTCAAGTTCCGGTTTTAGTGGATGGAGAGGTTGTGATCAGAGATTCGCAAGCGATCTTGGTCTATTTAGCGCGAAAATATGATGCGGATGACTGGTTATGGCTACCCTTAGACCCAGCTTCCATGGCAAAAATTATGCAGTGGCTCTCTTTTGCTGTCAATGAAATTAATAATAGTTTGTTCCTTGCCAGACTCTACTTTCTGTTTGATGCCAATGTGGACTTAGAAAAAGCACAAACTAAAAGTAAGGAAGTCCTAGAAGTCCTAAACAAACATTTAGAAAATCGGGAATGGCTCGAATTTAACCGTCCTACCCTTGCCGATATTGCTTGTTTTCCTTACGTGGGCTTAGCCCCAGATGGCAAAATTGCTCTCGATCCCTATCCTCATGTTGTGGCTTGGATTAAACGCATCCAAAGGTTATCCCATTATGTCCCAATGCCAGGATTATAACAACGCAGCGTTCCATGCCGGAGAACGCGCTGTTCAAGCCCAAGCCGGGGTAGAAGTAGAAGCCCAACAATTAAGCGGTGTCATTAATCCTTTCCTTAAACCGGCTGCGCAAAAGTTTCTTTTGGATCAATCGTTTGCTGTTGCAGGGACAATTGATGAACAAGGCAAGATTTGGACTTCTCTTCTACTTGGAAAAGCCGGTTTCATGCAAGTGTCGGATCACAAAACCATCACTGTAACACCAATTCTGATTCCCGGTGATCCTCTCTACCGCAACTTATGTCATAACGCTGTTATCGGGGTTTTGGTCATTGACTTAGCCAATCGTCGCCGTTTACGCATCAATGGTCAAGTCAAGCGAGAACCCACAGGACATCTTGTTATTCAAGTTCGCGAAACCTTTTTTAACTGTCCCAAATATATTCAAGTGCGTCATCTGCAAACGACAACCGATGAGGTCATCGGTCAACCGCAATCTGTAACTCGAAGCGCCTTACTGAAGCAGGATGAAACTGGAATCACGCAAGCAGATACTTTTTTTATTAGCACTTATCACCCAGAAAGGGGCGCTGATACGTCTCATCGCGGAGGCTTACCCGGATTTGTCAAAGTTTTGTCGGATCAGCAATTAATCTTTCCTGATTATGCCGGGAATAATATGTTCCAAACCTTTGGCAATTTACACCTGAATCCGCAAGCGGGTTTATTATTTCTTGATTTTCTGACTGGTTCAACGCTTCAAATCGTGGGGAAAGCCCAAGTGATTTGGGATGCAGAAAAAATCAAAGACTTTGCTGGGGCAAAGCGTTTAGTGAGTTTTGACATTGAACAAATCATAGCAACCCAGCACGCTGTTCCTTGGCGCTGGCAATTTGGAGAATATTCGCCGGTTAATCCTCGTTAGAGTTGCCCTTTGCTTTTCACCTGATTGTAAAGGGTTTCCATCACTTCAATAAAGGAATGATCCCGTTGCCAGAAGGGCGGAAAATCCCCTTGTTTCTTAATGGGAATTCCTGAGATGGGAACTTGGGGGGGTGCATCTATGGTTTGCGGTAAACGTTTTGTGCCATGCCAAAACTCGCGTAAATTCTGGCACATCTCAGTTTTAACCGTTTGCAGCGGTGGATAATAAGATTCGACTGCTTCCGGCGATCGCGCTTCTAGTTGCAACTCAGCAGAAAGGGTTTCCCCCAGAGGCGATTTCGCCAGTTCTTTTAAGAGGTCATCTCGCGATAAACCCCGCAATTCAAACAGCAGAAACGGATCGTGGTCTAATTCGGCAGCCAGGAGATAGTACACCCCAGCAATATGTTTGCAGGGATCGCCCCAATCGGGACAACTACAGGTGGCGTGAAAGTCTTTGTGCGTGCTGGGTAAAAAATTGAGGTTGAGTTGGGCAAAAGTCTCTTCAATATTATCGGGAATTTCTTTGAGAAGGAGACGAGAGATTATACTGGCTTTGGATGCCATCAGCGCGATCGCTGCCGACCATTTCGCAGCACTAATCGGTTGAAATTCTAAGGTGATGTGGTAAAGCGGTTCTTTATAGACTCCAAAATAGGGATTCACTGATCCTCGCACTTGTGCAGTGACCCCCCCATCTTTAATCTGAAAACTTTTGACTTTATTCCCTCGCGCGTAAGAACGACCGGGACTGAGACGCCCTTCATCTCCGACTTTTTCCATTACAGCGATGAATTTTTGTCCCCACCAAGTTCGGCTAAATTGGCTCATCGTTCCTCCGTTTTTGATTTTTAAGTCATTGTTATCTCACTCGTGCCATTGAGTTCAAGATTCAGGAACAATTTTTAACTTTACAGTCTTCTCCTTCCGTTGTTTCTCCACAACCCTCATGAATGAATAGCTTGTCTTGACTTAATTAGGGAGGGAATATAAAACAGTAGAGTGGGGTAAGATTCACTCTACTGACAAGTAATCATCCGACCCGTCTTATTTTTTTGTCAGACGTTGCCAAGCCTGATCAAATGCTTTTTTCATCCGAGTTCCCGCTTTTGCTGCCCGATGTTGAAGCTGTTGCCATTGCTCTTGCAAAAACTCTGTTGCTTCCCGCACTGCGTGGTGGTCGTGTTTTCCCGAAGCAGTTAGTTCATCACTGACTTGTTTAATTTTGACCCGAACCGTTTCTGGTTTGTCATCAGGTTGAATTAAGGATTGAGCGCGATCGCGCATTCGTTTGACAAAATGCTTCACTTGTTGAGATTTTTCGCTTAAAAAGCCTTTTAACCCCTCAGCTTCGTTTTTCAGGCGGTCTTTTGCCCCATCTCGAATGACCACAGCATCGGTGTCGATCACTTCCACATCATCGGGGAATAAGACAGCGCGATCGCCGAATGGACTGGCAATATCCCCTGCTAAGATATAAGCCACAATATCTCCCGTTTCCCAGTCAAACAAAAAGTCTTCAATCCAACCCACCGGATCACTAGTGCGAGACATGCGAATAGGAACGCGATGGAGTTGACAGCAAGAATCATGAAGCGTATCCAAGCCCAAGTCGGAATAACTTAGCACAGCATCAGGACCGACCACTGCCACTTCTTCTAAAGGGACATAGCCTTGGTCGCTACTAAAATAAGAAACGCGACCGGACTCATCGACCCAAACTTCATCAATTCTCCCATAGCCAGTTGCGGTGCTGCGATCCATTGCCATTAATCCAATCATCTGGCTACGACGAATCACATTCATCATTATTCTTCACCTCCTCTAATACCTGAGGATTAAGTGTAATTAATTATTGACCACTCACTTTAATTTTAAATAATAATTGTGTAATGATCCGATCAGTTCACTTCATCGCCAGCAGTTCCAATCATGGAACCGGTTATTCCGTTTCGCAACTCAGCAGGAACAACTCACTGTTCTTAGATGCTTAATCATTCTCAATAATCTTTTCCTCTCACTTCTGTTCAATTGTTAGAAATTTGATTGCGATTCAAGTTTTCAAAGGCTAACATTTAGCATCAGTGATAAATAAATTTAGCCTTGTTGAGGAAGAACATTATGAAAATGAATCGTCGTCGGTTTGTCGGTTGGATGAGTATGAGTGCAATCTTAACGTCTATGATTGGTTGTAATGCACCGAGAGAAAGTAATTCTAAAGGAGAATCGACAACTAGCGAGGCAATCCGGTCTGATGGGTTTCAAGTCGTCGGAACAGTGGAAGAACTCAATGCTAAGGGTAAATTAACCAATAATGTTGCGAGTGCAATTGTTATTCGTAGTGCTAATAATGACTTAATTGCACTTGATCAACGGTGTCCTCATCAGGGTTGTGCCGTTTCTCTCACTGAAAGTGGCGAACGACTCGCTTGTCCTTGTCATGGCTCAGAATTTACCATTCGGGGTGAGTTACTACAAGGACCCGCAACTACTCCTCTGACAACTTATGAGGTCAAAACTGAAGATAACCAAGTTTTAGTCAAAGTCAGTCAGTCATAAAACCTTAACCTAAAAAAACCCTCTGTGTCAGACAGAGGGCTAGTAATTTATAAAATTAGAGATTAGCTTTGAATTTGCGGTGCTTCCATTGCTACTGGCATCGGTTCGCCACTTGCTAAGTCATAAGGGAAGTTGTGAGCATTCATTTCGTGCATCACTTCTAACCCTAAATTAGCTCGGTTGAGGATATCAGCCCAAGTATTAATGACACGACCTTGGCTGTCTAATACAGATTGGTTAAAGTTGAAGCCATTGAGGTTAAATGCCATGGTGCCAACGGCAAGCGCGGAAAACCAGATCCCAATTACGGGCCAAGCCGCAATGAAGAAATGGATGCTACGGCTGTTATGGAAACCAGCACTCCGGAATAAGACGCGACCGAGATAACCTTCATGCCCAGCTAAGAGATTGTAGGTGACTTCTTGCTGTCCAAATTTGTAACCGCTATTTTGGCTTTCTAATTCAGTGGTTTCTCGAATAATGCTAGAGGTGACGAGGGAACCATGTAAGGAACTTAAAAATGCACCACCAAAGATGCCAGCGACGGCAATCATGTGGAAGGGATGCATCATGATATTATGTTCGGCTTGGAAATTGAACATATAGTTAAAGGTTCCAGAAATTCCCAATGGCATTGCTTCGGAAAAACTGCCTTGTCCAATGGGATAAATCAAGAAAACAGCGGTAGCTGCAGCAACAGGGGCAGAAAAGGCGACGGAAATCCAAGGACGCATGCCGAGACGATAGCTTAATTCCCAGAGTCGTCCCAAATAAGCCCAGATACCAATGAGAAAGTGCAAGATGATCAGTTGGTAGGGACCGCCGTTATAAAGCCATTCACTGACTGAGGAAGCATCCCACAAGGGATAAAAGTGTAGCCCCACTGCAGCTGAGGTGGGAACAACACCGGCGGTAATCAAATTATTCCCATCCAGCAATGACCCAATAACGGGTTCTCTGATTCCTAATACATCGACTGGCGGGGCAGCAATAAAGGCAATGATAAAAACAACACTGGCAGTCAGCAGCGTTGGCATCATTAACACACCAAACCAGCCAATATAAATACGATTATTCGTACTCGTGATCCAATTACAGAAACTTTCCCATAATTGTCCCGCTCTCAACTCACGAGTCGGTTGTTGGATATAATTAGCCATAATTCCTATTGCCTCCTTACGTTCTGCTGTAAGGTTACAATGCTATTTTAACTTACATAACTATTTAGTTTATTAAAGATTTAAGACGCTTTCCTAAATTTCCTAAATTTGTGTAAATTACACTCAGCACTTAAGGGATAAATGTGCTTAATGTGCTTCTCACCATTGAATTCTCTGATAAAGTAATGTCTGTGTAACCTAAAACTTCTAGAGGAAAAAGTCTATGAATTGGCAAAAACTACGACAACTTCTCATTGTATTTGTTGCAGGTATGTTCTTGTTTGTCACCACAGCTTGTGGAGGGTCTCCTTCTGCTAATGAAGCTCCCGAAAGTGAACAGGCGCAAGAAGTTCCTGCGGAATTAAGTCCGGACAGCGAAAGTGAAACAACTACAGAAGAAGAAGCTCCGGCTCCAGAAGAGGAAATGAGCGCAGAAGAAGAAGCTCCTGTTGAGGAAGAGATGGTAGAGGAAGAATCCCCTGCTATGGAAGAAGAAATGGCTGAAGAAGAAGTTCCGGCTCCAGAAGAAGAAATGAGCGCAGAAGAAGAAGCTCCTGCTCCAGAAGAAGAGATGGTAGCTGAAGAAGAAGCTCCTGCTCCGGAAGAAGAAATGGCAGCTGAAGAAGAAGCGCCTGTTGAAGAAGAGGTTGCTGAAGAAGAAGCTCCTGCTCCAGAAGAAGAGATGGTAGAGGAAGAATCCCCTGCTATGGAAGAAGAAATGGCAGCCGAAGAAGAAGCTCCTGCTATGGAAGAGATGGTAGAGGAAGAATCCCCTGCTATGGAAGAAGAAATGGCAGCTGAAGAAGAAGCTCCTGTTGAAGAAGAGGTGGCAGAGGAAGAGTTTCCTGCTCCAGAAGAAGAAATGACTGCCGAAGAACCCACAGAAGATGCAGCTACGATCAGTGAGCTAATCTATGGTTAAAAATTCGCTAATTTCAATTGATTGAGAGGTTGTAATTTTTATGGTTAAAACAGCTTCAACCATGCTGGAATTGGGGACAAAAGCCCCAAATTTTAACTTACCGGATACGGTTTCGGGTCGAACGATTTCTCTAGATACCTTTGCTGATAAAAAAGCTTTGTTGATTATGTTTATCTGTCAGCATTGCCCTTTTGTTCAGCACGTTCAATCTGAGTTAGCCCGTATCGGTAAAGATTATATGGAGCAAGGACTCGGTATAATTGCCATTAGCTCCAATAGTGTGGAGACTCATCCTGATGATGCTCCCGAAAAGCTGAAAGCGATGGCACAAGCCCAAGGGTTTAATTTCCCATTTTGTTATGACGAAACCCAAGCGGTGGCTAAGGCATATACAGCAGCTTGTACCCCTGACTTTTTCCTATTTGATAGCACGCGCGCACTCGTTTATCGGGGACAACTTGATGATAGTCGTCCCGGTAATGATCAGCCAGTTAATGGCAAAGACTTACGGGCTGCAATTGAAAAAGTTTTAGCAGATGAACCCATTAGTCCAGAACAAAAACCAAGTATCGGCTGCAATATTAAATGGGCACCCGGTAATGAACCTCCCTATTTTCAGGGTTAAACAAATTTTATAATCATTTAGATCCCCCCTTTCCTAGTGCAGAAAGGGGGGAATTTATTGCAGAAATGAGAAATTGGGATTAAAAAATATTATCTAAATCAAGTGCTGCCGAGCCTCCTTCTTGGAGTTTGAGCAGTAATTTACTCAATTGCGACCACACTAAGCGTCCAGTTATGGCGGTTAAGGGTAGCGCGATCGCGCTGGAAATGGGCCAATTATTAATCACAATTTGCAAACCACCCGCTAAAAAAGCGAAAATTCCCCCACAAATGCCTAGAAATGGCACAAATAAAGCCAAAGTTTGCACTGACTTCGTTTGCGCTTCCGCTTGATTTGAACGATACCATTGCTGGACATTTTGTTTTAATACTTTTTCAAAGGCACTTCCACAAGTGACACTAATGAGAATGCCAAATAGCAATAGCAAGTAAGGGGGTTCAGCGAAAAGAGAAGAATACATAATGTATATATTGTGTTGTTTCATCAAAGATAGGGCAAAGGAGTTAAGGTTTGTTAGTCGTGCTTTGGCAAGTCACTTAACCAACAGAAACCATACTCAAGGAACTGAGCAATTAACGGTTAATTGCCTTCAGTGCGGCAACTTCCTCTAGGGACATTTCTCGCAAGCTACTTAAAGCAACATCAAACAATTTAGAAGGTTTGAGGTCTTCTTTCACTAAGTTCCAAAGCCGTTGCACTTGTTCCGTTTGCAGCTGTTCATTTTCCGTGAGAGCGAGTAACAGTTGTCGGCGTAAATAGCTGCCTTCATCCGACAAAAGATATTCTAAGCCTAAACGGGCAGTGGGGAGTAGATCAAAATTCTCATCATTCGTTCGCGCGATCGCAATCATATTTTCTAACCGCTGCCATTGGAATTTACCATCTTTAAACAACACTTCAATTAACCGTCGCCGCATCTCTGGCGATTCTCCTCGTAGCAGTCGTTGGGCAACATAAGGATAGGCAATTTCGACAATTTTGAAGTCTGGATTAAGGGTTAAAGCGAGTCCTTCTTGGGTAATTAAAGAGCGAATAATTAAAGCAAATTTAGCCGGTACTCGGAATGGATATTCATACATTAATTCCGAGAATTGATCGGTAATGGTTTTGAAATTAAAGTTTTTCACACTTTCTCCCATGGCATTGCCCAATACCTGCTCTAAAGCCGGTAAAATTGGCTCAATTTCCGTATCAGGAGCGAGGAAACCTAAAAAGATAAAGTCTTCTGCTAAACGTTCATAATCTCGATTTAGTAAGTGAACGACCGAACTGGCAATGGTTTCTTTGGTTTCTTCTTCTAACTGATCCATCATGCCAAAATCGATATAAGCCATCCGACCATCGGGCATGGCAAATAAGTTTCCAGGATGAGGATCAGCGTGAAAGAAACCATGTTCTAACAATTGTCTTAGTCCAGCAACAACACCGATTTCTACTAGTTCATTTTGTTCTAAGTTGGCTGCTTTGATTTTATTAGTATCTGTTAGTTTAAAGCCATTAATCCACTCTAGAGTAAGGACACAATAACTACTATAATCCCAATAAATTTTGGGTACTTTGACACTCAATTCATTTTGGAAATTGAGGGCAAATTTTTCGGCATTTTGACCTTCATTGAGATAGTCAATTTCTTCAAATAATTTGGCGCCAAATTCGTCAATAATTAGGGTTAAATCATGTCCCAAGTTAAGCGGGAGAAACGATTTTATTTTAGTGACCCCCCAACGCATAATATATAAATCAAGAGTGAGAATCGGTTCTAAATTGGGGCGCTGCACTTTCACAGCAACTTCTTCTCCAGAATGAAGCACTGCGCGATAAACTTGTCCTAAACTGGCAGCAGCAACCGGTTGGGGCGAAATTTCTCGATAAACCTCTTTAATTGGACGTTTGAGCTCTTGTTCAATAATTTGAAACGCGATCGCGCTATCGAAGGGAGGGAGCTGATCTTGTAATTTCGTTAATTCTTCGAGGAAATCTTTTCTCACCAAATCGGGACGGGTCGATAAAGCTTGTCCCACTTTAATGTAGGTGGGTCCCAACTTTGTTAACAATTCTCGTAATTGTTTGGCCCGCCGATACTTATTTTTTTCTTCCGCACCTCGCCATTGATCGACCTTTAAGCGCAGAAAAAATCCCCCTAAAACCCAAATTAGAGTTAAAAGTCGTCGCATCACCAGAAAAGGGGCTTGACGATACTCCTGCGCGATCTTTTCGGCGTCGTAACGCGGTCTAACTTGTTTTTGCATAAATTTCATTTTTTAATCTTGCTACACTGCTGGTAGCATGTCGTTCAAGTTGATATACATTTAAGTTATTAAACTGCAAGATATCTTAATATATCTATCATTGCAAAGTCAGAGATTGATTGCAACTGATACCCAAAAATCACTGACTTGAGAAAGATTGAGGAAAATCGGTTAGTGATCTTGCCAATTTTGTATAATCGGCGATGGAGCTTGGAAAAATAAAAACCTAGTACACTGAATTGGTATAACCACCGGAAACCACGAGCCAACTTAGCACAGAGACTGAAGAAACTCTAAAATAAAAATCCCCCTCCCGCATTTTAAGAGAAACTAACTCTCATTCAATCATGCTTAATCATTCTACCCAGACTGCTTTCAATTTCATCCGTCCTCAAATCGCGGACTTGCTGGCTTACTCTTCCCATACGGAAGAGGCAGCATTGCCGTCAGATGTGGACAAACTTGACACGAACGAAAGTCCTTATGATCTTCCTGCAGCAGAAAAGGAGAAGTTAGCTAAGCACTATCAAAATATTATTGAGAGTAATCGTTATCCCGATGGGAGTCATGACTTGCTGAAAAGCGCGATCGCGCAGTATGTGAATGAAACGAGTCCCTCTCCTCTTAATTCCAGTTATATTTCGGTGGGGAATGGATCGGATGAACTCATTCGTTCGCTGTTGATTGCCACTTGTGTGGGAACCAACGCCTCAATTCTTGTTTCTGAACCGACCTTCTCCATGTATAAGATTCTGGCACAAACGTTGGGCATCACTACAATTTCCATTCCCCGAGAAGAAACTCACTTTACGATCAAGCGAGGACAGGCGGATCAGGCGATTGCGCAAGCAGCAGCCAGTGGACATTCGGTGAAAGTTATCTTTGTGGTTCATCCCAACTCCCCAACGGGAAACTTATTGAGTCAAGGGGAAATTGAATGGCTGAAAAACCTCCCAGAAGACATTTTAGTTGTCATTGATGAAGCCTACTTTGAATTTAGCGGTCATTCTTTAGTCGGAGAACTCCCAAAACACCACAATTGGGCAATTCTCCGCACCTTCTCGAAAGGGTTTCGTCTCGCTGCCCATCGGGTCGGTTACTGCCTTGCCCATCCTCAACTAACCCAAGCTTTAGAAAAAATTCGTCTCCCTTACAACCTACCCAGTTTCTCTCAAGCAGCAGCGCTAGTTGCGCTTGAAGACCGAGAACGATTACTCTCAACAATAGCAGAAACTAAAGCAGAGCGAGCGAAACTCTATAATTTCCTTGCTGCCGATTCCCGTTTCCAAGTGTGGGAAAGCGATGCCAATTTTATCTACTTGCGCCTCAATCTTTCGTCTCGGGAGGAACAACAGAAACAACAACAACATTTAGTTAAAACCTTAAAACAGCAAGGAACATTACTGCGATATACCGCCAATGGAATTAGAATTACCGTGGGCACTCCTTCTGAAAATAAGCGTACCCAAAACGGTTTAGCAAACTATTTGGACCAATACATGTAAAAGGTTGGTACAACTAACCAGTTGGGATGGGACCAAGCAATAAAATTAAAATTGGAACAAATTTCTTTTGACTGCTCATGTCTCAGTCTTCAAGAGAGTTAATGTCTTTCTGAGGAAAGGATGATGTTGATCTGTGTTCTAAAACAGAATCGTCTTGAATAATCGGACAAATTCGCTCATCTTGAGGTGCTTCTAAAATGGGATCTGATCCGACTAACAGTGATTGAATTTGATTTTGAAGGTGTTGCAGGGCTTGAATTTGTTGATCGATTTGAGCAATTTTATCTTCAAGTTTTTGTTTAACATCATAACAAGGTAACTCACCGCGATCGCGCACCTTTAAAATTTCTCCAATTTCCTCTAAACTCATCCCTAAACTTTGCGCTTGTTTGATAAATTGTAGCCGAATGACTGTTGGTTGTTTCTCAAATAAACGAAACCCACCGCGCGATCGTTTGACCGCACGAATTAAGCCTAAATCTTCGTAATAACGAATCGTTTTTACCGATAAACCACTAACTTTGCTTAAATCACCAATTTGGACTAAATGAGAAACAATCGTTGACATTAATATCTCCTCAAAAGTTTTCCCCTCGCTGTTATTCCTTATAGTTCAAGTTAAACGACTAACCCAGTTTGTGGAAGAGGTTTCTGTTGTTGCTCGTAAACGTTCTCTAAAAGATGGATGACATCTTGAGCATTATCAATGGCTTCTTGATAGGAATCTCCATGAGTACAAGGTTGCATGATGTCAAAATCAGGTAAGCTAACCACGTAGCATTGATTTTCTTGTGACCACTCAATGACGATCTTATATTTACCCTTCATTGTTCTTCCTTACAGCTTTAATGGCTTTAGCAACTGCTTTTTCTTGGTAAGGTTTCGCATCGGCTCCGTCTTTGTCTGATAATATAACAGGTTTAGAATAGTTGGGATGCTCCCAATAGCTATGACTGCCCTTACCTCGTTTAGAAACATTCACAAAACCCGCCTGTTTTAAGTCTTGTTTGAGTTCACGAATGTTTCTAGGCATGGTCAAAATCACTTTTTAGCGACATATCTAATGTGATCATGACTTGATGAAGTTAGCGGGATCTTGATCGCGCCGATGTCTGACAGGGATAGGCGTTCCTGGTTCATCTCCCGCCAAGCTGGCAGTTTTTTCTAGGGCTTCTCGCAACCGTTTCGCCGCATAAATGGACATATCTCTAGGAACACTCACGCGATCGCGCAAATATCTTAAAGCAGAAGCTGATCCAGCAGGAGGAGAACATACTTCACCTGTCATCAGATTGGTTAAGGCACAACGTAAGGCTTCCCCAAATAAGTTTTCTGAAGCAGGGTTCACTTTCAGCAAGTTCTCGCGATGCTTTAGAACCCGATGTAGCGCTTCTTCCCGAGAAGTTTCGGGTTCGGGATACATTGCGTCTGGTAAACCAAACCAAGGACCTTGATCCACCCGCGCTTGATTCAATTTCGTTTGCGGTTCATCATTAGCATAACAACCGCCCATTTGCGGGGGTAAATCATGAACATGAGTATGAAAATCGCTTTGGGTTCCCCGATAGGTGGATCGCTGTTCCATCCCATCAAACCATAAGCCCAATTGAGGGTTTTCTTCCCGTAGAGAATACCCTTTGTAATAGAACAAGCTGGCGTTCATCCGTTCCAGAAAGGGTGTAAAAATAATGTCAATAATGCTAAACGTTTCTCGAAAATAAGGACCTGAGGTTTGTTGTAGCGCATCTTCCACTTGGGCGACCATATCCGTAAACTGTTGGCGGTTGCGATGGTCTTCGCGGCGAGAACGAGTGCCTACACAAAGCCAGCTACACCACGCCCGAAACAACAGTCGTTCTAACTTCCGTAGGGCAATACTGCTGGGATCATTCATACTATAACCCAGCGTTCCAAACGTCTGCTCAAGCGTACTTAAAATATCATCACTTTCCGTCAGCAAACGATCATCAAGTTTCAACGCTGGTAACATCCCCGAAGGAACAATCCGCTTATACCAAGGTTCTTTTTCCCCATAACAAAACATCGTGACCTTTTCCACACGATAAGGAATTTGCTTTTCTTCTAACCATAACCAAATTTTTTGACAGTAGGGACACCAGGCATGATGATCGCGGTATAAGGTTACTCGCACATCCGATTCATTTTGCCCAAATAAACGTAAACGCGATTGCGCATTGGTTAGTCCATTAATGCGATCAATTCCAAAATTTGTCCGGGCTGCTAATTCTTCCCAACTCAGTGCCTGCATTTTTTGCTCTTAATTAAAACAATAAATCACTAATGACTAATGACTAATGACTAATGACTAATTCTTGTATGCCATTTGCCAAAAATCTTTCTCTAAGCTAGCAATTTTGACAAAGGCAGATTCCAAATATTTACTTGTTTCTTGATCCACTTCAGCAAGGGCTTGATTGGCTTGTTTTTCCAATTGGTTAACATATTCCGTAAAGCCAGTATTGCCCCAACGTTCCGCAAATTCATTGTAGGGTGAAACCATTGTTCCCGGTTGTTGCCAAGCTTGATTATACGCCAGCTCGATCGCCCAAATCACAACCGCTTGCACAGGATACGACATTTCCCCTACCTTCTGCATATACTCACAGTAAGCCTGACAAGTTTGCTGTTTCTCGACATTTAAATCAAGGTTGCGCTCTTTGGCTTTAACTTGAAACCAATTCAACTCGTCTTTAATGGCACTTAATCCACCTAATAACACATCAAAATGTTCTGCCGGGGCATTGGCTAAAGTTTTTGCCAGTAAACGGGTAAATTCAATTACAAAAAGATAATCTTGAACCAACCAAGTATTAAACTGTTGGGGTTGAATTTTTCCTGATTGACAAGCTTGTAAAAAAGGATGAATGGTTGCTTGTTCCCAACTATCGGCATGACGTTCAATTAATTGTTGACAATTGATATTCATTGCTTTCTTTCATTATTTTTAATTTTTAATTAACAGGATTTTTTAGAAATAAAAGGCTCAGAAAAAGTTGAATTTTCTTTACTGATCAAGAGAAAACACCACTTAGGTTCAGACTAGCAAAAGAGTTTTTTGATCGTGAATCATAAGGAAGTTTGTTATGAAAATCGCTTGTGTCATCCATAATGCCACAAAGGGAGCATGATTCAACTCCCAGGAGAATGTTCAGTTACAAGGTCAGCTCGTTTCTATGCTCTACAATTATAAACCTCATATCTGAGAACAATTTTCAGTTAAAAAACTCAATTGCCGGCAGTGATCGCGCTTGCTATAAACTTGAATCGGGTCACTGAATGAGGAAATACTTAACATTTTTTAACTGATAGTTCATTAATTAACCGGTCAGACTTTCAATCATCGCCATTTGACTTCATCTTTGTTGCCCTCAAGCAGGAAGGAAAATCTGTTTTCTCAAGCTTAACAATCCCCTCCCTGCGAGGGGAACAACTGCATTAATCTACTGCTTCAAGTTGGTCTAGACGAAGCCACACCCCGGGAGTAGCAACATAAAATTTAACAAAAGCATAATCCCCTTCTGTCTCTAAAATTTCCCCTTTACTTTCAAATAAATAGGAAGGAAAGCGATTATCACTTGCCATTGCCTCCAAACTATTCTCAAGTTTTTCGCGAATAACCCGTACTAAAGCACCTTTTTTAACTTTTCCAGCCATAACTTAAATAAATCTCAATGAATAAGCGGTAAATACTGCAACAATTCTTTAACTAATTGTGCCATATTTGTTGCTCATCAGTGAGTAAAGTTAAGATTGATCTATCTTGGGATTGTGGGATGCCCAAGTTCTGAGTAATTATCCTGAACTCAATTATCAATTGTCTGTTGACTCAAATGTTCCTTAATTTAGTAATAATCAGAGAAAATATTGCACAAGGAAGATGAGAAATCAAAATTTAACAAGATATTATCGCTTAGGCTGATCTTAAACTCAGGGGAAATCTAAAGATTAAATTGCATCTCGAATCCCTTAACTTTTTTCGTAATCTCAAGGAGGTTTTATGCGCGCAGTACTAATGGCTGGAGGGTCTGGAACTAGACTGCGACCCTTGACCTGTGACCTGCCCAAACCGATGGTACCGGTTCTTAATCGTCCCATGGCAGAACACATCATCAATTTACTCAAACGCCACAACATTCATGAAGTTATCGCCACCTTACACTATCTTCCCGACGTGATGCGCGACTATTTTGGGGATGGTAGTGAATTTGGGATACACATGGAATATTCGGTGGAAGAAGACCAACCCTTAGGCACTGCTGGTTGTGTTAAACATGTGGAAGAACTCCTCGATGACACCTTCCTCGTCATCAGTGGTGATACCATGACCGACTTTGACCTTTCTGAAGCGATAAAATTCCATAAACAGAATCAATCGAAAGCAACGTTAATTTTATCACGTGTTCCGAACCCGGTTGAATTTGGCGTAGTCATTACCGATCAAGAAAATCGGATTCAACGTTTTTTAGAAAAACCTTCGAGTAGTGAAATTTTTTCTGACACTGTTAATACAGGAACTTATATTCTAGAACCGGAAGTTTTAAAGTATCTACCCCAAAATGAGGAATGTGATTTCTCAAAAGATCTCTTTCCCTTGCTGCTAGACAAAGGGGAACCCATGTATGGCTATGTTGCTGATGATTATTGGTGTGATGTTGGGCACTTAGAAGCCTATCGAGAGTCCCAGTATGATGCACTCCATCAAAAAGTCAAAATTGATTTTGCGTATGAGGAAAAATCCCCAGGGCTTTGGATTGGAGAAAATACGGTGATTGACCCCAGTGCCAACATTCAACCCCCCGTTCTCATCGGCAATAACTGTCGAATTGGACCGCGAGTGAACATCGAAGCGGGAACCGTCATTGGCGATAATGTCACTGTTGGTGCCGAAGCGGATCTCAAAAGTCCTATTCTTTGGAATGGGGTGATTATTGGCGAACAAGCACACATTTGGGCCTGCTCAATTTCGAGAGGGGTAAGAGTTGATCGACGCGCCCATATCCAAGAGGGTGTAACCCTAGGTCCATTATGCACCGTCGGTGAAGAAGCCCAAATTAGCCAAGGGGTAAGAGTCTGGCCCAGTAAACAAATTGAGTCAGGCGCAACATTAAATATCAACCTAATTTGGGGGAATATGGCG
Source organism: uncultured Dactylococcopsis sp. (assembly GCA_964489465.1). Taxonomy (GTDB): domain Bacteria; phylum Cyanobacteriota; class Cyanobacteriia; order Cyanobacteriales; family Rubidibacteraceae; genus Halothece. Next base: position 22,139 of record CAZAYV010000005.1, on the reverse strand, counting down.
CAACGGAATTTATTTGGGCAGCAAGGCGTCACCGGCATTGCTAATATTGACATTACGCCTGAATTTGCAGTTAAGTTAGGGGCAGCTTATGGCTCGACCCTGAAAACAGGCGCAACAGTGAGTGTCTCTCGCGATCAGCGGAGTGTTTCCCGGATGGTTACGCGATCACTTGTCTCTGGGTTAATGTCAACGGGGGTCAATGTCCAAAACTTAGAAGCCTCAGCGATTCCGATTACTCGCACCACGATTCCTACAATGTCAGTGGTTGGTGGCATTCATGTGCGTTTACACCCGAGTCGCCATGATCATCTCCTCATCGAGTTTGTCGATGAGCAAGGGATTAATATCACTAAAGCCAAAGAAAAGAAAATTGAAGGGGCTTACTTTAAGGAAGATTTACGACGGGCAGCCATTCCTGAAATTGGCGAAGTCTTCTATCCGACGCAAGTCTTAGATGTCTATAGTCATAGCTTTGAAAAACACCTGAATGTCCAAGCGGTGAATAACAGTCGGGCAAAAGTAGTCATCGATTATGCCTATGCGGTTTCGGGGGCAGTTTTACCCTTGCTTTTAGGTAAATTTGGCTGCGATGCTGTGGTCTTAAATGCGAGTCTTAGCCAAACGGCTTTATCCAATGAAGAACGAGAAACCTTACTCAATGAACTGGGTCAGGTGGTAGAAGCCTTGAAAGCCAATATGGGGGTCCAAGTTGCTGCCAATGGCGAACAACTGATTTTAGTGGATGAAGCCGGTTTACCGATTCGCGGTGAAATTCTCACAGCGTTGATGGTGAATATGATGATGACCGCTCATCCTCGCAGTACGATTGTTGTACCCGTTCATGCCTCAAGTGCGGTCGAACAGATTGTCCGTCGTCATGATGGAAGAGTGATTCGCACCAAAGCCAGTCCGACTGCTCTCATGGAAGCAGCTCAAGAGAACTCTAATGTTGTGCTCGGCGGAAGTGGAGAAACTGGGTTTATTTTCCCAGAATTGCACCCCGGCTTTGATGCCATGTTCTGCATTGCCAAACTGATTGAAATGTTGACGGTACAGGAGCGCTCACTTGCTGAAATTCGCACTGAATTGCCCCGAGTTTGTCATAAATCTTACACCATGCGGTGTCCTTGGACGGTAAAAGGAGCATTGATGCGCTATTTAGTAGAAACTCATCCGACGGATCAGTTGGAATTAATTGATGGTGTCAAAGTGATCAATCCTCAAAATGATGATTGGGTCTTGGTACTCCCCGATGCGGGCGAGCCATTGGTTCATATTTTTGCCAATGGTGATGATCGCGACTGGGTTGATAATACGTTGCGAGAATATCGTCAACGCGTCCAAGACTTCATTGATAAAGAACAAGGCGTTGAAGCCGTTAACGTTTAGTGACTCAATTTTGCCCTCTCTTCTCAGTGAGAGAGGGAATGACCAATGACTCAATTAAAAAGTCGCTGTCTCTTTGTAGAAACAACGACTTTTTTCGATCAACTCAATTAAAGTTAAGTATTCTGATTATTCAGAAAATCTTGTGCCTGTCTAATCGCTGCTGCACCAATATTAAATAAAGCCCAACTCGCAGCTAAGATCACAGGAGCAAGCACAATCACGATTCGCCAATCCATAATTTATCTTCACCTCTCGCTTTAAAGATTTTTTTATGATTCTTCTGTTAACCATAATAACTGACAAGAGGAAGATTTTGGCAAAGTGTGGGGAAGAATCACCGTTTCTCCACAGGAGAGTGGGGATCACAACTGACTAGCTAACAATGCCAGAGTGTCCTTCAATTTCTCCGACGGCTTCCGCACGACCCTCTAAATACTCTGCTAAGAAGTTTTCCGCGATCGCGTAGAAGTGCATTCGGTTCTCCGGACGGGCAAAGCCATGTCCTTCATCCGTATAAAGGGCATATTGCACGGGTTTGCCTTTTTCTCGCATTTCCGCAACAATTTGCTCGCTTTCCGCTTGTTTCACTCGCGGATCATTAGCCCCTTGACCAATGAGTAAGGGCTTTTTAATCTGATCGGCGTAGAACAGAGGCGAACAAGACCGCAAAAAGTCTTCTTCGGTTTCAATATCCCCAACGCGATGGGCAAACATTGACATCATCGGTTTCCAGTAGGGAGGGACACTATTGATGAGGGTAATTAAGTTAGACGGTCCGACAATATCAACGCCACAGGCAAAGACATCTGGGGTAAACGTCAGTCCCGCTAAAGTAGCGTATCCGCCATAAGAACCGCCCATAATCGCAATCCGATTGGGGTCAGCAATGCCTTTGTGTTTTAACCATTCCACCGCATCAATCAAATCATTGTGCATCGTACCGCCCCACTGGCGGTTACCAGCGTTGAGGAAGTCTTTACCATAGCCCGTTGACCCGCGGAAGTTTACCTGTAAGACCGCATAACCGCGGTTCGCCAACCATTGTACCGCTGGGTTATAACCCCACGTATCTCGTGCCCAGGGACCGCCATGGACATATAAAACAGTGGGTAATTGCTTAGCTTCTACCCCAACCGGTGTCGTCAAATAGCCATGAATGGTTAAGCCATCTCTCGCTTGATAAGCAATGGGGTCCATTTTGGCTAAGGGCAGGTCTTCTAATTCCGGTTGATTGGTAAAAAGAAATTCGGCTTTTTGGGTGTCGCGACGATAGTGGTAGTAATAAACGGGTCCATCATCGGTAAGATAAGCAACGAGCCAATTTTGATCCGCTAAATCTCGACTGGCAATGCCAAATTCTCCCTCACGCAGTTGGCGCAGCACTTGAAAATCTGGCGCGATCGCGTCATCTAAAACTTGCCATTCTTCTTTATCTTTATAAAACGAAACCGCTTCAATATGCCTTTGGGTGGGATGAATTAAAACATCCCCCACATCATACTGTTCATCGGCAGCAATAACGCTTTCTTCTCGATTTTCTAAATTGAGAGACAGTAACCGTTGCGCATTTGCCTCATGGGAACCAACCAGATAAAGGGTTTTACCATCCTTAGAAAAGCTGAGGGCACCGCCTTCATCATCGGCACTCCAATGGCGTAACAGTTCCCAGTCTTGGCCTGGGCTTTCCCGATACAGCAAATCAGATCCCCCATCAGGAGTGGCGGCAACGGCAGCCCGCACTTGGAATTGGGCATCTGCGGTCCAACTGACAATATTGCCGGGGTTATCGGTGTCAAATTCCACCGCCCCATTATTCAAGTTGATGCGATAAACATCAAATTTTTGCGCATTATTCAAGTTTAACCCCACTAACACTTCGTCAGGAGTTTCTGGATCGAGATCAATCGGTTGCGCTTTCACGCCTTGGAAGGGGGTTAAATCGCGAACAATGTTCTTGGCAAGGTCAACCGCGTAGAGGTGGAAGTTTTCATCACCATCCGCATCTTGTAAATAAATTAGTTGATCCGGTTTATAGGTCCAAAAATAAGCCCGAATCCCGCGTTTTTTATCTTGGGTCACTTGTCGGTCATCGTTTTCCCCAATGGTACGTACCCAGACTTGTAAAACATCTTTCTCATCTGGGGCAATGTAAGCCATATATTTGGCATCTGGAGAAAGACGAGGACGGGCTCGTTTGGGATTACCAAATAGCAGTGAACGGGGAATTAAAGGTGGCAGTTGGGTTTGAGTGGAAGGAGTGGTTGTTGTTGTCATAAAACTTTACAATACGGCATTTCTATCTTATCGAAAATGATATAGTTCCTAATTACTAGGAGCATACATGATCACCCAAACCCCAACCAACCCAATTAAAGACCCTGCCTTTTCCCAACGATCAGGTGTCATCTCATCAATCCACCCATCCCAAAGCCTGGAAAAACCACAAAGATTCCCTCAGCCGCTGCCTAAACTCTGCCCAAATGACTGGGTTGTCGTATGGGAATCCCACAATAAAAGTTAGCGCGATCGCGCTAACTAATCCTAGCCAAATTTCTGTTTTTGGTTAACTTGATTTGAAAACAACACTGATATAAATCGCTAATCATTAACTGGAAGGTCTGGTGAGAGGGTCAAAAGGCAATCTCATCTGGTATCGACACTCTTTTGATCATCCTCTCGTTCACTTTCCTAGGGCAGTTTACATTCCAGGGAGTTGTAAGCCACTGGTTAAGGCTTCCATTTTTTCGCGCATGGTTTCAGTGGATTTGTTATAAGCATCTTTGACCGCTTCTGTCACCAGTTCTGAGAGCGCATCTGCACCCTTCTCCGCAGCTTCTGGAGAAATTTCGACACTACGGGGTTCTTGATTGCCACTCATCACGACTTTCACTGTACCATCGCTGCTTTGTCCTTCAATATTCATTTGCTCCAATTCTTCTTGGAGTTCTTGCGCCCCTTGTTGCACTTGCTGCGCTTTAGCAAAGGCATCCCGTAATTCCTTCATTTTGCCTAAGCCGAAGCCAAAACCTTTTCCTTCTGTCATGATTAATCAACCTATGTCTCAATGATTTAACTTTAAAACTCACCCAATAGTTTAACTTCTGGTTGCAATAAAATTGACCATTGCTGCTCGACTTTTTCCTGTATGTGTTGAATCACATTGTAGATATCTTGAGCGGTGGCTTGCCCACAATTGAGGATAAAATTGGCATGGCGATGAGCCACTTGCGCTCCGCCGACTTGATAGCCTTTTAACCCTGCTTGTTCAATCAGCCAACCGGCTGCCCGATTTTGAGGATTCCGGAAAACGCTGCCGCAACTGGGTTTGTCATAGGGTTGACGGCTACGCCGTTGATTCAAATTGGCACGAGTTTGAGCAGTAATGTCTTCCTGAAGATAACCCGGTTGGAGTTGAAAGGTTGCTTCCATAACCCAACGGGGACGATTTTGTAAGTTAGAGGTACGATAACGAAACTCTAAGTCAGTGGGAGTCAGGCGTTCAATTTGACCTTCAATGGTAAGGATCGCCACTTCCAGCAAGGCATCTCCCATACAAGCCCCATGCGCACCAGCATTCATTACCACCGATCCCCCCACGGTTCCCGGAATGCCCACTGCCCACTCTAAGCCACTCCAACCGCGTTTTGCTGCTTTCCAAGCGACTGTTGCTAGGGGCATACCAGCAGCGGCAGTAATCGTTGCCCTTTCTTCGTCAATGGTTAAGTTGCGAAAATAACGAGCACTAATTACTAAACCGGGTAAGCCGCGATCGCTAATCAGTAAATTAGAACCGCCTCCTAAAAAAGTAACAGGTAAGTGTTCTTGTTGGGCCCATTGCAAACTCCTTTGCAGGTGTTCGCTGTTTTGGGGGGCGACATACCATTCAGCGGTACCACCCACACGCAAGGAGGTATGAGTTGCTAAAGAAACTTGCGATTGCAGGATACAGTTGGTATCAGGAAGATAGAGTGTCATGCTGCTTTTTTTGCGGTTACACGAGCCATGGTTTCAGGAATAATTTGATTGAGATTACCGGCGCCAAGAAACAGTGCAATATCACCCGGACGTAAGAGGGTTCGGAGGCGCTCGGAGAGAGAAGATAGATCGCCATGATAAATTACATCTGGATGATGTTGAACCATCAACTGTGCTAATTGTTCCCCATTAATATCAGTGGGCAATTCTCCGGCACTATAAATGTCTGTTAAAACCACTAAATTTGCAGCTTTGAAAGCCGTGGCAAATTCTTGTAAAAAAGCAGCCGTCCGACTGTAGCGATGGGGTTGAAAAATGGCAACGAGGCGTTGTGCTTGTTGACTCTCCACGCGTAATTTAGCCCCAGCAAGGGTTGCCACTAGTTCACTGGGGTGATGGGCATAGTCATCCACAAAGAGAATCCCATTTTCTTCACCATAGATTTCAAACCGCCGTTTTGCCCCCGTAAATTGCGCGATCGCGCTCGCAATCACCTCAAACTCAATTCCAATTTTTCGCGCTGTGGCAATAACGGCTAAGGCATTACTTAAATTATGGCTGCCCAATAACTTTAACTGAACTTGTCCTAATGCTTTACCGTGTTCCCAAACGGTTGCCGTTGCGCCCTGTCCATGATAAATAACATCCGTTACAGTATAGTCAGCCCCTTGTTGTGGCTTCAGACTATAAGTAATGTCTGGTTCTAGGGTTTCTCGTACGGTTTCACAGTCAATACATCCGACTAAGGTCTGGGTTTGTTGAGCAAACGTTTGGAAAATATCTACGACTGCCGATAAACTCTGGTAATGATCCGGATGATCCAATTCAATATTGGTCACAATGCCAATGGCGGGGGTTAGCTTCACGAGAGAACCATCGGACTCGTCTGCTTCTGCAACTAAATAACGTCCTTGACCAACACGAGCATTTCCTTCCCATGCTGAAACTTCCCCTCCTACAACCACTGTCGGATCAACGCCTGCCTGTAATAAAACATAACCCAGTAAACTACTCGTCGTTGTTTTACCGTGTGTTCCAGCTACCGCAATACTGTCATATTCTGCCACTAATCCCGCCAACACATCGGAACGGTGAAAAATCGGACAGCCTCTCGCCAGAGCTCCTTGATATTCACTATTATCAGGATGAATCGCTGTCGAACAAATGACCTGTGGCAATGAACTTTGGCTCGCGAGTTGAGAATTAGAAGACAAAAAATAATCTAAATTTTTTCCATCTTGAGATGAGAAAATATGAGCCCCCACTGCCCTGAGACGGTCGGTAATATGAGTAGAACGTAAATCTGACCCAGTAATTGGAACCTGACGTTTGGCTAAAATATAGGCTAGTGCTGACATACCAATGCCACCAATACCAATAAAATGAAAGGGTTTACCCTGAAAATCAACTGAATTTGAGCAACTCATTAAACTTCCTCAGACACCACACCCAAAGGGATATTGTTTTGATAAAACGCAATCTATTTAATTAGAAAACTTAAATGGTCAGTAACGAACAACTGACCAATTGTAAAAAGAGAAACTAGGAGGATCTTGATCACTGCATTGAAGATAAAAACACTTCATTTATTGACTAACAATCATACAATATTTGTGAAAAATTCAACTTCCCGTCAAATACTTAAATCAGTCTTGAATGTTCTTCATGCGTTTCTCTTCGAGAATTCCGACTCAGATATAAACAAAAAGGAAGGACATTGTCAAGTTTAAATGGATTATTTCTGAGCATTGTAATGGTTTGCCTCGGAAATAGAGCCACTTCGTTGTTAAAAACCAATGACCGTTAATCTTTTGTATGGTACAGACTTTACGGTATGATCAGTGTCGTTAAGAATAAATTAATGTTATTGAGCTTCAGTAAGGGGGCGAATAGATAGTGATTAGAGTAGCCATTAACGGATTCGGGCGCATTGGACGCAACTTTTTACGTTGCTGGTTAGAACGTGAAAATACAGGTTTAGAAGTTGTTGGTCTCAACGACACCTCTGACCCAAAAACCAATGCCCATTTGCTAAAGTATGACTCTATGTTAGGGAATCTAAAAGCCGAGATTACCTATGACGAAGATACGATTACAGTGGACGGAAAAACCATCAAGTGTTGCTCTGATCGCAATCCCATGAACTTACCTTGGGATTCATGGAATATCGACTTAGTTATTGAGTCTACTGGTGTTTTTACTTCTGAAGAAAAAGCTGCTCAACACATTGCTGCTGGAGCGAAGAAGGTATTAATTACCGCCCCTGGCAAGGGAGGAAATATTGGCACCTATGTTGTCGGGGTCAACCACGAAGAATACAATCACGATAAGCATAATGTTGTTAGTAATGCCAGCTGTACAACCAACTGTCTGGCACCTGTGGTGAAAGTCCTTCATGAAAACTTTGGCGTTGTCAAAGGTATGATGACCACAACCCATAGTTATACTGGAGACCAACGGATTCTTGATGC
>CAZAYV010000005.1:0-14204 GCA_964489465.1 uncultured Dactylococcopsis sp. | reverse complement strand
TCTGACTATCGTGGAAACGATGCCTCCTCAATTGTGGATGGTAGCTTGACGATGGTGATGAATGGCGACTTTGTGAAAATAATTGCTTGGTACGACAATGAATGGGGCTACTCTCAGCGCGTTGTTGATCTGGCTGAAGTTGTTGCTCAAAAATGGAAATCCTAATTCATGGGATGAGCAATTTTTAGATAATCAATCAACCGTGGGGCACTCCTCACGGTTTTATCTTAATTTTTGGCATAAGATAGGGGTACAATCCTAGTATTAAGGTTCATTTTATAGCCATGCTCCAAGATTCTCAAGCCGTTCGTCACTACCAACATTTGACTGATGCGATGGTTGATTATTGGCATCGCGGTTATCGTTTTAATGAACTGCGTCTCTATGTTGATGGTTACATCGCTGGTTTGCGCTCAGCCAATGTTCTCGAACCCTATCAGTTAAACCGTTTAGAAGAAGAAGCAATCAGATTCCTGCGCGACCAATCGAATTTTGAACAAGTCTTACCAGAACCTGATTTTTACTAGCTGTTTCTTCTAGCATCATCAACTGCGAAAAAGTAACTAGTGACATAAAACACGATCCTATCACTAGTTACTCTTCTCTATTGCAGTATTTTATTTGATCAAAATTAAGAAGCCAGCGCCACTTCTAGCATTTGCTGCAATTCGTTATTTTGATACAGCTCAATCATAATGTCGCAACCGCCGACAAATTCTCCATTCAGATAAACTTGCGGAATGGTAGGCCAGTTGGAATATTCTTTAATGCCTTGACGCACTTCCGGATCATCTAAAACATCGTAGGTTTCGTAGGGCACACCCATCACATTTAAAATTTGTACGACGTTATTAGAAAAGCCACATTGGGGCATTAATTTCGTCCCCTTCATAAAGACAAAAACTTTGTTGCTATTAATTAAATCTTCAATGCGTTGTTTAACTTCCGGTGCCATAATCAACTCTATGCTTTCGATTTTAGTTCTACAATAACTTTTAAACCGTTTGACCTGCTTTTTCCCAAGCAGTAGGGGTATAAGTTTTTAAGGCAAGGGCATGAATTGCTTCTGATGCCATCGCATCTTGTAACGCCCCATAAACCATTTGATGTTGTTTGACTCGAGTTTTCCCCTCAAATTCGGAGGAAATAACGATCGCTTCTAAATGATCACCACCGCCCGTTAAATCTTGCACTTTCACTTCGGCATCGGGAAGTTGGTTTTTGATCATTGTTTTCACTTGCTCTAGGCTAATCATAATTGTTAAAGAGGCGAGTACAAATCATTAATAACTACTGTTTCTATTTTAGGTGGTGAGCGGCCAAGGAGCGTTAACTCTCTTTATATAATTGGTTAACTATTCCAATCGGCACCGAAGGTTTTGCTGATGTTGGCGAGAGGAGGATAATGCAAAGAAATGTAAAAAAAAAGCAAAAATACTTAACTACTGCGGTGTAGTCTACTAAGATATCTCAAAAAAGTACAGTTAGTAAGGATTTAGTATGCCATACACCGAAGAGGATGGAGGTCGTCTCAATAATTTTGCCGTACAACCCAAAATGTATGTTGCTGATTCACCGAATAAAAAGCAAAAACGGAACTACATCATTATGGGTGGGCTTTCGCTTTTATTGATTGGTGGCTTATTATTCATTACAGTTACCATTTCTTAAAATCGTTTTCTGGGTGATTTGGCGTATCACTTGCGCTAACTGTTGGTCAAAGTTGATATCTTAGGGCTAGGTCGTCAAGATCAATTGACTTCAAATCAGCACAAATGAGGATAGATATAAGATAGTGCCACTCCAGCTACTCTTGTTCATAGATGAGCGATCGAGCTCTCAAGAACATATCCAAGGAATTAAAACCTACCTCAAAACTCTCAAAGACGACTATCCCTTTGAACTACAGATGATTAATGTTGCGGAACAGCCTCATTTGGCTGAGCATTTTCGCTTAGTCGCAACACCAGCATTAGTAAAAATTGCGCCCACCCCTCGCCAAACGATCGCGGGAACCAATTTAGTTGCTCAACTAGAGCAATCATGGCCCTATTGGGTAGAAAGTGCCCAGGGAGAAGAGACATCTGAAGCAGCAGCAGACCCTTCCTCAGCCAATGAGTCGGTTACCTATTCCACGGAGTTAATTCGCCTCTCCGATGAAATTTTTCGCCTCAAGCAAGAAAACCAAGAATTAAACGAACAAATTAAGTTTAAAGACCAAGTGCTGGCAATGCTCGCTCATGATTTGCGCAACCCTCTCACCGCAGCTTCGATCGCGCTGGAAACATTAGAACTTACTGATCAAAATCCGGATCCGCAACGGGTGGAAAAAATCAAAAAACAGATTTTTAAGCAAGCGCAAACTCAGTTTCGGATCATGAATCGGATGATTACCGATATTTTGCAAACGGCACGGGGGAAAAATGCCGAGTTGCAAATTCATCCGCAAAAGCTAAATCTGCAAGTCCTAGGCAATGAAATCTTAGAACAATTCCAAGAGACGTTTGCCCGTAAATCACTGCAGTTGAAAACAGATTTACCCCAAGATGTTCCGGATGCCCATGCCGATCAAGAGTTAATTCGACAAGTTTGGGTCAACTTACTGGATAATGCCGTTAAATATACCCCCGATGAAGGAACAATTAAAGTTTCGATTCTCCATCGTACCGCTCAGAAAATTCAGGTGACCGTCTGTGATGATGGACCGGGAATTCCCGCTGAAAAACGGGAACAGATTTTTGAAGGTCATGTGCGCTTAAAACGCGATGAAGCAAAGGAGGGATATGGTCTAGGGCTTTCTCTTTGTCGGCAAGTGATACGCGCCCATTATGGGCAAATTTGGGTCGATAGCGATGCCAATCGTGGGAGTTGCTTCCACTTTACATTACCAGTGTATTAATAAGATTGAGGGTGAGGGGTAAGGCGTGTTGTCTGATTCTTGACTCGCTTTCTCCTCATCTGTCAACAGAATCTAGGAAGATGACATAAAAATTTCTCGACTGGCTGGAAACAAAAAGAGATTGTAAAGGGCTTTTTCTCGTTCAGTGGGCGACTCTTCTCCCCATTTCCAGAGACTTTCATAGAAAAAGAATGACATTCCGGCAAAACCGCGATCGCGCACTGCTTTGACTTGCTGCTCAAGAATGGGCATCGGCATCGAACGATTTTTTAAGCCACTTAAAATGCCAATCGCAACTGGAATATGAGAATTGGCTAGCTGCACTTCTGTGCGTTGTAATTCATCTACAAAACGCTCCATATCGGTGCGATAAACTTGTAAGACTAATTCCTCGATGTAACCTTTTCGTTCCCAAGTTAACCAATCTTGCAAATGGGCCGGTAAAGCAAAATGAAGGGGGTTTGGAGAAACCGAAACTAAACAATCCGGATTGGCCGCTTTAATCGTATGAAAGACTTTCCCCATAAATTCATTGAGTTGATCCGCACGCCAACGGACCCAAAATGTTTCTCGGGGTTCCTCTGGCGGCGTTAGTTTGACATCCCACTGGTAAAGCTGGGTTGTGTAGTCATCATAGCCAAAGGCAACTGGTAAACCAAAATGATCGTCAAATTGAATCCCATCCACATCATAATTGCTGACGATTTCCGTAATTAAATCCAAAATCAATTGTTGCACTTCTGGATGAAAGGGGTTTAGCCAGACCACTTCCTCTTCACCTTTGACCTCAACTGTACTGCCATCGCGGCGCTGGGTTAACCATTCGGGATGTTGTTTAGCCAAGGGCGAATCAACGGGTAGCATAAAACCAAACTCAAACCAAGGAATCACGGTCATTCCTAATTGATGACCTTTGTCTAGCACTTCTTGCAACATATCCCGTCCTTCCAAACGCGAGTCAGGATAAATGCTTTCCCCAAAGCGATTGGTGGTGACCTGACTGGGATAGAGAGAATAGCCTCCTTGCCAAACGGTTGGGTAAATCGTGTTCAGGTGAACATTATCTAAACGTTTTAAAGCCGACTCAATCCCCTGTGCTGAAAATAAAATTTCGCTATCCACATTGGTTAACCAAGCCCCTCGAATTTCTTTTTGACTGGGCAACCCGTAACTTTGAATGGCGGTTTGTAAACCGACAATAACACTGACAAAAACGGCTAGAAAAATGATGAATTTATGTTTTCTTCTCAATGACGTCTTTCCCCAGAGAATCATAGAGCTATCATTTGTGCGATTAGTTACAGTTAACAAGCAACCTCATTCCTAATCACTTTATTGTTCAGGGAAATTGATCAATTGTCAATTGCATCAGAAAGCAATTCTGGTTTCACCCGACGGAAAAAGGAAACCAGTAGCATGGTAAAAGTTCCCTCAATCACGGCTTGCACACTGTAACCGGCTAAACCAATATAGATCGCTCGCCGTTCTAATTCTGCATTAACTTCTGCCGGAATGGTTGTCACTACTAAAAAGGTAAAAATCAGTGCAGCTAGCCCTAAGGCACCGCCACCGGCGAGGAAAGCAAAGGCATTCGCCCACCGTTCTCCTTGGGGGAAAGAATGATGGAGTTGAAAAAGATGATAAGCGAGTACGGCAGGAATCCCCATCATCGCTGCATTTACTCCCAGAGAAGAAAGTCCGCCATGTTGGAACATAACCGCTTGAAAAAATAAACCAATCAAAATGGCAGGAAAGGCAAAGTATCCTAAGACGACGCCGACTAACCCATTCAATACTAAATGAATACTCGAAGGGGGAATGGGAATATGAATTAAGGAAGCGACAAAAAAGCCTGCTGTTAGTAAAGACGCTTTCGGAATTTGCTCGCTAGGGTTATTAGAACGACTAATTTTTCTTAAGGAATACCAAGTCATACCCCCGGTGATTGCATAACCGCCGATGGCAACTGTAGGTGGTAAGATTCCGTCTGGAATGTGCATTATTTTTTCTCGGATTGATTACGGGCAAAGAAAAGGGCAGTACCAATAAATCCCCAAATCCCTAAAGCAGCCATCATTGCTTTTTGTAGCGGGGTGTAATTTCCCCCTCGCCAACTATCGCTCGCTTGAGCTTGCTCAGCAGCAGTATCAGCTTCCGTATTTTCTACCGGAATACTCACCAAGTCACCATGTCCAGACTGACGGACTTTCACATCCCAATCACCGCTGATATCGGGATCGGGAACAAAAACAAATGTCCCCTTTTCTGTTGTCGTTCCCTTTAACCAAGGCGTGGTGGGATCACTGGGGGCATAAACCGTAACTTGCGCGTTTGCCATGGGTTCCCCACTGTCGTAGGTGGCACGAATTTCAATCGCGCTGGTTCTCCGATGTCCAATTGCCGCCCCATGAGCCCATACAGGTGCAGCACTGAAGAGAGAAACGGTTAAATACAAAAAAAATTGCCAACGCATATCAAAATTGAGTGGAGTTTAAGCTTCTGTTTCTTTACAATGTCCTTCACCGACATGACCTAACCCTTGAATTGCTTTCTCTAGAGTTTGATAGTTCTCTGGGGAAAGTTCTTGCTCTAAGGTTGCCAGATCAACATTGAGAGTACCATTATCGGCCAGTTCTGCCATGGGATCAAAGCCCACAGCGCCGGTATTAATCGCATCATCAGCAGGCGCTTCGGCATCTCCAAAAATATGATCAAAGTGGAAGGTGGTTTCTAATTCCGTTTGCATGTCTGCTTCTAAGAAACCTTTGCGGGCATCGCCCACATATTCCCCACATTGATAGGCCAGTGGTTGATCCAAATTTAAGACAAAATCAATCGTGCGGTCATCTTTTTGTGCGGTTCCTTCTAGAACCATCGCACTATTTACTTCTCCCGCTTCTGGCGTAACGAGTTGCCAGGCTAGGGCATTGTACATACCGGGGCTGGCTTTTTCTTCCGTCACCTGAATTGGATCTGCGTCTGCGCCTCCCTCGGCTAAATCAACTGTTGTTGGTTCACTGACTAAGGTCACTTCGTCTTTGCCTTGAATGTCTTGATCTTTATCGGGATCAAACGCCGGCTCACTTTGATAGGCGGTCACATCATCAAGGGTGACATAAACATGATCAAAATCAACTTGCCACCCATCTTTTGTGACAAACCCTTGACGCACAAAATCCTCACCATTGGCAACCAGTGTAATCGTTCCGGAACCACCCGTTGATGTCGATTCGTTGGTTGTTGTTTCTTCATCAGAGGGAGTGGTTGTTCCACCACAGCCGAGTGTAAATAAGGGAAGTCCAATCGCGAAAGCGGTTAATAATACTTGTTGTTTCACCAAATTTTGCCCCTACAATCTTCTTGCAATCTCTATTGCTTAGCTTGCTAGTTTTTGCTTAGAATTTCAATACCCCCCGAGGGGATATCTCGAAATTGGTTCAGACTGACCATTATTGAAACATTAGGGAAAGACTTTCTGGATAGAAGTTTTTTTTCATCGTTGATAACACCTAATTTTCTAAGTCGTTCATAATCCCCAATCCAATCGAAAGCAATAACCAATGTTGACGATTGGGAACACAGATAAAAACAAGCGTTTACCATATTGTTAATTTGTCCCTTGCACCATAAGATATCAATTGTTAAGTCTTTCTTGATTTAAAAGTGATTGAATGAATGATTGTGGACAAAACTAGTCGTCTTGGGAGTCTCGTTATCGCTGCTGTTGTTACGCCAATTGTTTTCTTGCCCTCGATCTCGCTCAGTGAAAGGGTAGAAGTGAACTTTCTAGAAAATACCCAGTTTGCCCAACAAAATCAGCAAACGGAATTGCGTCAGTTATTGGAGCGCGGACGAAAATTGGCAGATGCCAAGGAATATGAAGCGGCAACGGAAGTGTATCGAAAAGCGGCTGGTCTCGGTGCAAATAATCCGAAGATTTTCTCAGGCATTGGTTATCTCGAAGCCCAACAGGGAAATTACGAGACGGCAGCGTGGGCGTATCGCCGAGCGGTGGAACTGGCTCCCGATAATGCTGAGTTCTATTATGCCTTGGGTCATACCCTCGCGAAAATTGAAAAGTATTCGGAAGCGTCCACTGCTTATTTTCGGGCAACAGAATTGGACGAGAAAAAACTAGAAGCCTATTTAGGGTTAGGGGCGGTGCTCTTACGTCAAAATGATCTTGCCGGCGCTTCAGCAATTTACCAAAAACTTTTGACCATTGAACCTAATCACGTAGAAGCGAATGCCATTTTGGGGTCTTTACTTGTCAGACAAGGGAATTATCCCACCGCGATCGCGCACCTAGAAAAAGTGATTCAAGTTGCTCCTCACGACAGTTCAGCCTGGTTCAATCTTAGTACCGCTTATCAGCAACAGGGCCAATTTTCACAAGCTTTGGCAACCATTGAAACGTTCTTGCAACGCTACCCGAATCAGGGGATAGGCTACTATTACCGAGGAAAACTACTGGAACAGCAAGGCAATCGGCAAGGGGCAGCGTCGGCTTATCGAGAAGCCATCCGTCTTGATCCAGAACCGGTTTCCGCGCTAGTTGCCCTAGGAGAAATCCAACTGAAGCAACAAGATTATTCACAAGCGATCATTACCTATCGTCGCCTCACCGAACTCGTTCCCGATAATCCCAGTATTTATTATAATTTAGGACTCGCCCTCAAAGGACGGGAGCGACCCAGCGAAGCCAGACAAGCCTTTCAAACCGCTTATGAACTGTTTCGGAAAGTGAAGCATCAAGATGGCAAAGATCGCTCCCAGATGCAACTACGAACCCTGTGATTCCAATTTTTTTAGCCAAGGGCGAACATCAACCGCTAAATCGAGTCCCAATTGCAGCAAACTCCGTAGTTCTTGAGATAATCCTTGTTGGGAATGGTTTTGTAACCAGTTGTAGTAGAGTTCTTGGCAGCGATCGAGCATTAGTCCGAGATCAAGTAAGTGTCCCAAATCAATCAGGCGTTTCGTGTATTTGCCAGTTGTCGGATCTTGAGGACAGTTATGGAGTAAATGCCACAGTGATCGTAAAGTGAGCCGTTCTAAAATCTTCCTGCCCTCTGGAATCTCCAAGGTGAGCTCTAAACGATGGGCTTCATTGGTCGTCATTTCCAATTCCTGCAACAGCTCGTTGCGCGCGGCAATATCCTCTTCCACTTGTTCTAGCTGTTGTAAACTATTTAAACAACGCTGAGAGAGCGTAATTTCGGCAGCAACCTGTAGTTCTCGCGGAACAGGTAAACGATCTTGATGAAATGCCACTAAAATACTGTAATTATCGCGATAGATCTGAGTGTAAAGTTCGTGCAAGCGGTTTTTAGTTTGCTGCGCCAATTGCTGCATAATCTCCATCCGCTTCTCCACAAAGAGATTTTCTAAGCCCAATGACTGTTCTCCAAAGTGGGCTTTCATGGCTAGAATTGTCTTCGCTGCGCTGCCCTGTTCAAACGTCGCAAAGATCTGTTCGAGCTCCATAACATAGGTGGTTCGCCCCGGAAAGGGTTGCACGCAGCAATGAAAGTCCCATCCCCCTAGATGTAATACTCCAAAAACGACATGGGCAATTTCGCCGGTTGTGCGGGACTGCATTTTTAATTCGCCCATGGCTAAGGTAAGCGCCCCAATCGTTTGACGATGATAGTCTTTTTGTGTCACATCATATGCGTAATGATAATCTTGTTTCGGTTGCGCTTGGAATAAAGAGCTAAAGGCGTAGTGGGCAGCAATTTGTTCGAGGGGAATTTGAGCGGGCTTGACTAGATACTGATAAACTTCAGCACCATTTTGGAAATGTTGGTTATTACTGGGGGCTTGGGCGAGTCGTTCCATGAACTCAGTTTCCAAGCATTGACCGGAGACGGTTTCTGCTAATTCGATGGCGCGGCAGGCATATCGTAAAATTTGTACCCCTTCGGGACGAGAAATTTCCTCGAAAAACCAACCGCAACTGGTGTACATGAGCAGGGCATTCCGTTGCATTTCTAGCAAGCGTAAAGCGGCAACTTGTTCTTGGGGGCGCAGCGGGTGATTGCGATGACGCAGGAGAAATGACATAACCTGAGCGCGATCATGCAACACTTGCAGATACTCATTACGGGCTGCCCACGGATCAACAAACAGTTTGCTCCCTTCTGTCGTAAAAATCTCTGCCAGCTGATCTCGCAACCAATCTAAACTGGTTCGCAGCGGTTGGCGCCAATTTTGCTGCAAGTGAGCGCTGCCCCCGCAACCGCAAGCACTGCGCCAGCGTTCTATCCCATGAGGACAACTCCAAGAACTGACGGGCTTAAGCATCACTTCCCAGGTTGGGAGATTTTGGCTAAGATAATGCCCATAATTGGTTACTTGCCAATCTCGGGCAGGAAATTCACGAGTAAAGGCATAGGCAAGGGATTTTTCGGTTCCAGGTTTATGGTGACCAAAGGTCTCGCCATCTGTCGCCACATTAATCAATTGTGAGGGCAGATGACCCCCTTGAATCGCTTGTCGGAGGCGTTCGGCAAAATATTGCGAGGTCTGTAAAACATCATGAAAGCCCATATCCGCCGAAATTGGACCATCGTAGAAAAAGATATCAATAAATTGGTCAGAGTCAACAAAACAGCGATAGGGGCGGGAGGGATTAATTTGAGCACCGCCGACTTCGTGCCAGATCCGTGGCTTAGGATTGTCCTCACTCGGCAGAGGACGACAGCGCTGGGCTTGGGAAGGAGAGAGGATAATGAAACGAATCTTTTCTGCAATTAGGGCTTCTAAGGTGGGATAGTCCACAGCGGTTTCCGGTAGCCACATGCCTTCCGGTTTGCGTCCAAACCGCCGTTGAAAATCCGCTTTTCCCCAACGAATTTGCGTAATTTTATCTTTCCAGTTGGCAAGGGGAAGAATGAGATGATTATAGGGTTGCGCGATCGCGTTGCCATGGCCATTGAGGCGTTTGCAACTGGCGCGATCAGCTTCAATTATCTTTTGATAAACCTCTAAATCGTATCGTTCTAGCCAGGACATCAAAGTCGGACCGACATTAAAACTGAGGTACTCAAAATTATTAACAATATCAATCACTTCTCCTCGTTCATTTAAAACTCTCGCAAAGACATTCGGGCGATAACATTGATGATGAATCCGTTCATTCCAATCATGAAAGGGTTCTGCCGTTGGTTGCCGTTCAATGGCTTCTAAATAAGGATTTTCTCGTGGCGGCTGATAAAAATGCCCGTGAATCGTGACATATACCCCCGTCTTGGTTTCTGATTCTGTTGCTGGATGAAGGGGTTTTAATGATTCCTTCATTACAGCAGCCCGACTGTCTTCACGATCCATATCGCACACCCTCCTTCTTCACTGACTTTAACTCTGGCAATTATTATTTTTATAAAAGTAATAATTACCAGAGAATTGTGCTTAATCTTACTTTTATATAAAGACTCTCAAAAATTATCCCTATATTTTATGATCAATGTTCAAATTAGGATATTATCTATCATTAATTGTTAACTCTCCAGTTTAAGATCATGTTCAATCGCAATACCTTATGGTTTATCCTATTACTATTTGTTCCCATTTCAATCATCGGTGATTGGTTACATTGGGATGAAGTAACGATCTTTATCATGGCGAGTTTAGGGATTATTCCTCTCGCCGCTTTTATGGGTGAAGCAACAGAAGAAATTGCGGTTGTTGTGGGACCAACATTAGGGGGACTCCTCAATGCAACTTTCGGTAATGCTACTGAATTAATCTTAGCTTTTATTGCTCTAAAAAGTGGTCTAATTAATGTCGTTAAAGCAACAATTACTGGATCAATTATCAGTAATTTATTATTGGTCATGGGCTTTGCCATGCTTTTAGGGGGATTGCGTTATAAAGAACAAATTTTTCAGTCGGAAGTGGCGCGGGTCAATGCGTCTTCTATGAATTTAGCGGTGATTGCCATTTTACTGCCAACGGCAGTTGAACATACCTCAAATGGAATGGGAGAAGCCACGTTACAAAAATTATCGGTTGCCGTTGCCATTGTGTTAATTATTGTCTACGGATTAACGCTTTTATTTTCAATGAAAACCCATGCCTATCTTTGCGAAGTCGGAGCAGTGAATCAACAGTCACAATTATCAGTTGAGTCCACTCCAACAGAAGCAGAAAAAAAGCCAGAAGATGTGAATCTTTGGTTCTGGGTTGGAATTTTATTTGTTGTTACAATTACAGTCGCGATTGAGTCAGAATTATTGGTGAGCTCCTTAGAATCAGCCGCAGAAAGTTTAGGGATTACTGCTTTATTTACAGGTGTTATTCTGCTTCCTATCATTGGTAATGCCGCAGAACACTTTACAGCCGTCACAGTTGCCATGAAAAATAAAATGGATTTATCTTTATCAGTTGCTGTCGGTTCAACCCTCCAAATTGCCCTATTTGTTGCCCCGGTCTTGGTTATTGTCGGTTCGATCATCGGTCAGCCCATGGATTTAGATTTTAATCCCTTTGAGTTAGTTGCCGTGGCCGTCTCCGTTTTAATTGCCAACTCCATTAGTTCTGATGGTAAATCAAACTGGTTGGAAGGAAGTTTACTCCTAGCAACGTATATTGTGATTGGGTTAGCGTTTTTCTTTCATCCGGTTGTCCCTGGAATTGGTTAACGTTTAATCATGACTCGTCACAGCGAGACTATCCTGTGACAAAAGGAAGGCTCAATTTGTCATCTTGATAAAAACGATACAGTAATTCCTCATCTTTGAACTCATGTTTATCCCAAGTGTGGTGGAGCCAACCTTGATCCATCAGTGACTGTCCCACTTTAACGGCATCCTTACGGGAACAGTTGAGATAATCACATAACCAATCGACTAGTTCGATTCCAATAATGGATTTTGGATAGACTCTCAGTTTATGGCGATTGTTCTTGATTAAGCCGGAAGTTTCACGTATCGCTTCCACAAGTGCTGCTAAATCTTCCTTGGTTTCTGTCGTCGGTACATTGTCGTCTAAGGGTTCCAATTGCGAATCTTGATAGCATAATACATATTTTTGATTCCGCTCATCCATGACTAAAATACACAGTTTGCCGGCATCCAGTTTTTCTCGGGTTTGTTGAATGGCAATCTCCCGTTCTGCTGCTAAATAAGATTCTCCTTTGGTAAATAACCATTGCCGATAAGCAATTGCAACGAGTTTTTCTACTCGTGAGTTATGACGTCGAATTGCTCGCTGAGGCCGAACTTGGTCAGCAGTAAGAATAAACATAGGATCAACCAGTCTGGAGGGTATTACACTTATTATTGATTTTAATCATACATTTTTATTGCGGAAAGTAAAGGTTAGGGTGAAGAAATGCTTAAAAATCCCTGAGCATTCTTCCTCATTTTGCCCCAATCAACGCCAAAATAGAAAAGAATGTTGGAGAACGACGAATGTCAGACAATTTACGAAGCAAAGCAGTGACCCAAGGAACCCAACGTGCCCCCAACCGTGCGATGTTAAGGGCAGTGGGATTTCAAGATGACGACTTTACGAAACCCATTGTGGGACTCGCCAATGGATTTAGTACGATTACTCCCTGTAATGTGGGGATTAATGATTTAGCCCTCCGGGCGGAAGCGGCTTTTAAAGAAGCGGGAGCGATGCCCCAAATGTTTGGTACGATTACCATTTCCGATGGCATTTCCATGGGCACGGAGGGAATGAAATACTCTCTCGTTTCCCGCGATGTCATTGCCGATTCCATTGAAACGGTGTGTAATGGACAAAGCATGGATGCGGTGCTTGCGATTGGCGGTTGCGATAAAAATATGCCGGGGGCAATGATTGCCATGGCACGCCTCAATATTCCCTCGATTTTTGTTTATGGCGGAACGACGAAACCGGGACATTATGAGGGGAAAGATTTAACCATTGTCAGTGCCTTTGAAGCGGTGGGAGAGTATAGTGCGGGCAATATTGATCAAGCCCATCTCACTGAAATTGAACGCCATGCTTGTCCGGGGGCTGGTTCATGTGGGGGAATGTTTACTGCCAATACCATGTCCTCGGCGTTTGAAGTGATGGGGATTAGTTTGCCCTATTCTTCGACAATGGCAGCAGAAGATACAGAAAAAGCCGATAGTGCTGAGAAATCGGCGTTTGCGTTAGTCGAAGCGATTCGCAAGCAAATTTTGCCCAGTCAACTCCTAACGCGGAAGGCATTTGAGAATGCGATTTCTGTGATTATGGCGGTTGGCGGATCCACGAATGCCGTCCTCCATTTACTGGCCATTGCCAATACCATTGGCGTGGATCTGACCTTAGAAGATTTTGCGACAATTCGCGATCGCGTTCCGGTTTTATGTGACCTCAAACCGTCCGGTCGGTTTGTGATTACAAACCTCCATGATGTCGGTGGCATTCCACTCGTGATGAAAATGCTGCTAGAACACGGTTTACTGCACGGTGATACCCTCACAATTACCGGAGAAACCACCGCAGAAATCTTAAAAGATGTTCCCAGTACCCCACCCCCCAATCAAGAAGTGGTTCGCCAGTGGGATAATCCTGTGTATGCCCAAGGACACTTAGCGATTCTGAAAGGAAATTTAGCTGCAGAAGGGGCAGTGGCAAAAATTAGCGGCGTGAAAACACCAAAAATCACCGGTCCGGCGCGGGTCTTTGAATCGGAAGAAGACTGTTTAGATGCGATTCTTGCTGGCAAAATTAACGCCGGAGATGTCGTCATTGTCCGCAATGAGGGTCCGAAAGGGGGTCCTGGGATGCGGGAGATGTTAGCCCCCACTTCAGCGATTATTGGCGCGGGTTTAGGCGACTCCGTGGGCTTAATCACCGATGGACGTTTCTCCGGTGGCACTTATGGCCTGGTGGTGGGTCATGTTGCCCCCGAAGCGGCAGTTGGCGGCAATATTGCCCTCGTCCAAGAAGGAGACACCATTACCATTGATGCTGCAGCGCGATCGCTGCAGCTTCATGTGAGTGATGAAGAATTAGCCCAACGTCGCAGCAACTGGCAACCGCCAGCCCCCCGTTATCCGCGCGGTGTTCTCGCTAAGTATGCCAAGCTCGTTTCTTCGAGTAGTTTGGGTGCAGTTACCGACTTAAATCTCACTTAGATCGGTCGAGTCATTGGGGCGGATCACGATTCGCCCCAACTGAAATGCTGGGTCTATGCGGGTAAAGTTAAAATTTCAACCCCTTCTCGGGTCACCGCGATCGTATGCTCAAATTGAGCGGATAACTTCCCATCTTTTGTTACGGCTGTCCACTTGTCATCCAGCACTTGCGCTTCATAAGTCCCAGATCGGAAGAGCACACG
>CAZAYV010000004.1:0-53952 GCA_964489465.1 uncultured Dactylococcopsis sp. | reverse complement strand
AACTTGGTGGTTCCATCAGTTTTATCTTATATGTATCAAATGGATAAAAAAATTCACTCAAAGATAAATTAAAAAAGAATTTGCTTTTTACTGGCTTAATGGCATTACCTATTTTATAACTAATTTGAATAACAATGCAGCGACGATAAAAATCTTTAATGAGTTCTTGTATTTCCACTTCCTCAAAGGAAGTCTTTTTTATCAAGTTGACGCAAACTTCATTAATAACTTGGGTACTTAAAACCACTTGCTCTTGAAGAATAAGCTGATCAGCAATATCTTTCTTTTCACTCGTTTTTTCAGATTGTAAAAAGCTATAAAGCCGGATATTTGTATCCAGAAAAATCAGATCAGTATCTTTCATGTACTTCTTCACGACTCATGGGAGTAAAACTTTCGACACGAAGCGGTGTTTTAAGTAAGTGATTAATCATCCCTTCACCATGATTAGAGCTCAATTTTGGTGTGACTTTATTTCTTGTTTGATTAAAGTGATAGGATTCAAGGATTGATTCTATTTTTTGAAATTCAGAAATAGATATTTGAACTGCAATAGGATTATTATTTTTGTCAAATACATATTTTTTTTCAATTTCTAGCATTTGACTGCTCTCCATATTTCTCAATGATTTGTCTCAATTACAATATAGCAGTGTACCAGTCTCTATCTGATTTGTTGCTATAACCTAGAAGAAAAGCAGTTCATCAGGCAAATTTAGTTTATTGGATTATGGTGCAAGACTACCAACACCCCTCAACCTGGCAAGCAATTATAAGGCTTTTGCGTTGGGATAAACCAACGGGACGATTAATTTTAATGGTTCCGGCTTTATGGGCAGTGTTTCTCGCTGCAAAGGGATTACCGCCCTTGCCCTTAGTGACAATTATCATTTTAGGTAGTTTAACCACTTCGGCTGCCGGTTGTGTGGTTAATGACCTCTGGGATCGCAATTTGGACCCACAAGTGGAACGAACCCGTACGCGCCCTCTTGCTTCTCGGGAATTATCGATCAAAGTCGGTATTATCGTTGCCATTGCTGCTTTTGCTTGTGCGGCAGGACTAGCGTTTTATCTGAATCAGGTGAGCTTTTTCTTATCCATCCTTGCTGTTCCCGTCATTATCTGCTACCCGCTTGCAAAGCGCGTTTTTCCAGTTCCCCAACTTGTGCTTTCTATTGCATGGGGCTTTGCCGTTTTAATTAGTTGGACAGCCATTACCTGTGATGGTTACTCAGAAGTACCGTGGAATTTTACCGCTTGTATCGGACAAGACACTTGGTTACTCTGGGGCGCAACCGTCTTATGGACGTTGGGGTTTGATACGGTTTACGCAATGGCCGATCGCGAAGATGATCGCAAAATTGGTATTCGTTCTAGTGCCTTGTTTTTTGGGAAATATGCCCCAGAAGCGGTGGGACTCTTTTTCTTAGGGACGGCAGGTGCTTTGGCTGCTCTCGCCTTGAAAACTGACCTTCAATTCACTTTTTGGTTAGCTTGGGGCGTTGCAGTTGTCGGTTGGTCTTGGCAATACTATCAATTACGTCAACCTCAACTTCCAGCTACCTTGTACAGCACCATTTTCCGCCAGAATGTCGGGTTGGGCTTTATTTTATTAGCGGGGATGATTAGTGGGTCGTTGCTATAACCGTGACCCGTTAGCAAGTTACCAACTTTTTCTGATTTCCTTCTCTTCCTCTCAACAAACAATTCGGGGGCAGACCATCAATCTACCCCCGACTCGGCTTATAGAGAAGCCATAACTTCATCCGCAGCTTTTAAAGTTTGATTGATATCTTCATCTGTGTGAGCCAGGGAAGTAAACCCAGCTTCAAACTGGGAAGGCGCTAAATAAATACCACGCTCTAACATACCCCGATGATAACGACTGAATTTGTCTAAATCAGAGGTTTTAGCATCTTCAAAGCTGTGGACCTCGCGCTCAGTAAAGAAAACCCCAAACATAGCACTAATTTGACCAATATGAGTCGCATGACCCTGTTTTTTGGCAATGTCTTTTAAACCATCAGTGAGCTTTTTCGTCATCTGATCGAGCTGCTCATAAACCCCAGGACGTTGCAAGAGTTCTAAGGTTTTAATGCCAGCAGTCATCGCAAGGGGATTTCCCGATAACGTTCCCGCTTGATACATGGGACCTGCTGGTGCGACTACTTCCATAATTTCTTTGCGTCCACCGTAAGCACCAACGGGTAATCCGCCCCCGATAATTTTACCGAGAGTAGTGAGGTCAGGGGTAACGCCAAATTTTTCTTGTGCGCCACCATAACTGATCCGGAACCCGGTCATCACTTCATCAAATACCAGGAGTGCTCCGTTATCAGAGGTGAGTTCCCGTAACCCTTCTAGAAAACCAGCATCAGGGGCAACAAAGCCCGAATTGCCAACAACCGGCTCTAAAATCACTCCCGCAATTTCTCCAGGGTTGTCCGCAAAGAGTTTTTTCACGGCTTCGAGGTCATTGTAGGGGGCAGCTAGGGTATTGCTAGTAGCCGCTTTCGGAACCCCAGGAGAATCAGGTAACCCCAAAGTAGCCACACCGGAACCGGCTTGAACCAAAAACATATCGCCGCTACCGTGATAGCACCCTTGGAATTTAATGACTTTATCCCGTCCGGTATAGGCTCGCATCAGGCGCAACGTTGCCATACAGGCTTCAGTTCCGGAGTTAACAAAACGCACCATTTCAATGCTCGGAACCGCATTGATCACCATCTCAGCCAATATATTTTCTTGGACACAAGGTGCCCCAAAACTGGTTCCTTTATCGAGGGTTTCGTGGAGAGCTTTGATCACTTCTGGGTGAGCGTGACCGCAAATCGCCGGTCCCCAAGTGCCGACATAATCAATGTATTCGTTACCGTCCACATCCCAAGCACGAGACCCCTCAACTTTATCAAAAACGATGGGTTGTCCCCCGACTGAGCTAAAAGCACGCACGGGAGAACTAACGCCACCGGGCATCAGTTGCTTGGCAGTGCTAAAGATTTCTTCTGATTGTGTAGTGTTAAAAGCAGTTTTTGACGTCAAAAGATTACTCCTTATTTATAAAGCAGTTGATAATGACCACCCTTCGTCAAAGGATAAAATTACTATCTTCCCCTACTTTGACAAAGTTAATGGCACTTTAACCAAGTTTGATCCTAATCAAGGACGAAAGCAGATGTCTCGAGGATAAAGAAAATTTAATTGGATTGGTCTAACTGGGATATTTTTACATAAGTTTACATTTAGGGAGGTAAATACTTTTTAATATGTAAATAAATATTACAAAATAAGACTAGTTTTTTGTCAAATTATGTCGAATTGAGGTGAATTCCTGTGCTGAGTGGCAATTTTTTGATACAAAACACAAGTGGGTACTGCAATTGGAAGGGCTAATCCCGAATTGCAAACCTTGAATTCAGTCCGAAGAAGTCATTGCTCATTGAAGGAGAAAGTGTGAATGTTCACTAACGTCAAGTCCACCATTCGCCACATTGAACCGGATACGATTGGGGATCGTTCTCTTGTTAAGGTGGTCTATGTCGTGCTTGAGCCTCAATACCAGAGCGCCCTCTCAGCATCAGTCCGCTCGATTAATGCTAATAATCCCAATGTCGCAATCGAGATTAGCGGTTATTTAATTGAAGAACTTCGTGATCCCGAAAATTATGAAGCGTTCAAGAGTGATGTGGCTCAAGCCAACTTGTTTATTGGTTCATTAATTTTTATTGAAGATTTAGCAGATAAAGTGGTTGCGGCAGTGGAACCCTATCGCGAACAATTAGATGCTGCAATTGTGTTTCCCTCCATGCCGCAAGTGATGCGCCTGAATAAATTGGGCAGTTTCTCCATGGCGCAACTGGGACAAAGCAAAAGCGCGATCGCGCAATTTATGCGCAAACGGAAGGAAAAGCAGGGGGCTTCGTTCCAAGATGGGATGTTAAAACTCTTGCAAACCTTACCGAAAGTTTTAAAATACCTGCCTTTAGATAAAGCCCAAGATGCTCGCAACTTTATGTTGTCCTTTCAGTATTGGTTAGGGGGGTCTCAAGATAACTTAGAGAACTTCTTACTGATGCTGACCGATAAGTATGTTCTAGAAACAGAAAATAAAGACGAAGAAGTCAAATATTCTGAGCCCGTTGTTTACCCTGATATGGGAATTTGGCATCCCCTCGCCCCAAAAATGTTTGAGGATGTCAAAGAGTATCTCAGTTGGTACAACAGCCGAACCGATATCAAAGATGACCTCAAAGATCCATTAACCCCTTGCATTGGGTTAGTTCTCCAGCGCACGCACTTGATTACCAGTGATGATGCCCATTATGTGGCTGTGGTTTCTGAATTGGAAGCCATGGGCGCAAGAGTGATTCCCATTTTTGCCGGTGGACTCGATTTCTCGAAACCCGTTGATGAATTTTTCTGGGATACAGCAGCGAAAGGGGTCGAAGCATTACCGATTGTGGATGCTGTAGTTTCCTTAACCGGATTTGCCCTGGTTGGCGGTCCTGCCCGTCAAGACCATCCCAAAGCCATTGAATCTCTAAAACGGATTAATCGCCCTTATATGGTCGCTTTACCGCTCGTTTTCCAAACCACCGAAGAATGGGAAGAAAGTGAGTTAGGCTTGCATCCCGTACAAGTGGCGTTGCAAATTGCGATTCCTGAACTCGATGGCGGTATTGAACCGATTATTCTCTCCGGACGCGATGGGGCAACCGGTCGCGCGATCGCGCTGCAAGATCGGGTGGAAATGATTGCCCAACGCGCCATGAAATGGGCAAAATTACGCCGTAAACCCAAACTAGACAAAAAAGTTGCCATCACCGTCTTCAGCTTCCCTCCTGACAAAGGAAACGTCGGAACAGCAGCCTACCTCGATGTCTTTGGCAGCATCTACGAAGTCTTACAAGGACTCCGTAACAACGGCTACGACGTGGGAGAATTACCTGAATCCCCGAAAGAACTCATGGAATTGGTATTGCACGATGCACAAGCCCAGTATGCCAGCCCTGAGTTAAACATTGCTTATCGGATGTCCGTTCCCGAATACGAACGACTCACCCCCTACTCCGAAAATCTCCATGAAAACTGGGGTCCACCACCAGGAGAACTCAACAGCGACGGTGAGAACCTCCTCATTTACGGGAAACACTTCGGAAACGTCTTTATTGGTGTACAACCCACCTTTGGCTACGAAGGCGACCCGATGCGTCTCCTCTTCTCTCGTTCCGCCTCTCCTCACCACGGCTTTGCTGCGTACTACACCTACTTAGAAAAAGTTTGGGGTGCCGATGCGGTGCTACACTTCGGAACTCACGGATCTCTGGAGTTTATGCCTGGTAAACAAATGGGAATGTCTGGAGATTGCTATCCCGACAGTCTCATTGGCAGCATTCCGAACCTCTATTACTACGCAGCGAATAACCCCAGTGAGGCAACGATCGCGAAACGTCGTAGTTACGCCGAAACCATTTCCTACCTCACGCCACCGGCAGAAAATGCGGGACTCTACAAAGGACTGCAAGAACTGCAAGACTTGATCGGGTCCTATCAAAACCTGAAAGATAATGGTCGTGCAATCCAAATTGTCAACACGATTATGGATCAAGCACGAATCGTCAATCTGGATAAAGATGTCGAGATTCCTGACAAAGACGCTAGCGAAATGAGTCCCGAAGAACGGGATACCCTGGTGGGCTTGCTGTACAAGCAACTGATGGAAATTTCCTCGCGTCTGTTGCCTTGTGGTTTACACGTCATTGGACAACCCCCAAGCGCCGAAGAAGCCATTGCTACCTTAGTTAATATTGCCTCGCTCGATCGCGAAGAAGAAGAAATTCAAGGCTTACCCCGCACCATCGCCGAAAGTATCGGGCGCGATCTCGATGAAGTTTACCGCAACAACGACAAAGGCGTTTTAGCGGATGTCCAACTGTTGCAAGAAATCAACAGCGCAGTTCAAGATGCGGTTGCAGCACTGGTTCACGCCCAAGCCGATGCTAACGGACGAGTCTCGCAAGTTTCTAAGCTGAACTTCTTCAACATGGGCAAAAAAGAACCTTGGGTACAAGCCCTACACGACCTCGGCTATACCAAGGTGGATCGCGAAAAAATGAAGCCCTTGTTTGAATATCTCGAATTCTGCTTAGAACAAGTGGTTGCCGATAACGAACTCGGTGGACTCTTGCGCGGGTTAGAAGGGGAATATATCATGCCTGGACCTGGTGGCGATCCCATTCGCAATCCCAATGTCCTCCCCACGGGTAAAAATATCCATGCCCTTGATCCGCAGTCCATTCCCACCGCAGCAGCCGTTCAATCGGCAAAAGTGGTTGTGGATCGCCTCTTAGACCGTCATCGCGCGGAAAATGGTGGTGAACTCCCGGAAACCATTGCCTCTGTGCTTTGGGGAACCGATAACATCAAAACCTACGGTGAATCTCTCGCACAAATTCTCTGTCTCATCGGAGTTAAGCCTGTTCCCGACTCTCTTGGACGCATTAACAAACTCGAACTCATCCCCTTAGAAGAACTGGGTCGTCCCCGTATTGATGTTGTGGTGAACTGTTCTGGTGTCTTCCGTGACCTGTTCATTAATCAAATGGCATTGTTAGACCAAGGGGTAAAAATGGCAGCCGAAGCGGATGAACCCCCAGAAATGAACTTTGTCCGTAAGCACGCCATGCAGCAAGCAGAAGAAAACGGTGTTAACCTCCGTCAAGCTGCAACCCGCATTTTCTCTAATGCCTCTGGATCTTATGCGTCCAACGTCAACTTAGCGGTTGAAAACAGTTCTTGGGAAGACGAGTCTGAGTTACGAGATATGTATCTCAACCGGAAATCCTTTGCCTTTGATGCGGATAACCCAGGGATTATGAGTGAAAACCGCAAGATTTTTGAATCGGCACTGAAAACCGCCGATGTCACCTATCAAAACTTAGACTCTTCCGAAATCAGTCTCAGCGATGTTTCCCACTACTTCGACTCTGACCCGACAAAAGTGGTTAGCAGTCTCCGGGAAGATGGCAAACAACCCGCAGCTTACATTGCTGATACCACCACGGCCAATGCCCAAGTCCGTAGCCTCTCGGAAACCGTGCGCCTAGATGCACGGACGAAGATGTTGAACCCGAAATGGTATGAAGGAATGCTGAGTCATGGTTATGAAGGTGTACGCGAATTATCCAAACGTCTGGTCAATACCATGGGCTGGAGTGCCACTGCTGGTGCGGTTGATAACTGGGTGTATGAAGATACCAACGAAACCTTTATCAAAGATAAGGAAATGCAGGAACGGTTGTTAAACCTGAACCCCAATTCCTTCCGCCGGATGGTGACTACGCTGTTAGAAGCTAACGGACGCGGTTATTGGGAAACTAGCGAAGAAAACCTCGATCGCCTGCGCGAATTGTATCAGGAGGCAGAAGATCGCATCGAAGGGATTGACTAAACGGCGCGATTCATTTGATTCCGGTCATACCCATACCAACCGTATTGCCGTAATACCTAGACCTACCATATTGTCATCATACTGATAGCGTTAGTAGAGACGTTCCATGGAACGTCTCTACTAATATATTTCACCAAAAGCGATACCAATTCTTGAAACGGATGCCTTACTTCGGTCAAAGAAGAAAAAATGTCTCCTCTAAGTAGGTTGGGGCTGAAAAACTCAACTACATTTACTTTTGTAAAGTCAATCCAAACACTTGTCATACCAAAGATTGAGCTATATTTACAATTTGAAACATAGATGAAGAATTCTAGCCCTGGCTACTTAGAAACAGTAAAATCCTATAAAATATTTTTCTCCTACTTCCAAGATTCTACCTACTGTTGGTTTTTATTTGGAATAACTATAAGTTTTATGCAATGACATCTTTCATGGGGTGGTAGCAACCATTTAGGCTTTTACATTTTGCCCCTGAGCTTTCATTCAGCACTAAACAACTCTTCACTTAGAGCGATCATCATTAATTTGGTAAATTACTGGCTTTGTTGATTATTATCCCAGTTTTTATGTAACTTAACTAATTGAGCTTTTTTCATTTTGCTATATCCAGACAAACCCCTATCTTTTGCCAATTGCTTTAATTGTTCGACACTTAATTTGTCATAATTTTTATTAAGTTCTGTTTTATTATTTAAATCACTAGTTGATTTAGTTTCTAATTGAATATTGGGTTTAATCTCAATATTAACCTGAATATTTCCAGCCTTTAATTCAGTTAATAAACTTGGTTCTAAATTGATTTCAATGGCTTTAACTAAACTATCAGATGACTGGGTTGTTTCTTGCATTTGTACTTCGGAAGTTTTAGAAGAAGGAGCTGGTTCTAGTGAGGTTTGATTTCCAGCTAAAGCAGACATTTTTTCCTGAATGAGAGGAATTTCACTATCTTTGAGGTCAAATACCCATGTCCACAACCTATCAATTCCTATCTCTTCTGCAACAATACACCACTTTTGACCATAAACGACTTCATATTCGCGATCTTCTTCATCGGGTTGGGTACGTCGAACAATGATCGGAATTAAGTTCGTTCCTTGTTCTTTAAAGGTTTCTTCAATTAACTTCCGTTCATCAGTAGAAATTTCGCTTTTAATTTTTTCTCGTTCTGGAATAAAGAGTAAAACTGTTTCGACTTCTCCGTGATTACTGGGTTTAACTCGAAGATAGTTAATAATGGTTTCTTGTCTTGTCTTACCTTGCATATTAATCTTTTCTCCTAATTAACAGTCAATAATTTTTCGGATAAATGTTGTGCTAAGGCTTCGTAGTGAGCAAATGCTTTAGCGACAGCTTCTTTTTGGTATTTTTTTAGATGATCATCAAATTCAGCTTCACAAAGAGGACGACCACTTAACGCATTAGTGTTGACAACTGATAAATTAGGAATCCATGTATTTTCGGGAAGAACAGAGATTTCCTTACGTCTTTCATCTTTATTGAGTATTGAATCAATTAATTCAGACATTTCTGTATTGACCTTACTCGTATTTTTATCATACATACTGACAGCAATTCCTAAAATTGGCAGTGGTTCTTCCCTTGCATCATCAATAGCAAAAGCACGGTTCATCACATATTCTAAAGCACGAATAGGATAAGGGGCTAATTGTGTTGGAATTAGGACGCCAGATGAAGCCATTAAAGAAATTGTATTGACTTTACCAAAAGAAGGAGGAGGATCAATAAAAATGAAATCATATTGATCTTTACATTTTTTTAATTTCTTAGCGAGAACATTATCAACATCAATGGTTTTTAATAAATCTGGTTCCATATCACTTAAGCGAATATGAGAGGGAATTACATCCAAAGCAACTTGATTCCATCGCCTAAAATATAAAACTTGATCAACTTTAGTTTTTGCTTCGAGTAGTAAATTCGCAATATCTTTTCTTCCTTTTTTTTCAACATCTTCTAGGGGATCAATTCCTAAACCTGTTGTCAAATTCGCTTGCGGGTCAATATCAATCAAAAGAACTTTTTTACCAAGACGATTTAAAGCGGCTGCCAAGTTAATGGTCATCGTGGTTTTACCCACTCCACCTTTATTATTAAATACTGTGATAATCATAGGTTTACTTGTATCTCCATTGCTCCTAAGGCTTTCTCCATTATGAATACGAGGAACTTTTAACTGAAATTGTTCCGATAATGCCTGAGTAATTTCACTGTAAAGTTTCCTATCATTTTTTACGAAAAAATTAAGTACTTTATCACAGTTACGTTTAGAGAGATAAGTTAACGCTGGAATCAATGAGTTATTCGCTTGTATATTTTGCAGTGAAAATTGATCAATATTTTGAATGACACCACAATTGTTATAAAAGACGATAAACTCATGACCATTCGTCAACAAGCCAAAGACCGTACCTGAGTTTTGTAAATACTCTCGAATTTGTATGCTAAACTTTGGCAGAGAATGTTGTTTTGACTTAACTTCTATTAATAAGTAAAGTCGGTGAAGTGAGAGTGGCTTATTTCGGCTCAGAAAATCAACTCTTTTATTGCCAATTAAGGCTTGTTGAGTAAAGTCTTCTTCGCTATATCCCAAAAGACGTAAGAAAGGTTTGATAATTTTGTCTTCGACATCTTTTTCTGTTTTACACTCTTGGATAGCAATGATTAAGTTATTGATTTGACTAGGAGAGATTGAATTCAAGATTGATCTTCCTTCGTTTAGAATCGGCATTTAAACTGTCATTCAGGAGAAATGAGTGATCAAGTGTTTTTTGGGTTTATACTTGGTTCAATTCCTTCCTGTTGGCTCAAATAAGAGGCTTATCCTACTTTAATGCCATGAATGTTCCACTCGAAACACTGTTGACAGGATAATACTGATTTTAATCATTTTATATATAGCATATCTATCATTTTTAATATTGATTTAAAACAAAAGCGCGATGTTTCCGAAGGGAACCGGCGAAGCCATTGCATGTTGCTAAGATAAATCCTAGAAGGCGTTAAGATAGGTGGCTAAGCCAGTTTTGGCTGATAAAAGTCGGTTTGGAGGTAACTAGATGCTAGAAGTTAATAAAAACTATGTATTAGACAGCTGTCTTCCACGAATTAGAATCAGAAAATCCTTTTGAGCTAGGATATCTCAGCAAAATGAGAGGTTACAAAGATAAATACAAAATTAGAGTTGGAGATTATCGAATTGGAGTAACAGTTGATAAAAAAAGCCAAACTATTCTTTGTCAACGAGTTGCCCATCATCGTGAAATTTATCAAGTTTTTCCCTAGCAGAACTCGATAGGAAATAAGAAAGGCACGCTGGCTGTTATGGGTTAGAAGAAGTTGCGCGATCAGTATTGAATAAAGAGCGTTTCTCCCAACCCATTACTTGTCATAGGGTTGGGAAAGATTCGCGATGTGGCGAAGCCACCGAATTTCGGGCATCGCGCCACTACGATTAACCTAACAGTTCAACCGAACGCTTCACTAAGTTTTCCGCCGTAATGCCATTAATTGCCATCACCGCACTGGCACTAGCTGCAGTTTCGCCTCGCTTCCAGGCAAACGTATCACGGGGCGCGGTACTCCGTAGCATAATCGGTTCTAACATGGCACTAGAGCCACCTGTAACCCCGATTAACGCCTCACCACCAAATAACTGATTAAAGTCAGCATCATTGAGGAAACCGCCATCTGCTTCAGCACAGGTATCCCAAGCGGTATCCGTGGAACGATAGAGACGACGGGGACTGATCACAGAAATTACTTTGGAACCAATTCCTTGGGCTTGCAGTTGTTCGGCTGCTTCCAAGGTGGGAATTAAGGTCATATCGCCAATGACAGCAAAGACAACTGTCTTATCACCCGGAATTTCTTGCAGAATAAAGCCGCCTTTTTCTAAGCCTTCTTGGGTTTGTTGGAACACAGTGCGAATCGGTAACGGGGATTTAGACGCAGTAATCGTCACGCCTTTGTTTTTCGTTCCTAACGCCCAGTCATAGCAAACCTGAATACTGTTGGCATCACAGGG
Organism: uncultured Dactylococcopsis sp.; assembly: GCA_964489465.1. GTDB lineage: Bacteria > Cyanobacteriota > Cyanobacteriia > Cyanobacteriales > Rubidibacteraceae > Halothece. The sequence continues at coordinate 42,451 of CAZAYV010000004.1, read as the reverse complement.
AAACAGCGGAAAAACATTCCCATTGCGCATCATGGCAGCAAAATAGTTTTCGATTTCTGGACGTTGGTGGGTCCAACCATTGCGCCCTTGTTCCAAGGCACCTGCGGTAAATAACGTCACAGTAGAAGGCGTCGGACGGCGTAACTCTGCCATTGCTTGCGTGACCGTTTGCCAGATTGGTAAACCATTAATCGCAAAGGATTCATAAGAACACCAGAGGGTACGTGCGCCAAACAAGGCTGATCCGGCAGCTAAACCCGCACAAGCATCTTCACTCAACGGTTCATAGACTTGACCTTTTGGCCCTTGATAGTACAGATCATCAGGGGTGGGGTGAATAATTTTTAGGGCTTGGTTGACATTATTAATCCCCGACGCCGCATTCCCATCAGCGTTAGTGAGGACAAAGTTCGGGTCATGTTTACCCACATGCGCAATTAGTTCGCCCATTGCAGTGGTTGCAACTTTCTTCTCGCCACCAATGGGGTGCTCTTCTAAAGGAAGTTGACCTAAATCAGGAAGCGGTAATTCAAATTCCGTTTTCACTGACCGGACAGCAGGACCCCCCGCTGCGCGTTCAAAGTTGGTGCGAATGGTTTGCCAGGCTTCTGGAGGAAGGGCACGTTCTTGTAGGGCTTTGACAATATCCTCATTATCGAGAGTATGGTGTCCATACAAATTATGAGCTTTCGCACCGCGATCATGAACACCCGCTCCTTTCAGCTGTTTAATGATCAAAACGGTAAGCTTACCACTCATCGCGGACTGCGCCGCTTTATCCATTGCTTCAAGAATCGCTTGGGTAAATTCAAGGCGTTTGCCAAAGGAGAATGCGGTGCTATCCACATAGTCGCCACTTTGGTTGGCATCGTCATAATCTTTGGCATTCACTAAAATCACTTCTTGGAACCCATTCCCCTCCCAATATTCGATCATTTCTTGATTGGGCTTGGTTGATACCATGCTGTGGTGTTCTTGGGAGTAGCCGTTCCAAACTAGAATCGGCAGGAAGTTGGTGACATCGGGATAGGCCGTGTGGAAGTGTGCCATACTGCTCATGACATAAGGTTCGCCAATGCCACCATCGCCAATGGTGACCGGGAAGAGGACATCACGATGCAGCCGTGCCCCTGCCATTGCAAAATGTTGACCTTGCCCCAGTGGTCCTGCGGGGTTGAGGAGTCCGGGAATTTGACCGGAGAGGTGTCCCAGTAATCCTTTGTGTTCTCGGAACCGATCGCGCAATTGTTGAACATTATGAATGTCCATGTCTTCTAAAGAGCGATCCAGGAACATATTGCTGTAAAATCCCGGGGCATGGTGTCCTACTTCTGTAATAATATGTTTGTGACCGAGCATCATCAGCGCAGCAATCCCCTCAGCAACACTGGCAAATCCCCCTGGGTGCCCAGAGGCTTTTGAGGCTGTGATTTGTAAGGTTAAATAACGCAGCGCATCCGCAGCGAGTAGGGTTTGATAGACTGCCTTAGCATCGCTGGGCGATGCAATTTGAGTTGCTCCCTCACCAATGGCAGGGTCTTTCCCATAAGTTTCAAAATCAGGAAGTTGTTCGGCAAAATATTGAATTCCTTGACAAAATGCTGGAATTGCGCTAGCAACTGTCATTATAATTAAATCCTTTCTTGTTGTTTCAGCATCATTATTAAATTGATCTTACAGTTTTGTGGGCAAGGGCTGAGTGCAAATTGAGAAACGGAATCTTATATTGATGAGATAGAGTGATTTCTATTGATGAATTCTAAAGAAATTTGAGAGATCAATTGCAGCAGAAATTCTTAGCGTGTTCCTAGATTTTTCAGCAATTATGCGTAAACAACTGGCGCAATTGAGGAAACATCAATGCTTGTCTTTTCAACTTTAATCGAGAGCAACTCAATTAAATATGATTTCCAAATTGATTTTAAATCACTGGATCGTTAAATTAGAACTTTTAATGATATAGCAATTCTTATTCTCATGAAATACATCCTTTATTCCCTGTTCCCTATTCCCTAAACCGATAATTTTGTAATTCACCCGCTTAGGAAGTGCTATATGAATGAGCAATTAACTGCATTGAGAAATCGGTTACGCGCCGGACAACAGCCTTTAGCTGACTGGGAAAACGGAAAACTGGCTGTGTCTGCGGTTCCTGGTTCAGGAAAATCAACTGGAATGGCAATTGCTGCCGCGATCGCGATTGTACGTCACAATTTGAACCCGAGACGACAGTTAATTGTGGTCACGTTTACGCGTTCGGCTGCAGCGAGTATCAAAACAAAAATTGCTGCGAATCTCAAAGCACTGGGCTATCCTCCCACAGGGTTCATGGTACAAACCTTACACGGACTTGCCCTCAATATTGCTTCTCGTTATCCCAATTTATCAGGATTAGACCCCGAAACCACCACCTTAGTCAGTCCCACCCAAAATCATCGTCTGATTAAAGATACAGTAGAAACATGGCTGAGGCGCTATCCCAACGAATACAAAACCTTGTTGCAGGGAGTAGCGTTCGATGGGGAACAAACCGAACGACTACGCCGTCAGTCGGTGTTGCGAACGGAAGTGTTACCGAAATTAACCCAAACTGCCGTACAAGAAGCAAAAAGTTCAGGATTATCAGCAGCGGCTTTATGGGAACTGAGTTGGCAAAATCAAGATGAGTACAATATTCTGGGCGTAACCGCAGGGTTATATGAAATTTATACCGAGTTGGCGAAGACTCGCAGTTTAATCGACTACGATGATATGATTCTCGGTGCGTTACGGGTGCTGGAATCACCAGCGGTTGCAGAACAACTACAAGGGCAAATCTATGGAGTATTTGAAGACGAAGCCCAAGACTCTAGCCCATTACAAGCCAAACTCTTAGAAACCCTTGCCACTGAGATTAAGCATCCCGAACCCCCCCCTAATCTGGTGCGAGTAGGCGATCCGAACCAAGCAATTAATTCTACTTTTACCCCTGCTGACCCCATTTATTTCCGTCATTTTTGCGAAATCTGTGCCAGCGAAAACCGCCTGGCAGAAATGGATGAAGCCGGACGCAGTACCCCGATCATTATCGAGGTGGCTAACTATTTTCTGCGTTGGGGGAACCAGAATCATCCGCAAGAAATCCCGTTTCGGGTGCAAGATATCGAACCCGTTGCTGTTGATGACCCCCAACCGGATGCCAATCCCTCTCCCACCGATCAGGGGTTAGAACTTCATACGCCCAAGGATATTTATGAAACCGTTGCCCGAATGCGCGATCGCGTAAAAACTCTACTCACCGCTAATCCTGAACACAATGCAGCTATTTTAGTCCGCAACAACCGACAAGGAACCTTTCTTGCTGAAAGTTTAATGGATCTCCAACGTGACCATGACATTCGGGTCTATGAAGTCAGTCAAACCGATCGGTCTTCGCAAATTCCCAATGAAATTTTAAGTCTCCTCCAATTTCTCAATCGTCCTCATTCGGGTGAGTACACAAAAGCAACCTTGGAAGTCTTAACGAAACGGAGTTTAATTCCGAAACAAGACCTCAATGCCCTTGCCACTTACCCCGAACAATTCCTCTATCCCAGTCCTTTAGATCCCCCCCAAACGGAAGCCGCAAAACAAGCCGCCCATTATTGTCGCAGTCTCCTCAAAGCCCGCATTGAACTCCCCAGTTACCAACTGATTTCCTTTCTCGGGTTAACCCTCAACTATCAAGCTTCCGAACTGGCAACGGTACAAAAATTAGCCGAACGGGTGCGTCAAGAAACCCAAGGACGCAGTTCTGTTGTAGAAATTATTGCTGCCCTTAGCGCCATTATCAATACAGAACAATTTATGGGCATCGAAGAAGACAGTGATGATCAATATGTGAAACCGAAACAAGTCACGATTATCACCATGCACAAAGCCAAAGGACTCGATTGGGACTATGTATTTATTCCTTTTCTCCACAAAGATAATCTGCCGGGTCAACCACGGGTGCCGACCCCACACAAATTTCTCGGTGACTTTACCTTATCGGAGGTCGCGCGATCGCGCATTCGCGAAATTGTCCACAGTGAATATAAAGGAGAACCAATTACCCTCGACAAACCGACGACTGCCTGGCAAAAAGCGGGAGAATTGCAAACCGCAGAAGAATATCGTCTTTTTTATGTTGCGATCACACGGGCAAAACGCTTACTCTGGCTATCTGCCGCCCAAAAAGCACCCTTTCGCTGGAATCAATTTAACCGGAAAGGGGCAAATCCTCTCCAAGATAAAGACCCCTCTCCCTTCTTTCCCGCGCTGAAAAAAGCATTTCCTACAGCAATTGGCGACTGATGTTAATCCCCAAGCAATCATGTTTAATATGACTTAGCATAAAGATCAGTGTCAGGTTCGTTCTTTTCACAGTCCCCGTAATTGGGCTTTATTTAACTTTGTCTCAGGACTCGTAGAAGTACCCCATTTTTTTGTCGAATTGGTAAGGTCTGAGCAGGTTTCTTGATGGTCAAAGCTGGTAACGAGTGACTGGGTCCTGTTATAATAAAGGGTCTGTGGATTTTTTGAAAATTGATCAATTAAGTGAAAGCTATATGTCTAGATATCGAGGTCCTCGTCTGCGGGTTACGCGGCGTTTAGGGGATTTACCGGGATTAACTCGGAAAAGCCCTCGCAAAGCGTATCCCCCAGGTCAACATGGTCAAGCCCGACGCAAACGCTCGGAATATGCAATTCGTCTAGAAGAAAAACAAAAACTGCGCTACAACTATGGGGTTACAGAGAAGCAGTTGATGGGCTATATGAAAAAAGCCCGTCGGGCAACAGGTTCTACCGGAACGGCTCTCCTAGAAATGCTGGAAATGCGTTTGGATAATACCGTTTTCCGCATGGGAATGGCAGGAACCATTCCCGCAGCCCGCCAGTTAGTCAATCATGGTCATATTTTAGTGAACGGACGGGTGATGGATATTCCAAGCTATCAGTGTCGTGCCGGTGATGTGATTGCGGTTAGGGATCGTGATCGCTCACGACAACTGGTCGAACGAAATATGGAATATCCTGGGCTAGCCAACCTTCCCAGTCACTTAGAATTTGACAAAAACACCTATACCGGTAAAGTCAGTGGCATGATTGAACGGGAATGGGTAGCGCTACAAGTTAATGAACTCCTCGTGGTTGAGTACTACTCCCGAAAAGTTTAATCCGAAGTCCCTCTCCCCATTGCTTGGGGCGGAGGGGAGCTTAGGGATAAGATAAGAAGTAAGGCAATTGACAATGAGGAACAACAGCCATGCTTAAATCTCTCCTAGCTTTACTGGGCAGACAACCCGGCAATTATACAGCAGATGTCGAAATCTATACTTGGCAAACTTGCCCGTTTTGCATTCGGGCGAAAATGCTATTGGGTTGGAAAGGCGTCAAGTTTACGGAATATAAAATCGATGGTGACGAAGCAGCAAGAAACGAAATGGCGCAACGTGCCAACGGTCGCCGCAGTGTCCCTGAAATTTTTATCAATAATGAACATATAGGAGGGTGCGACGAGCTTTATGCCCTCGATAAAAGTGGAGAACTCGATAAACGGTTAATGCAGCCGGCTAATGCAGCTGGATAAAGAAAGTTATGAACAACACTGTCGCTGGATGCAGTATGCACTAGAACTAGCAGGAAAAGCCGGAGAAGCCGGAGAAATTCCAGTCGGTGCAGTGTTAGTGGATGCACAAGGCAGCATTGTTGGAGAAGGGAATAATCGCAAAGAGCGCGATCGCGATCCCACTGCCCATGCGGAAATCATTGCGATTCGGGCTGCTGCTCAAAAAATCTCTAATTGGCATCTGAATGACTTAACGCTTTATGTCACTCTAGAACCCTGTCCGATGTGTAGCGGAGCAATTATTCAAGGGCGCGTTGGAACTCTGGTTTATGGGGCGGATGACCCCAAGACAGGGGCTGTGCGAAGCGTTCTCAATCTGCCCGATAGCGCTGCTTCTAATCATCGCTTAACGGTTATTGGCGGGATTCTCAACAGTGCTTGCCGCCAGCAGTTACAAGCTTGGTTCCAGCTAAAAAGAGAAGAAGGGTAATTTTTTTTATTCCCTATTCCCTTGCCTTGAACTTCGGCAAGAGTTCGGCGAGGAGTTCGGCGAGGCTCACTCGAGCCGCTCACTCGAACCGCTCAGTTTCCGCGAAGCCGAAAGGCTATTCCCTAAGCACTAATGACCAATGACTAATGACTAACTAAAAAAAGACCCGGCATCTAGCGCCTATTGCGAGCATCCCTTATTGCTGCTACCTTCCGGTTCTGACAAGGTTCGGGCGTCACAATCGCGCTAGTCCGGATCAACTACACAATAACATAAAATCTTCTGCAACGACGACTACTCCACAACAATACACCATTCATGAAGTTCGTAAGTGACACAATCATTTTTAATGAGCGGGTCATTTTCCACAATCTTTTGCGCCTCTTCTAAACTATCGGCTTCAAATAACAACATACCGCCGCCAAAGTCTCCCCAGTAACCGCTGCGGGCTTTATGTCCTTCCGCGACTAGCTTTTTAACATAGTCAATATGGGCGGGAACATACTGGTCAAAAACAGTTTTTTCGACAATTCCTTTTTCAATTTTTACGAATAAGGGCATTTCAATAATAAATGATTAATCGTAGACAGCTAAAAAATAGATTGATTTTTTCTATGATTTGCGTTTTTGCTGGTTTTGAGCCGCGATCGCGATCGCGCGAGGTAAAATGTTATGTTCTTGCACTTGAATCCGTTGGTGCAAGGTTTCGGCAGTATCATTGTCTAAAACAGGGACAGCAGCTTGCATTAAAATGGGACCGCTATCCACTTCTGGGCGCACTAAATGCACCGTACAGCCAGCAATTTTAACCCCAGCCGCTAAGGCTTGTTCTACCCCATTAATCCCTTTAAAACTCGGTAGCAAACTGGGATGAATATTGATCAGCCGATCTGGAAAGGCATTAATTAATACGGGCGTTACCACTCGCATCCAACCCGCCATCACCACCCAATCCACAGCTTGTGCCTTTAACGTTTCCACTAACACTTGATCAAACGCTTCTCGGTTCGGATAGTCCCGATGATTACAGAGAATTGCCGGAATGCCAAACTGTTCCGCTTTTTCCCTCACCTGAGCCTGGGGTTTATTGTAAATGACAACCTTAATCTCTGCATTGAGTTGTCCTTGCGCGATCGCGTTGGCAATAGCAACAAAATTACTTCCTTTTCCCGAAGCCATTACCCCCAAAGCAAGGGGTTGCGATAACTGAACATCGCCCCCATGAGGGGAAATAATTACCGAGTCCGTCAAAACCACTTTCTCCTAGATATGCCTCCCCTATTGTGGCAAAAAAAGGGGGTGATACGGTAATACGGACTACTTTTTTTGTGGTAAACCTCACCCTCAATTCTTCATTGATCGGTCATGATAGAAAGTGAAAGGTAAAAGTCATCAGATGCAAACCGTTTATAACTTTACTTTTCCAAGGAGGTGAATCCTGTATGGCTTTAGTACGCTGGAATCCTTATGCAGAAATGAGTTCCTTCCGTCGTCAACTGGATCGTCTGTTCGATGAAATGGCAAATCAAGCGACTGCGGGCGAACATGCTTGGCAACCCGCGATTGAACTGGATGAAAATGGTGAAAACTTACTACTGAAAGTTCAAGTGCCGGGTTTGAAACCGGATGACTTAGATATCAGTGCCAGTCGCGATTCCATAACCATTAGCGGCGAATATCGCAGCGAAGAAGAAAGTGAAGGGGAAAGCACCTATCACTCTGAATTCCGCTATGGTAAGTTCAGCCGCACGATTAATTTACCGGTTGAAATCCAACAAGACAAAGTGACAGCCGCCTACAAAGATGGGATTGTTACCTTAACCCTGCCCAAAGTTGAAGATGAGGTTAATCGCCCGGTAAAAATTAATCTTGGTAGCCAACCCAATCCAGCACTGAACGAAAACAACTAGTAGCACAAACCGTTAATGCTAAAAGTGGGACAGGAGAACTGCCCCACTTTTATTGTGCTATGGGAGCACGATTAGTTGTCTCGTCAATTGCTGAAGCCCTAAGCCACAGTAACCGGAGAACTTGCCCAACGGCCTAAAGGTTTAGCAATGACACTTAATTCTTGTACAAGTTCATCAAAGCGGGCAGGCGTAAGAGATTGTGCGCCATCGGACCAGGCCTTCGAGGGATTGGGGTGGACTTCAATCATCAAAGAATCAGTTCCCGTCGCGATCGCGCCCATTGCCATGGCTGGAACATATTCCGACTTACCCGTGCCATGACTCGGGTCAATCATGATGGGCAAGTGCGTTAAGGTCCGCAACACCGGAATGACAGACAAGTCTAAAGTATTGCGGGTATAGCGACGATCAAACGTGCGAATGCCGCGCTCACATAAAATCACATTCGGATTCCCTGCCGCTAAAATATATTCTGCGGCCATAATCCACTCTTCAATTGTTGCCGACATCCCGCGCTTTAGTAATACCGGCTTATCCTGGGCACCGACTTTTTTCAAGAGCGCGAAGTTTTGCATATTGCGCGCCCCGACTTGTAAGACATCCGCCACTTCAGCGATTTTTTCCACATCAGCAGTGTCCATCACTTCCGTAATGATGCCCAAACCGCTTGCTTCTCTAGCAGCTGCCAGCAATCCTAAGGCACTTTCACCATGACCTTGGAACGCATAAGGCGAGGTGCGAGGCTTATAAGCACCGCCGCGCAAAAACTTCGCCCCTGATGCCTTCACGGCTTTTGCCGTCTCGACAATCATTTCCTCATTTTCTACAGAACAAGGACCGGCAACCAGTACTACCGGATGATTTTCACCAAAGGGAACGGCCCCATTCGGTGTATCAACCCAAACTTCACTGGGTTCACCATGACGAAATTCTCGGCTTGCCCGTTTAAAGGGCTGTTCAACGCGAAGGACTTCTTCAATCCAAGGGCTCATTTCTTGGATTTGTAAGGGATCCATCGAAGCCGTATCTCCGACTAAACCAATGACGACTTTGTGCTTACCGACAATTTTTTCTGGGGTCAGACCTTTGGCAGAACAATCGTTGCAGAGGCGGCTAACTTCGGCTTCGGGTGAGCCGACTTTCATGACAATAATCATAGTTCGTTACAGTTTTGCTAAAGTTGTGTTTTCAGTTTGATTTAATAAGAGAAATTCCTCAGAATTGTTCTCTTCTTTTATGATCTATCTTTTCTAATTTCAAGACAATTTTCAATTAATCACATCTTTTAATTAATTATTCTTGACGGCGTTCTTGCCTTGCACTCCGCCAAGCGGCAAAAATTCGTTTAAGATTCGTGGTAAATTCTTCCCAACCCAACCAGGTGCCAATTCGCTGTTCATCCCAAGAAGCAGAAATTAGACCATAGCTAAGACCTAAAACACCCAGCCCAAACAGCCCCATACTGACCAAAACAACGGTGTAGGGAGGCAGGTCTAGTAATTCCTGGGTAACAATCCAGTAAAAAATAAAAAAGCTCAAAATCCCTAAACTAGTGGGAATTCCTGAAAAGAAAGCCATCCGGCGCACCATGCGTTGGCTCACGCCTTCAGGAATGGCAGAGAGAGAAGCTTGCGCTTTGCGTTGAGCTTGTGTTGAGGGCTGAGGCTCAGATGTGGACTCAGCAGTTGCCGGTGCGGTTTTGGGTTTCTTCTTACGCTTTCGATTGGGTTCAAAGGGTAAGTTAGTGCGTTGTTCTTCTGGTTGAGAAGCCATAACTAGACAAAAAATGGGTGGGTTAGCCACGAATACCAAGTCGTTGGATTAAGTCTTGATAGCGTTGTTGATTTTCTTTCTGTAGATAGGATAACAAACTGCGACGATGACCGATTAACTTCAAGAGCCCTCGCCGTGAGGAGTGGTCTTTATCGTTAGATTTGAGGTGTTCGGTTAAACGAGTAATGCGCTTGGTTAAGATCGCAATTTGAACTTCAGCGGAGCCCGTGTCAGTTTCATGGACTTGATAATCGTTAATAATTTCCTGCTTTTTTTCTTGGGTCAGACTCATAGTTTTTTGTTCTTCAGTATCCTACCAATATATAGTCATGCGACTTTTCATGATAGCACTTTAGAAAAGAATCCTGGCAAGCATTTGTTATTGGGAGTTGACAGTGTTTTCTTGCTCTGTAGGACGTTGATTGAGCCACTGCTGCAGGATAATGGCAGCGGCATGAGCATCAATTTGTGCTTTATCTCGGCGGGGAGAAAAGCCTCGCTTGGTTTTGAGTCGGGCTTCCGCTTCAATGGAGGTTAAACGCTCATCAACATATTCAATCGGCAGATTGAAAACTTTTTCTAGTCTTCGGGCATATTTTATAATTCTTTGCCCTTGCTGACCCAGTTCACCATTCATCGCATAAGGTAAGCCAATGACTAAGCGGGTAACTTGACGTTGCTCAATCAGATGATGCAATTGCTCCACATCATCCGTAAATCCGGTGCGTTCCAGAGTCATGATTGGTGTTGCAATTAATCCGGTGCCATCGCAACCGGCAATTCCAATCCGTTTTTTGCCAATATCGAGCCCTAAGACGGAGAGTTTTGCTTTCAATTGTCTTCCACCTCTTCCGCTTCAGAATGGGTTTCTGGTTGCTCTCGTTGCTCCTCATGAAAGTCATAAGAAAAGGAGTGAAGCCAGGGTAAACGACTGGGAATCGGAGCGCGACCCGGTCGTAACCCTTGTAACACTCCGGATAATTGCAATCTTTCCAGGGAAGAAGGGGCTTCTCTTAATTTATGCCAGACCGACCGAGACAAGAGGAGGGTATGTTCCACCCGTTCGGCGCCAATTTCTTCGAGATATTCTTCACGTTCCGGTTGATAGTCAGCCGATGCCAGGAGGAGTTGCGGATTGTCGGTTTCGGAGAAAAATTGAGCAATTTTCGCCAATAATTCGGGATAGAGCCAAGTATAGGCAGGATGAACGGTTAATTGACACTGATTCGGCTGATTATTTTGGGTTTGTTTCAATTGAAAGTGCGCGATCGCGGCTTTTCTTTGGGGCTCAAAAACATATCCTTGTCGCGTGTGTTTTTGACCGAGCCACTGTTGGCAACGGTCAACGGTAAGATCAAGCAAACTCCGTTTAAAGTCATTGATATGACGATCAAATACTTGCCGCAGTAAGGGGGGCATAGAAACCGTATCTAGCTGATACAACAATTGTGCGTCGGCATTATTCACCGGTAGTAAATTCGGCAGTTTCGGTTCATGTTGGGCTAAAGCCTGAAGTTTCTCCGGCGCGATCGACCAATAGGTAAATTGAGCCAACGGTTGAAAGCCATTGCTGCGATATAACGCCAAAATACTTTTTTGGTGAATATTCACTTCTAAAATCCAAGTCCTCGCTTCCCAAATGCTTTCAAAGCAATACCGAAGCAGTTGCGACCCAATCCGTTTTCCCGCTACGGGATAGTCTGGATCAACTAAAATATGTTCCACTTGCCAGGTACTGCGGGTCCTATTGGCTGGAGAAACTTTAATCGCTCCTAAGACTTGTTCCTCTTGCTCAGCAACATAAAAACAAAACTGATGTTGGGCGGGGTTAGGAAAGAGACTTAAGAGTTTTAAAGGGCTATACCATTGGCGAAGATTGCCCAAGTCTTTGCTTAAAGCAAACGCTGAACCACTATGATGGAGTTCTTGAGATTTGCTGACTAGAGATTCAATCGCTGCTAAGTCTCGATATTGGACAGAGCGAATGGTTAAGTTGTTTTCTTCAGGAAGAATAAAATTCATTTTGATCTATTATTTAATAGGTTTTGCATTAGAGATAACTCAATTGATGACAACCACTCACCAAGAAACAGTAACTGTTCAGGAGTTGCGGCGATCTGATTCCGCACAGTTGCTTTGATCTTAACGATTTTCCCGATGGGCCCCCACTGCCTGTGGCAAAGGCAAAGGATAAGGATTAGGTCTTTTGCCTTCATTCACGAAAGCCTTGGGATGAATCGGGAGTAAATAAAAGATTTTCGCTAAACTTGCAACATTTTTTGTAAATTTTTGTAAACTATTAATTAATATTTGTCGATCAGCCTCAGTTTAACTTGAGTGCTATTTTCTCAACCAAACCTTTTTATCATTTAACCAGTTGTATCAACACAAGGAAGAAACTTTAATGAAATTACAACAATATGGCAGCGGGTTCTCCCCGGCAACAGGAATGCTGATTGGTCATCTCTTGGCCATGCTTTTTGGCCTTGCCGGTTTAGTTTTGGTCTTGCCCAATGGGGAATTCATTGCCAGTCTGCCACCCATTGGACAAGTGGCTTTTCGCTACTCCATGGCTGGCGGTGGCGTCGTCTATATGTTGCTTGGCGCAGGTGCTGTCGCTTTTTATGGCTATCAAATTTTAGGCGCGAGACGCTTGCTCACTTTTTTGGTGCCAGCAGTCAGTCTTTCTTTAGCGAGTGAATTGCTCGGAACCAGCACTGGGTTCCCCTTCGGTGAATATCGTTATTTAAGTGGATTAGGCTATAAAATTGCGGATTTAGTTCCGTTTACAATTCCTTTATCTTGGTTTTATGTGGGATTTTGTACATATTTGATTGCTCGTGTTGGTTTGGAAAGTCGTCCTTTACCGAGTTGGGTGCGCAGCGTTGGCGCGATCGCGATCGGTTCGTTACTCCTCACCTTCTGGGATTTTGTCCTTGATCCTGCAATGAGTCAAACCGATGTTCCGTTTTGGGTATGGGAACAACCAGGTGCCTTCTTTGGGATGCCCTATCAAAACTTTGCCGGTTGGTTTATCACGGGCGTGATTTTCATGACAACGGCTCATCTCTTTTGGGGAAATCAACCCTTAGCTTTAGTGCGTCGTCATCTGGCGCTTCCCTTTGCGATTTATTTCTTTAATATTTTGTTTGGGGCAGTTCTCAGTCTCGCTGCTGGCATTTGGATTCCGGTTGTTTTGGGCTTGGTATTTGCTGTAATTCCCTGTTCAGTGCTCTACTGGATTACGCCGAGTGTCACTCAATCCACAATCGTTTCCACTGAGGAACATGAACAAAATGCTGTGTCTGTTGCTCAGTTATAGGGCTTAGCACCAGGAATTGGGAACAGAGGTGGCAAGGTTTCAGCTTGCAGGGATCGCTGAGTCAGGAGAAGGTCTCCTTGTCACCCCGTGCAACACGGTATGATTGCGTTATTTGGCACTCGCCAAGTAATGTTCAAATTGGTTCAATAATGTAGTTAATGACAGTTAATTTAGAAACAGCTGGGCTGGCGGGAATTTTTTTACTGATTTTACTCCAAGTCCCGGCAACATTGATTTTTCTCTCTCGTTTACTGAAAGGGGCAAAACGGCTGCCTCCGATTTCACCAAGACCGACGACTCCCGAACAGTTGGGAACAGTAAGCATTGTGGTCCCGACTTTAAATGAAGCCTCTCGCATTTCTCCCTGCTTAAAAGGATTAAGCCAGCAAGGCTATGAAGTACGGGAGTTTTTAGTCGTGGATAGCCATTCCACCGATGGAACCCCGGAGTTGGTGAAGCAAGCGCAACAGCATGATCCGCGATTTCGTTTACTCACAGATGATCCGTTACCCTCAGACTGGGTGGGTCGTCCCTGGGCGCTCCATAATGGTTTCTTAGCCAGTTCTGAAAATAGTGACTGGATTTTAGGCATTGATGCCGATACCCAACCGCAACCTGGTCTCGTGGCAGCCCTCATTGCCACTGCTGATGCACAAGGGTATGATGTTTTATCTTTATCACCTCAATTTAAGCTGAAATCACCAGGAGAATGGTGGTTACAACCAGCGTTGCTCATGACGTTGCTCTATCGCTTTGATGTGGCTGGTGTCCGTCCTCATCCCCCAGACCGGGTTATGGCGAATGGACAGTGTTTTTTGGCTCGTCGGGAAGTGTTATCAGCACTAGGCGGTTATAGTGCAGCCAAAGCATCGTTTTGCGACGATGTGACCCTCGCGCGGTATGCAGCGTGTCAAGGCTATCATGTTGGCTTTTTAGATGGGGCAAACGTCATCAAAGTCAGAATGTATGAAGGCATGAAAGAAACCTGGCAAGAGTGGGGGCGTTCTCTTGATCTCAAAGATGCTTCGACACCAAGCCTCTTGTTGCTTGAGCTGTGGTTATTGTTGGTGCTGCAAGCACTACCCTTACCCTTATTTCTGGGCTTTCTTGTCGGATTATTGAAGGAAGAAACGGACTTGATGTTTCTCCTCATGGGGGGACTCAATGGGGGATTGTTATGCGTGCGCATCGGCTTATTATTTGCGGTCTCCCCGTCTTATGATCGCACTACCACCTCTGCGTCTTGGGTATTTTGGCTGTCCCCTTTGGCTGATCTGGGGGCGGTGTTACGGATTTTCCTCTCGGCAAGTCAACGTCCAAAACAATGGCGAGGACGATTATACTAACCTTCCGCTCGCTCTAATTGCCACAGAATTTGGTTTCCTTCCCGTCGCACTCGGGAAACCACCCAATTGCGCCAAGACCAGTGATTCCCTCTACTGGTAACGGCGCTTGCATTGACATTCATTAAATCAGCAAGTTCAGAACTACTGATGAGGTAGCCTTTTTCGGCAATTTCATCGGCAATTCTCAGGGATTCGATCAAATGATTGAGCCCTTCCATGCGATCGCCTTGCACAAGGCGAGAATCCTCTAGTGCGCGTTCCTCTAGTTCTTGCATATCGATTTCATCCGAAGTTGGTATTGTTGCAGGCGGTTCTGATTGTATCGTTTTGTTAACACTAATTACGGTATCGAAGTTAGCCAGAACGGGAAATTCTAAATTTTTTTTTAAAGGGGGATGTTGTCCAGCGGCAAAAGCGCGCGCGATCGCGTCACAGCGTTCATTCCCGACGATTCCTTCATGACCGCGCACGTGTTCCCATCGGATCAGAGGGTCGTTAAGTTCGTCGAGAGTGGTCCAGAGGTCTCGGTTCAGTACCGCTTTCCCGGTTGCGGTTTTCCAGCCCTTTTTTTTCCATCCTTTGATCCATTGGGTCAAGCCTTTAATCAGATACTGACTGTCGCTGTAGAGGGTCACCGGTTGACGTTGTTCACTGGCTTGCCATAATTCCAATGACGCGATCGCAGCCTGCATTTCCATCCGATTATTTGTCGTTTCCGGTTCAGCCCCTCCCATTTCATAAACTGAACCATCTTCAAAATAAAAGACAGCTCCCCAACCGCCCGGTCCAGGATTGCCAGTGCAAGCACCATCGGTATAAATACAATTGATTTGCGGTAGTTTAGACATACAGATTCCGATTAAAACTTTCAATTAAGCGGTTTTCTTCAAGCCCCATAAAACAAAAGTAGAGACATTCACATTAATGAATCCCTCTACTTGACTAAAGAAGCATCTCTCCAGGCAATCAACGTTTTGGTAAATAAGCTAACGGATTTTTTGCGCCTGTTCCAGCAGGATGAATTTCAAAATGTAAATGGGGACCCGTACTGCGTCCGGTACTGCCCATTTCAGCAATTTGTTGTCCCTGATCCACTTCCTGCCCTTTCTGCACCAAAACTTTATTATTGTGGGCATAGAGAGTCAAACTGCCGTCAGGATGCTTGAGTTTGACAAGATTACCATAGCCACCATTATGCCAACCCGCAACCACCACTTCTCCGGGAGCAGCGGCCAAAATCGGTGTCCCAATGGGAGCAGCGATATCAATTCCCCGGTGCATTCTGCCCCACCGCATCCCATATCCAGAAGTAAAAACCCCTTCTGCTGGCCAAATATAGCCATCAAATTTTTGAGGATGATTAGGAAGATATTGTTCTGGAGAAGAGAGAGGAGGCAGTTCTGGGCTTACCATTTCGCCAATGGGTGCAGACAATGAGGGATTATAAAACTCAACCTTAATGGGCGCGGTGGCAAGTGAATTGGGATAGGAGCTAGGAGAGGATTCCACTGGAGAGAAAACTTTGCCTTGATGATCCGCTTCCGAATGAGTCCTCCACTCTAAATCAGTTTTCTCTAATGGTTGCACAGGCTCTTTTTCATAGTTAGCCTGTAATTTTTGAACATCAGCGAGAAATTGTTGGATCGGGACCTGTGATAAGGAATTTTCACTTTCCTCCCTTGGAGCAAGTGTGCCCTGATTAATCACACGAGGTACAGGAGAAACTGATGTTTCCTCTACAAAAGATTCTAAGACGATATTTTCTGAATGATCCGAGGAGATGGCTCCTCCAATGGCTCCTGAGGGAAATTTGAGCAATTGAGGCTCTTGTTGATCGAGATTCTGAGGTAAGGGAATTTCTAAAGTCTCCCCAATTTGGAGCAAGTCTTCAGTTTTGATTGCATTATATTCTGCTAGCTCACGAGTAGAAATATCATACTTTTGAGCCAATTCCCACAGGGTATCTCCCGGTTGGATTTGGTGATAAGTAATTGGCTGAATTGTCAACTGTGGGGAAATCGCCTCGAGTTCCCCTGGTTGAATCACACTAGCTTTTTTTTGCCAAGCTCCTACTGGTTCTGCGACTGCAGAAAGGGCTAGGATAGGAAGAGTCAGGGTAGCAATCTGAGGACGAGAGACGAGCCAAGGTAAGGATAAACAACGCATACGATTCAGTAAATACTTCAAGAAAACCTCCTTTTGCTCTGCCTTAAATATTGAGAATAAAAGTTGTCTGTAGTTGAATAGTGGGTAGGTTGATTAACAGCATCTCCTATCGCTTCTGCTAGAGGATGATTTGATTTGAGAATAATGTTAACCAGCGGTCGCAGCAGTTACCGGGGTTAGATCCCAATAGATTCTGTGACTGATCAGTTATTTTGCTCAGTTTCTATAAAAACACAAGCCCATAATAAACTGTTTTCGAGTTTTTTCAATTAATTTATTCAATCCCTCCCAAAATGATTTTAAGCATTCTAATTTCGTTTATAAATCACAAATTAATTCCAGTAAAGTCTCGAAATTCAATTTAAGTAAAATCACTAATTTGTCGTTTCGCTTCATATAAACCAACCGCCACACTTACCGATAAGTTGAGACTCCGTACCTTGGGATGAGACATCGGAATCCTTAAAATTTGGTCACAACTTGCCATAATTGCTGAAGGTAATCCCTTATTCTCTTGGCCAAACAATAGCCAATCTTGGGGTTGGAACGTGTAACTCAGATGAGACGATTGTCCTTTAACACTAAAGGCAATCAAGCGACCTCCTTGTTGATTTTTGATCGCCATGAAAGTACGCCAGTCGGGATGCTGGTGTAAATCGACATAGGGCCAGTAATCCAGCCCCGCTCGTTTGACAGCGCGATCGCTAATATCGAATCCTAATTGACCAACGAGATGAAGCTCGGTCTGAGTTGCAGCACAGGTGCGAGCAATATTTCCGGTATTGGGCGGAATTTGAGGTTCGTATAAAACAACTTTCAACATGATTGTATTCATTTAGGTGATTTAAATAACAGTTTTAAAGTTCATCAAAATGTTAAGATGTAGTCATCAATATCATTGAAATAACTACCATAGGATTAGTACCACTCAAAACCATTCTGTACGCATCGCAGTAATGAGATTAGTTGAGATCGTCAGAGAGTCTGAAAATGCAACTGAGCAGTTAATTGACCATAGTTTAGATGGAAACAGACAAAAAAAAGCCATGTTGGGAACCAAGCTACGCAATCGCTATTATATTGTTCAAGAATTGGGGGTGGGGGGATTTGGTCAAACCTTTCTGGCTCAAGATTGTGATTTTCCAGGACATCCTTGGTGCGTAGTGAAACAACTCAAGCCTCAAGCCAAAGAACCTTGGATGTTACAAACAGCAAGGCGTCTGTTTAATTTAGAGGCGGCAGTTCTGGCTCGTATTGGCAGTCATCCACAAATTCCCGAATTGAAAGCTCATTTTGAAGAAAATGAACAATTTTATTTAGTCCAAGAGTATATTGAGGGGGACTTATTATCAAAAGAACTGAAAGAAGGACCCGTTTGGACCCAAGAAAAGGCAATTATTTTTCTTCAAGATATCCTTGAGATTTTACGTTTTATTCATGAAAATAAAGTGATTCACCGTGATCTCAAACCAGAAAATATTATCCGGCGTAAGAGTGATCATAAACTCGTCTTGATTGATTTTGGTTCGGTGAAAAAAATTGCCACCCTGTATGATGAAGAAAAAGAAGATTCGGAATTTACAGTTGCCATTGGCACTCCTGCTTATATGCCAATTGAGCAGCAGGGAGGAAGACCGTCATATAACAGTGATATTTATGCCTTGGGGAAAATCGTTATTCAAGGGTTAAGTGGAATGGCGCCCAAACGACTCAAGGACGATCCAAAAACAGGAGAATTGTTATGGCGGCATTTAGTTAATGTTGATGATGAGTTCGCCAACATTTTAAGCCGGATGGTGAAATGGAATGCGCGCGATCGGTATCAAACTGTTGTCGATGTTATTCGTGATTTAACCCCTTACTTCAAAAAACTTTCTACTGGCTCACGCTCTCTTCCCAATAACCCTAAATTCATCCTATCTCCACTTGATCAAATTGTTCGTAGTTTGAAAAAAAATCCAGAAATTACGCGCATCAAAAAATTGCTCTTCTGCGCCTATATGCACCGTTGGGAAAATAGTCCTCATATCCTTTCCCAATATCGGACTAAGTTTTTAATACAAGAACTTTGTCAAAGAGAAACGAGTTTAGATGCGTTTAGTCAATGTATCAATGATGTGGTTAAGACTTTAAATAAGAAAGATAAATATCAAATTGTTGCTAATGCAATTATTAATGAAGTGAAATTGCTATATGAGTCGTCAAAACCTTTAGTAGACAATAATCATGATGATGGGCTTTCTTCAAAAGTTACTGAAATTAGAGGAGAGGGATCGGATCAAACAGGTGCTTCTACGGGTTATACGAATATTCAACAAGAGGATCATTCAAATAGTTTAGTGATCTCCCAACAATTACGAGAAGAGCATCAACAAGCGTCTCAAGCACAAGTCTTAGAATCAATAAACTCCAGTGTAAACACAAATTCTCATCAATCTCCAGCAACAGCAGAACAACAAATCGCAGAAGAGACAAAAAATTATTGCAGTTTATTTGATCTCCGCTATGAAATCACTCGCTATACCACTCCGCTTCGGATTAAGATTTTATTATTTTCGATGCTCTATTATAAAATCGAGTTTAATGAACAAGATTGGTCATTAATGATGAGCCATCAACTTGATAGTCTACTTAAACAAGTCATAGAAATGTTTCCGAGTTTAACTGAACTAGAAAGCCGATTATATGCAACCGCTCGAAATTTTAATGAAGAAGAAGGATTAACCCAGGTTGTCGGTGCAATTATACAGTCCCTCCGTCCTTTTTATCAAAATGGACAACCCATACTAAAATCTTCATTTTAGGCTGATCGTTATAATTTCTTTAAATCCAAATACGCTAACTTTTTTCTTTATGAAAAAGTTCTCTACAAATTTTATTGATCCCGATGATATTTCTCGACCAAACGGTCAATTTTTAGGCTATCCTTACTCTTCAGAGGAAGCAAAAATTATTTTTTATCCAGTTCCTTGGGATGTCACAACCTCTTACAGCGAAGGAACAGCAAGAGGACCGCAAGCGATTATTGATGCTTCTATACAACTAGAACCAACTGACTCTTCTGTTTCTGAAGCATGGAAAATTGGGCATTATACAAGACCAGTCAATACAGAACTATTGGCAAAAAATGATCAAACGCGAACAGTTGCTAAACAGGTGATTGAATATCAAGAAGCAGGAGGTCATTTTCAAGATCAAGCAATTCAAGCCCAATTAAAAGCAGTTAATCAAGCGTCAGATTACTTAAATCAATGGGTTTATGAAGAAACGAGTTCCTTGCTAAAGCAAAATAAATTAATTGGTTTAATTGGCGGTGATCATAGTGTTCCTTTAGGCTTTATAAAAGCATTAACTGAAAAGCATGATCGCTATGGAATTTTACAAATTGATGCTCATGCTGATTTAAGAAATGCTTATGAAGGATTTACCTATTCTCATGCATCAATTATGTATAACGTGCTGCAATTATCTGGAATTTCTCATTTAGTTCAAGTGGGAATTCGAGATTTTTCACGAGGAGAAATAGAAAGAGCAAAAGCAGATCAGCGCGTGCAATGGTTTACTGATTGGCAATTAAAAGAAAAAGCTTATCACGGTTATGTTTGGGCCGAGCAATGTCGAGAAATTATAACTAGTTTACCTGAGAAGATTTATATTAGCTTTGATGTGGATGGTTTAAGCCCGCAATTTTGCCCTCATACGGGAACACCGGTGCCTGGCGGGTTAGATTTTAATCAGGCGATTTATTTGCTAGAAATGTTGGTTCAAGCAGGGAAACAAATTATCGGTTTTGATTTATGTGAAGTTTCTCCTAATCTCAATGATCCTGAGGATGAATGGGATGCCAATGTTGGGGCTAGGCTGGCTTATAAATTAGCAAATTTGATGTTTGCTTCTCAAAATTCTTCTATTTTTGCAGCAGGGAAATAATGACAGATGCTGATGCTTTCTCCCAAGGTGAGACTCCGCTTTTAGATGTTCTAAAGGCAAGTGGCAATCGTCCTCATGCTGAATTTTATGTTCCAGGGCATAAACGAGGCAAAGGCATTGCTTCGCAGTTATCAGATATATGGGGAGAGGCGGTCTTTCGTTATGACTTACCGGAATTACCAGAATTTGGTAATTTGTTCCCGGCAGAGGGAGTCATGAAAACGGCGCAAGATTTAGCAGCAGGGGCATTTGGGGCGGATCAAACTTGGTTTTTAACCAATGGGTCAACCGCTGGGGTGATGGCGGCAATCTTAGCGACTTGTCGTAATGGGGATCAAATTATATTACCGCGTAATGTTCATCAAAGCGCGATCGCGGGATTAATTCTCTCAGGTGCCATTCCGATTTTTATACACCCGGTGTATGACCCTACATTTGACCTGCCTTACAACATTACACCAGATACTCTCAAACAAACGATCGCGCAATATCCCCAGGCAAAAGCCGTTCTCATTACCTCTCCGACGTATCAAGGGGTGTGCGCTGATATTCAAGCCCTGAGTCAAATTGCTCATTCTCATCAGCTTCCGCTAATTGTGGATGCTGCCCACGGCGCTCATTTTGGGTTTCATCCGCAGTTTCCCGCCTCTCCTCTCACCCTCGGTGCTGATGTGGTCATCCAGTCCTTACATAAAACTCTGGGCGCCCTCACCCAGGCATCTTTACTTCATTTAAAGGGAAAACGAGTCAGTGCAACGGCTCTCACCGCAGCGCTACAATGTTTACAATCAAGCAGTCCCAGTCATCTCCTCTTGGCATCCCTCGATGCAGCGCGTCACCAAGTGGCAACGGCAGGGGAAACATTACTCGGACAAGCCTTAACCTTAGCCCAACAGACAAAAGCGGGAATAGAAAGCATTCCAGAATTAGCGTTGTTTTCTCCTCAGTCTCCTCAACCCGGTTGCAAAGCCATTGACCCCACTCGCCTTACCATTGATGTTTCCGGCTTGGGCTTAACCGGCTTTACCGCCGATGAAATCTTACATCATCAGCTTGGGGTAACAGCAGAATTACCTACCGCAAAAACCCTGACCTTTGTTGTTACCTTTGGCAACACAGAAACAGATATAGCCGCTTTATTAGCAGGATTGAGAGCATTAAGAGAGAAGAAAACAGAAGAAGAAATCAATCTGAACCTATCATCTTTACCCCCGCTTGCCCCTTGTCTTTCGCCTCGTCACGCTTTTTTTGGCGAAAAGGAAACCCTCCCCTTATCCGCAACAGTGGGCAAAATTAGTGCAGAATTGGTTTGTCCTTACCCACCGGGGATACCGGTTTTAATGCCTGGAGAAACAATTACAGAAGAAGCCCTGGCTTATTTAAAGCGGGTACTGCAATTAGGCTCTCAAGTGAGTATGACTGGGTGTAGTGACCCCAGTTTGGAAGAATTACAGATCATGAAAGCTGAATCAAGCTAAATTCCCAACTTCTAAGCGTTTAAACATTGCTTTACGCGCTTTTTGGGCTAACTCATCTTCTAGAGGGGAAAGCTGGATGGTTTTTTGATATTTCAATTCCAGCGCCGTTTCAATTAACCAGTCGGCAAGAAAGGGATTTTTGGGGAGTAGGGGACCATGAGCATAGGTTGCGATCGCGTTGCCATAAAATGCCCCTTCATAGCCATCTTCCTGATTATTCCCATTGCCAACAACCACCCGTCCCAAAGGCTGCACATTCCCCAAATACGTCCGTCCACCGTGATTTTCAAAACCAATAACAATGGGCGGTCCCCCAGTGCGGGCTTGTACCATTTGAGCCAGGGGAGAAGCCGTTAAACGAAAGACAATATTGCCAATACAGCGGTCTGCTTTGTTTCCCGGATGTTTACTCACTAGGTCAAAAATGCCTAACCCTTCAATGCGTTCCCCATAAGCCGGTTCATAATAGTGTCCTAACAGTTGCGGCGAACCACAGGTAAAAACGCCGGGTGTCCCGCCTTCGATTTTATTCCGCAAAATTTGGGCTTTGGCTCCCTTTAAATCTCGCATGACAATTTCTTGTTGTCGATCTTGGGCGCCGCCCCCCACAAATAAATCGATATCCTGGAAGGCATCAGCCGTTGCATCTAAATCGAGACGAACGATGTTAACTTGCAAATCGCGCCACTGACTGCGTTGTTGTAAGCAGATGACATTGCCGCGATCGCCGTAAGTACTCATTAAAGTGGGATATAACCAGCCTAAGGTTAGTTCCATGGAGGGTTTGTTATTGGTCATTAGTTATTGGTTACTCACGACTCCCAGACTCTAATCAATTGGTAGTAACAATTCACTCATTTGAGATCGACGAAGGACAAAAGCCACAGATGTCATAACACCTGTGACTTTTTCTTTAGGCTTGCGACTAACCGAGAACTTTCTTCGCTGTTGCGACCACATTCGCTGTGGTAAAGCCAAGATTTTCCATCGCAACCGGACCAGGGGCGGAAACGCCAAAGCGATCAAGACCAATGACCGCGCCTTGTGCGCCAACATACTGGCACCAACCAAAGGTCGTTCCTGCTTCTACCGCTACTCGCTTCGTCACTACTTGCGGTAAGACGGACTCTTTATATCCTTGGTCTTGTTCCTCAAATAGTTCCCAACTCGGCATCGAAACAACACGGACATTTTTGCCCTCTTGACGCAGTTGTTCGGCAGCATTCACACAGAGTTCCACTTCACTACCAGTACCAATCAGGATTAATTCTGGGGTACCGTTGCTATCAGAAAGGACATAAGCGCCCTTCGCTGCTTTCTCAATGGAACTTCCCGCTAAGTTGGGAAGTTTTTGCCGAGAAAGAGACAGTAAAGTTGGTGCATGAGGATTGCCCACTGCGCGCTCAACCGCTACTTTGTAAGCAGCCGAGGTTTCATTGCCATCAGCGGGACGGAAAACGGCTAAGTTAGGCATTGCTCGTAAAGAAGCAATATGTTCAACGGGTTGGTGAGTGGGACCATCTTCTCCTAAACCAATTGAGTCATGGGTCATCACCCAGATGACCCCTGCCCGCGAAAGCGCTGAGAGACGGAGCGCGCCACGCATATAATCAGTAAAGATTAAGAACGTCGCACCATAAGGAATAATCCCCGAATTATGATGGGCAATACCATTACAAATGGCACCCATACCATGTTCCCGCACCCCAAAGCGGAAGTTACGATTTTCGTAGGCTCCTTTTTGGAAGTCACCACTGGATTTAACGTAGGTTTTATTAGAAGGGGCAAGGTCTGCCGAACCGCCAATTAAACCGGGGAGAACAGGAGAGAGGGCATTTAAAACGGTTCCAGACTGGTTACGGGTGGCATCTGCTTTGTCATCGGGGGTATAAGTGGGCAGTGCATCTTCCCATCCCGAAGGCAGTTCACCATTAATCAGTTGCTCGAAGTTTTTCGCCTCTTCCGGATATTTGCCCTTATATTCAGCAAAGCGTTGTTTCCACTCTCGCTCTGCTTCTGCGCCGCGATCAACCGCTTTCCGGAAATGGTTGAGGGCATCTTCAGGCACTTCAAACTCTCCGTATTCCCAACCCAGTTCTTTCCGAGTTGCTGCGACTTCATCTTTTCCTAATGCGGCACCGTGAACATCATGGCTGTTGGCTTTATTGGGAGAACCAAAACCAATAATGGTTCTGATACCGATAATTGAGGGTTTGTCTGTAACCGATTTTGCATGCGCGATCGCGTTTTCTAGACCTTCGAGATCAGCATTGCCATCTTCAATCCGCTGCACATCCCAACCCAGACCTTCATAGCGTTTCAGAACATCTTCGGTGAAAGCCAGTTCAGTTTCGCCATCAATGGAGATGTGGTTATCATCATACAAAACAATCAGTTTACCAAGTCCCAGGTGTCCCGCTAGAGAACAAGCTTCATTAGACACCCCTTCCATGAGGTCACCATCACTAGCAATCACATAAGTATGGTGATCAACAATATTGCAATCAGGTTTATTGAAACGAGCCGCTAAATGAGCTTCTGCAATGGCTAAACCAACTGCATTAGAAACCCCTTGTCCCAAAGGACCAGTGGTCACTTCTACTCCTTCGGTCATAAAGTTTTCTGGGTGACCCGGCGTTTTCGACTCCCATTGACGGAATTGCTTAATATCATCTAGACTGACGCTATCGTAGCCGGTGAGATAGAGGAGAGCATATTGCAACATGCAGCCATGTCCGGCAGAAAGGACGAAGCGATCGCGATTGAACCAATGGGGATTTTTGGGGTTGAAGCGCAGGAATTTATCCCAAAGGACAAATGCCATCGGAGCAGCCCCCATGGGTAAGCCGGGGTGTCCTGAACTGGCTTTTTCGACGGCATCAATCGCCAGAAAGCGGATTGAATTGATACAAAGTTGTTCGAGTGATTGAGTAGCAGCGACCATAATTGATTTTTCTGTAACTACGGTTTATTGGAAAATTTTTTAATGGGTTTTCTCCGAGAACCCTAGCGAAATTTGAGCAGCGCCCATAATTCCCTTCTATCTTTACAGAAAGTGGGATTGAGGGGCAAGCGAGTTTTTGATCCTGATTGAGAGAAGACGCCTTTTCAGGTGAAGGCAGTCATGTTGAGTGGTTTGTATCCTGGCACTTATTTAGCCAAAAGGATACTTTTTAAAGGCTAATGTAATGTTGTGACCCCCAAATCCGAAGGAGTTAGACAAGGCAGAGTTGACAACTGTTTCCCGGGCAATTTGAGGAACATAGTCAAGATCGCATTCGGGATCAGGATTTTCGAGATTAATTGTCGGGGGAATTTTGTCGTTTGCGATTGCCATAACCGTTGCCACCGCTTCGATGCCGCCGGAACCGCCGAGTAAGTGGCCGGTCATGGATTTTGTCGAACTAATCGCTACCCGATAGGCCGATTCTCCGAGCGCTTTTTTCAGGGCTTTAGTTTCAGTCACATCATTGGCGGCGGTACTGGTGCCATGAGCATTCACATAGCTGACGTCTTCGGGCTTAAGATTGCCATCTTTCAACGCCAGCGCGATCGCCTTAGCAGCCCCTGTTCCTTCTGGGGTCGGCGAGGTCATATGGTAAGCATCACAGGTCATTCCATATCCCACCATTTCCCCATAAATTTTTGCCCCTCGCGCTTGGGCGTGTTCGAGAGATTCAAGGATTAAAATTCCCGATCCTTCGCCAATGATAAATCCATTGCGGTCGCGATCAAACGGACGACAAGCATGTTCTGGATCATCATTGCGGGTTGAGAGTGCTTTCGCTGCCGCAAAACCCGCTACCGCTAATGGGGTAACGGCTGCCTCGGTTCCACCACAAATCATGGCTTGAGCATCTCCCCGTTGAATAACACGAAACGCATCCCCCACCGCATTTGAACCCGCTGCACAAGCGGTCACTGGACACGAGTTCGGTCCTTTTGCCCCCACATGAATCGCGGTGAGACCAGCTGCCATATTGGCAATCATCATTGGAATCATAAAAGGACTACAGCGACTGGGTCCCCGATTCAAATACACTTCTTGCTGATCTTCTAGCACCTTAATCCCACCAATTCCGGTCCCAATCATTACCCCAACTTGATCGGCATTCAAGTCGTTGATTTCTAACTTGGCATCACTCAATGCTTGTAAACTAGCAGCCAAGGCAAATTGAGAAAACCGATCCATGCGTTTGGCTTGCTTGCGGTCTAAATAGTCATGGGGGTCAAATCCCTTGACTTCCCCTGCAATTTGGCTCCCGTGAGCAGCCGGGTCAAATTGGGTAATTTTGCCAATTCCGTTTTGCCCTGCTAAGAGGGCATTCCAGTATGCCTCTAAGGTATTACCGACGGGAGCCACAACACCCAGTCCCGTCACTACCACTCGTTGATTTTGCGAATTTGCCATAATTTTCGATGTGTTTTTTGGGGAGTGTACCGGAGTAATGCACTCGGAACCTTAAGAAGAAGGAGTCGCTGCTTTTTCCTCAATGTATTCCACTGCCGCTTGGACCGTGGCAATTTTTTCCGCCGCTTCATCAGGAATTTCGATGTCAAATTCCTCTTCTAAAGCCATGACTAATTCAACCACATCGAGGGAATCAGCGCCTAAATCTTCAGCAAATTTGGATTCAGGCTTAATCGTTTCTTGATCTTGAATTTCGAGCTGTTCAGCAACAATTCCTTTGACTTTATTAAACGTTTCTTGATTCATTCGTTAATCTTCCTTGATTCATTCAATACCCGGTCGCAGATTACGCCAGATTTCTATTGCAGCACAGCGCAGCAACTTTTCCGAGATCACCTTAGATAGAAGACCAACCCTGCACGAGTGTCCCTGGTTAGGGAACGCCCGATGACCGGGTTCTACTAAGGAAGGCGTAACCATACGGTTCGCTACGACTGTTGGTTAATTATAGTTCTTAGCATTCTATATCTTATCGGAAAGAGGGAATACAAGAAAATTGGTTGTCATCAATTTACTGAATCCGCTTCCTCAACTGTTGATGTGAGTGGTCAATCGATCAAACTGAACCTTACTTGGCGTCGTTTGGGATGAACTTTGCTAGCGTATAGATAACTGTTGTCATTGGAGAACGGTCACAAATTCTAAAGAAATTCTTAAAAAATAGGCTACAATAAGAAAATTGTGTGCCGCTGGAGGATAAAAGTGTTTACACGACTAGCTCACCAACATCGCCAATTTATTCAGGACTTGGTCATGAATTTACAAGCCCTCGCGATTGTTCTTGAAAGGCGGGGCTACCTTGCATCTTGCTACACCTGTGGTCAAGAAATGAATAGTGCTTCATTCATGGTTAGCTTAGGCGATAATCACCTCATTCGCTTTTTGGTGTCTGATTATGGGATTACTTGGACAGAACTGTGTGATGATCGCGAACTGATGAAACTAGAAGGTGCAGAAGCCATTAATCAACTCCAAGAATTGGCAAATTTGGTGAAAACGCAAGTTTGTACCACTGATATCGAACCCCATCCTCAATCTCAGCACTTACTAAAAACTGAGCATTAATTTTTAATTGCAGATGGCTGTGACCAAGGTTGGTCTGAGAGACTGGTAGATGCAGTAAGTAAGGATAAAGGAATCATGGATCAAGAGCAATTGATGAATGTTATTCCAGTCGCCATTGCCGTTTTGATTGGGATTGGCGGTTTCTTAATGATGTTTACCACTGTTTTTACAACCCGGCGGTAAAGTTTCAGATTCAGTTCAGACATGAGTTTTGATTGGGATGGTTTGATGCAAGGAGCGGTTGCTCAAT
Organism: uncultured Dactylococcopsis sp.; assembly: GCA_964489465.1. GTDB lineage: Bacteria > Cyanobacteriota > Cyanobacteriia > Cyanobacteriales > Rubidibacteraceae > Halothece. Next base: position 14,681 of record CAZAYV010000004.1, on the reverse strand, counting down.
GTCGGAAGTGAGTCAGATAGTGGTAGTCTTAATGACGATAACCCGCTACTATAAAAAGTTTGTGGTCGCAGAATCCGTTGGAAGGCCTTCCGATGTGGGGGGAACCGATTGTAGAAGTTAGTTCTACAGCCGACCCCTTGTCTGCAGCGACCGTTGGTTAGGGTTAAACAGTAGCTGGTGGATCACGTAATTAATTTATAATTTGCGCCTGGTTACTGCTTCAAGAACTCTATTCGCAGTGCGTTCGAGTAAACAACGTGGACTTAGAACAAATTTTTCAAACTCCCCATCCCGTGATTGGTGTTGTACACCTACTGCCCCTTCCTTCTTCTCCCCGTTGGGGCGGTAACTTAAAAGCTGTCCGAGAACGTGCCGAACAAGAAGCTACGGCTTTAGCTGCTGGCGGTGTTGACGGTATTATTATTGAAAATTTCTTTGATGCTCCTTTTGCTAAGAATCAAGTTGATCCGGCAGTAGTTAGCGCAATGACCTTAATTGTGCAACGGGTAATGAATTTAGTGATGTTACCGGTAGGAATTAATGTTTTGCGCAATGATGCCAAAAGCGCGATCGCGATCGCCTCTTGTGTTAGTGCTCAGTTTATTCGCGTTAATGTTCTCACTGGTATCATGGCAACCGATCAAGGTATTATTGAAGGGGAAGCCCATGATTTAATGCGCTATCGACGGGAATTGGGCTCAGACATTGGCATTTTTGCTGATGTCTGTGTCAAACATGCCTATCCGTTGGGCAATCCTCCCTTAGCAACAGCAGTACAAGAAACGATCGAACGAGGGCTGGCAGATGGCATTATTATTTCCGGTGGCACCACCGGTGATCCCCCAAGGTTAGAAGATTTGGAAACGGCAGCCAGCGTTGCTTCTGGCAAACCCGTTTTAATTGGTAGTGGGGCAACGTGGGATAATGTCCCTCGTCTTTTCAAAGCAGCCGATGGTGTGATTGTTGCCAGTTCTCTGAAGCGGAATGGTAATATTCACAATCCCATTGATCCGATTCGGGTCAGTCAATTCGTAGAAGCAGTACGAGAAACCGAAAATCCCCCTGAAGAGCGGTATCCCTTTTCGGCAAAAGCTTGACTGCTAGGATTGAATTATTCTCATCCCATTTCGCAATTTGTGAGAGGAAATCATTGATGGTACGACGACGTTCTACGCCTTGGATTTATCGCTGGTCTCGTCCAATAATTGGCGCGATCGCGCTTTTGGGAGCTATTCTCACTGCTTATCTCACTGTACAAAAATTCACTGGTCAGACGGTCGGTTGTGTGGCTGGGGCCCAAGCAGCAGGGGAAAATTGTAGTAATGTCCTCAATAGCCCTTATGCGACAGTTTTTGGACTGCCTTTAAGTTTATTTGGGTTTGGGGCTTACAGCGCAATGGTGCTTTTCTCTCTGGGTCCTCTCTTTGTCAACGCAGACCAAAAGAAAAGCCTGCGTAAACAGTTAGAAAAATGGAGTTGGTTCCTCCTCCTGATTGGGGCAACCGCCATGACTGCTTTTAGCGGTTACTTAATGTATGTTTTATCTTTTGAATTACAAACATTCTGCCCCTATTGTATTGGGTCAGCTTTCTTTTCTCTAAGCTTATTAGCATTAACCTTACTCGGTAAAGATTGGGACGATTTAGGACAAGTGTTTTTCACGGGGATTATTGTGGTCATGGTGACCTTAGTTGGGACCTTGGGGATTTACTCTGATGTCAACAACACCGTTAATGCCTCTAATCAAGAAGTAAGTGTGATTCCTTTAGCTGACTCTGCCCCTCAACCGCCAAAAGGCTGGGAAATTACCACCACTTCTGGTCCCGCAGAAATTGCTCTTGCTGAACACTTAAGCGCGATCGATGCGAAAAAATATGGGGCATTTTGGTGTCCCCACTGTTTCGAGCAAAAACAACTATTTGGCAAAACGGCTTTTGACAAAGTGAATTATATTGAATGCGATCCGCGAGGCATCGATCCGCAACCAGAAGCCTGTCAAAACGCCGAAATTAAATCTTACCCCACCTGGGAAATTAATGGTGAACTGTATCGAGGGACCCAAAGTCTCGAACGTTTATCACAACTTTCTAATTATCAGGGATCAACAGACTTCCAATATCAATTACCATGAGATAAGTTACTCTGATTACTTATGATCTACTCATAAATTTGCTGTTTTAAATAAACTAAAACAGCATTTTTCAGTATTGTTTATCACTTTTTTTATGAGGAAAAATGCTAGTACCGGCGGAAAAATCAGTGAAATTACAGTTAGAAAAACGTTTAGAAGAAGAACGTATTAAAGAAGAGAGAATGCACGATGTTCTGCTATTAATAGATAATTTAGTAGAAAGGGAAGAAGCAACAGTAAAAATCATCCTAGATTGTCTTTATGATGTGGGCTCAATTAATATTATTAATCAAAAAGTTGCCTTCCGTCCGATGAATCAGTTTTTAAAAGCGATCGCGCGTTTGACTAAGCCTGCTTTTCGGGCAGTTGCTTGGCGATGGTTTAAAGGGAATTCTCCGCAACTGATTACAAACTGGCTGCGGAGAAAGATAACTTTTTAAAAACAGAAGAAAGTTAGCCTTCCACTTTCATTTTTTCGACTAACTCGACTAATTCTTCCCGACTCGCTTGATAAACTTGCCCGCAGAAGTGACACGTCGCTTCTGCTCCTTCATCTTTTTCAATCATATCCTCTAACTCGGCGATTCCCAGTAACTTTAAGGCCCGCATCATGCGCTCAAAAGTACAACCGCAATGGAAGCGCACCATTTGCACATCAGGGAAGATGTGTAATCCCATATCTCCCAATAATTCCTCAAAAATTTCTGATAGGGTTTTCCCTTGTCGCATTAAGGGAGTAAAACCAGATAATTGACTGACTCTTCCTTCTAAGGTTTGTATTAACGCTTCATCATGGGATGATTTGGGAAGGACTTGTAATAAAATTCCTCCAGCAGCGGTTACCCCTTCCGCACCAACAAATACCCCAACCAGCAATGCAGACGGCGTTTGTTCCGAAGTAACTAAATAATTTGCCACATCATCACCAATTTCTCCAGAAACAAGTTCCACTGTACTGGAGTAGGGATAGCCATAACCAACATCTCGAATCACATAAAGATAGCCATCTTGTCCGACAGCACCGCCAACATCGAGTTTTCCCCGGTCATTAGGCGGTAATTCAACGGTAGGATTCTGCACATAACCCCGAACGGTACCATCTACCCCTGCATCCACTAACAGTCCACCAAGGGGACCATTACTTTTAATGCGAAGATTGACGCGCGACTGTTCCTGCTTCATATTCGAAGCCAATAATAAACTGGAGGACATTGCGCGTCCTAATGCTGCAGTAGCAACATAAGACAAATTGTGTCGTTGTCGGGCTTCTTCTGTCAGTCGGGTTGAAATCAGCCCAACCGCCCGAATCCCACCATCTGCTGCTGTTCCTCGAATCAACTGATCTGCCATAAGTAGTCCCTTACATTTCTTTACATTTGCTGCTTTTTCTATGGTATTCGGTATCTCAGAAAAATACTGAATTGCCCTCACTGCTAAGACATTAATCAGAAAATGCGGCTAAAAAAACATTTAGGAGAGATGCTCAGAGTTGGAAAGATTGTAAATGCCCTAAAGGGGTTATACTATTTCTGAAAACGATTGCTACAAATTGAACCACAGAGTCACAGAGAACACAGAGAATGGAAGCACTGGGACTGTCACTTCCAATCTGAGAGATGGTATTACTTGTTCGTTTGACTGGCGTTATATAAACTGCTACCCAGCGCGATCGCGCCTAAAAGTAACAAACTGCTACTAATCACTGCATAACCCTGACCAATTCCGACTGCACTGACTAATGGTTGCACCAATACCGGTGAAGCAAATTCGCCAAGAAAGAAGAAGGTATTGAGTCCTCCTAAACTCCGTCCTCGAATCTGTGCTGGAACTTTCTCGGAAATCCAAACTTTCGCATTGGGCATTAGTAAACCAAAGCCGAACCCACTGATCATTGCTCCCAAGAGAATCACCGTGTAATTGAGAGCAAAGCTAATTGTGCCATACCCCAAGCCCGCTAAAATAAACGCTAAGCCCACAATGGGTAAATACCCCAATTTTCCTCTAATTTTGGCATAAGCCAGAGATACCACTGCTTGGGAGAGGGTTAGGGTCGCTACTGCAAAACCACTGCCACTCGCAGGCAAACTAAAGTTGGTTTTCAAATAAAACGGTAACTGAGTGGGTGTAATATAAAACGTCAGTAGGTGCAGAAACTCAATAATGTAAATCAATCCCAATAACCGCCAAGGGATCTGAATTTGAAATTGCTGTTGTGAGCCATCAACTGCAGCCGTTTTTTCTCGTGGCGGCTCATATAAAACAAAGAGAATCAACGGCAACAGCAGTAAAGGGGAGAGATAAATGGCAAAGGGATAACGCCAGTCCACATTCGCCAAAATTCCCCCTACTGAGGAGAAGATAAAGCCTCCTGCCCCGATAAATGCTGACTGAATCCCCATGATGCGAGAGCGTATTGTTGGATCATAATAATCGGCAATTAATGTCGTGACACTGGTGGCGACGCCTCCTGCGGCAAAGCCTAAAATGGCGCGGGCAATAATCAAATGCCAGATGGAAGCGACGACTAATCCTGCGCCACCGGCTAAGCCGTAAATGATGACAGATACCACTAATAGGGGTTTGCGACCAAATTGATCCACAATTTGACCCGCGATCGGGCTACCAATAACAATCAGTAACGCCGATATGGTTAAGGCTAACCTGACTAAAAATTCGCTATTGTCAACATCAGAAAAATAGTCTTCCATTCCCGGTAAGGAAGGGGAAATGGTTAACCCCGTCATAATCAAAACGGTACTGGTTAACCAAAGCGTTAACTTCACCCCAAGGGAATCGGGAGAACGTTCCATATCACTTAAGAATGACGTGAAAACGATTCTTGTGAAGGCATGAGAGCCGTTTTTGTACTGGAAGCCAGTGCCAAGACAGCAACCACGCCTAAAATGCCACTAGCTAGGGCATAAGTGCCACTAGCACCAACCCACTTCACTGCTGTTTGACTGGCAAAGGGCGAGAGAAACTCACCAATATAGAAGGCTGTTGTTAACCCACCTAAGGCTCGTCCCCGAATTTTCGGCGCAACAGTTTGTGTCACCCAAACTTTACAGTTGGGAAACAGTAAACCAAAGCCAAGTCCACTCACGGCTAAACCCAAAACAATAAACTTGATACTAGGGGCAACCGCAACGATTATGTGTCCAATGCAGCCGAAGGCAAACGCGATCGCGAGAATATTCACAAACGTCAATCTTGCTTTTAACCAGCCGTAACCGAGAGAAGAACCCGCTTGGCAAAAGGTCATTGTCGCAATGGCAACCCCACTCAGAGAAGCAGACGCATCAAAAGAAGAGCGTAGATAAAATGGCAACTGCACGGGTGTCAGATAAAACAGGAACATATGCAGGAGTTCCACTCCATAAATGATGCCAATGGTCAGTAAGGGCAATTGCGACCAAGAAAAGACAGATGCAGCTTCTGCCTCTACCTCATGAATCGGTTCCCGCAACCACAAAATCATAAAGGGAACGAGGATCAACGGCGACAAATAAATCAGAAACGGTGCGCGCCAACTAATATCAGCCAAGACCCCACTTAAAGAGAGCACCACTACTCCCACTGTGGCAATACAAGTGGATTGTAGCCCCATTAAAGTCGAGCGGGTCTTGGGTTCGTAATAATCTGCGATGAGCGTTGTCACGCTGGTAATGGCGCCAGCAACAGCAAAACCAAGGGCAATGCGGGTGAGAATAAGCAAGGTAAGGCTATCTAAGCCATAACCCATCACGCCTGAAATACTAGCTAAAATCATCGCAGTGATCAGCAAGGTTTTGCGCCCCACACGGTCAATCAGTTGACCGGCGAGTAAGCCGCCAATAATAATTGAGAGGGCAGGCATGGTTAAAACCAACCGGACCCAATATTCAGAATTGTTCACTTCAGCAAAATAATCCTGGATTGCCGGTAAAGCAGGAGAAATGGCTGAACTCGGTAAGATAACAATTGGGCTGGCTCCCAAGAGAACCGCCTTCACTGGCAGGGAGTTGCAATTAAACTCAGACATGGTGCAGTAGGAAATAATCTTATGTCTCGTTTTTAACATTTCTTAACGTTAAAAACCTCATTCTCAACGCAGATTCATGGTTTGAGGAATTTCGTTATTCTTCAGTTATGATAGATGTAAAGTTTTATAAAGAATGAGTCCGCTTATGACTTCCCTAGTCAGTCAACACAGTCCAGAAAAAGAACACCCTTACTCGAAGCAGGAATGGCGTCAAGGGTATCAGTCGCAACGACAAGAAGCAAGTTATTGGCTAGAAACGCTATCTGGAAGTGTTCCCAAAGAATTAAACGGCACTTTATTTCGCAACGGACCCGGCTTACTCGACATCAACGGCATTCCGATTCAACATCCCTTTGATGGGGATGGCATGGTTTGTCAATTTTCGTTTCAGGAGGGAAACGTTCATTTTCAAAATCGCTTTGTGCGGACAAAAGGCTTTCTGGAAGAACAAGCAGCAGGAACCATTCTTTATCGCAACGTCTTTGGTACGCAAAAACCAGGCGGTTGGCTCAATAATGCCTTTGACTTTAAGCAGAAAAATATTGCCAATACCAATATTATTTATTGGGGAGGGAAATTACTGGCTCTATGGGAAGGTGGACTGCCTCATCGTCTCGATCCCAAAACCTTAGAAACAAGAGGTGTTGATCAATTAGATGGTGTTTTAGGAGAGGGAGAGGCTTTTGCTGCCCATCCTTGGCTAGAACCCCAATCTGTTATTAATAACGATCAACCTTGTTTAATTAATTTTTATATTGAACCCGGTTTATCAACCACTATTCATACTTATGAATTCGACCTCAACTTTCAGCTTTTAAGGAAACAAAGTACCAGTGTTCCTGGCTTTGCCTTTATTCACGATTTTGCGATTACTCCTCATTACTATATTTTCTTCCAAAATCCAGTTGAATTTAATCCCATTCCTTTTGTGTTAGGCTTTCGAGGCGCAGGAGAATGTATTAAGTTTAAATCCGAAAAAAATAGTCAGATTTGGATTATTCCTCGGGATCCAAATCGGGGTGAAATAGTTAAAAAATTAGAAGTTAATGCTGGATTTATATTCCATCATGCTAATGCCTTTGAAGTAAATAATAATCAGCTTTGTGTGGACTCAATTTGCTATGCTGATTTCCCAGAAGTTGACCCTGAATCTGATTTTCGAGATGTTGATTTTGAATCCCTTTATCCGGGTCAACTTTGGCGCTTTACGCTGAATTTAGATATGGCGACAGTAGAAAAAGACTTAATCGAACCTCGTTGCTGTGAATTTCCCTATGCCCATCCCAACAAAGTGGGACAACCCTATCGATATTTATTCATGGGAACCGCCCATCAACCCCGAGGAAATGCCCCTTTGCAAGCAATTCTGAAATATGATTGGGAAACGCAAGAACGCCTTGTTTGGAGTGCAGCCCCTCACGGCTTCGTCAGTGAACCCATTTTTGTACCTAAACCAGGTAGTCATGATGAGGATGACGGCTGGGTTTTAACGCTTGTTTATAATGCTCAAAACCATGCTTCGGAATTAGTCATTTTGGATGGTCAAACATTAGAATTGGTAGCCCGTTTAGGATTGAAACAGCACATTCCCTACGGACTGCACGGGAGTTGGACGCCACAGTGTTTTTAACCCAACAAGAGCAAATTAAGGAAGCTCAAACGAAACTTGATGTAAAATAAATCATGCTAAATCTTTGATATTCAGAGAAGAAGTAGCTGAGTGTTGCCTATTTACCTTGAGAACTGCTTCTCTTTGGCGCTTCCAAAAGACTTGTTGGTGTTGGGTCAGAGTATCTTCTAAGCGGTTTAGCTTTCGGCGTTGACCGACTAAGGTTTCTTCTAAGAAGCGATACCGATCCTGTTCTTCAACTAACTCATTAAGAAGAGTAGAACGTTCGGGTTCTGTACTTGTTTTCAGTTGTTCCCGCAGATTGTCAATGAGCTTAAGTTGTTGCAGAACTTCCTCTTCTTGTGCGCCGACAAAGCTGGTTGCTTCCTGAAATGATCCCTCTAGCTGCTCAAGTTTTTGTTGTAAAGCGTCTAGGGGCATTGCTTCTAAAGCTTGCCAACTGACTTCTCCTTCTTGCCAAGTTACTGTTCTTTGAGTCAAAATGTCTGGCTTAGAATTTTCTTGGCCAGGAGTAATCCATGTAGAACGATTCGACTGGTGAGAGAAACTGTTCATTTTCCTAATCTTACCAAAACAAGTTTAAAAGGATACTTCGCGTCATCTACAAAATAATTTATCCATAATTCTACCAACTCCCAAAGTAAGAATATCCGTACATTAGGAACTTTTCTGCACTAAAATTCAACTAAACTTTAGCACAAATTGCAGATGATGCAGTTTGTGCTAAAGTTTCGGAAAAAAGTTTTCAGTTTATATTTTAGAAAAATGATGACTGACTCTAATTTGAGCTTCTTCCTGTAATCCCATGGCAATCCGAAATAACTCTTTTCCAGTGTGGAGATGGTGTTCATCAAAATTAAAGGGGAAATACGCTAATTCTTCAATGCCATCATCGAGTTGATTCAGACAATGATAGAGATTAGCGGCTGTTCCGGCTAGATTAACAGGGTTGGGTTGGGAACTGAGGGCTTGTTTGGCGTTTTGGACTAATCCCCGACAGGATTCAAGATAAGTTTGAAAAATGTCTAGCAGTTCATCATCAAAGGGATCCCCTGCTAGGTGGTCGATTTGTGCCTCTAGAGGGGCAGTGATTTGTTCAACTTGTTGGATGATGGGATGATAAACATACTTTAACCAGTAATCGGTGTGATCATCGCTGTGGCGTTTTTTCTGTCGATGGTTGTGATATTGTTGTTGGGCTTGGGTATTGCGTTCGGATCGCTTCTGAGAAAACGCGCGATCGTAAGACGCTCTGAGTGTGGGATTACTTAAGACTTCATAGGCTGCATTAATCGCAATGATTTTTTCGTGAGTATTATTCTCTCCGCTGCGATCAGGATGATACTGTTTTGCTAAGCGCCGATAAGCCTGTTTAATCTCATTTTGGCTAGCATCAGGAGTTAAGCCGAGGACTTGGTAGTGATCGGAATGAAGCATTACGTAGTTGAACTCAGAATCATGTTTCTCAGGATTATCCACTGTTTCCCACTTTAGCGTTAACTTCTCTTAGCACGCACTTTCCTTGTGGGAATCATTAGTAGCCCTTCCTGATAGTAAGAGCTTCATTTCTACCTCAGTTAACTAATTTCAGCTCAATCATGGTCAATGGAACGATACCTAACCAGAGCAAGCGTTAATTATGCTAGGAAAGGCGTGCTGTTTTCTCCTTTACTGTAGAAATTTCTAATTCTAGGGGGAGTAGCTCGAGTACCTGGTGATATTTTGCCAATAACTCTTTTTGATCTTGTGCACCAATATGAACATGGGCTAAGTCATAGCTGTAGCTATCTTGCTCGATTAACTCGGAAAGGAGCATCCCTTCGCGCACAATTAGATCAATTGCTATACCAGGAACCTGTTCCTGTACTTTCTGGATTTCTTCTTGTGTTGGCACTCTGGTGACATAGGCATTCTCAAAGCGACGGACGTGGAACTTGGCAGCACAGCCGTATTTCCCTTGTCGGTGGGGGAAATTGGGTCGGCGTCCCAGTGCTAGCTCCAAAGCAATTTGATGATTAGATGCACCATCTACCATCTGAAACATCATGCTATGAGACTGAGAAATGCGGGGATTGATTTCCAGAATCATTAAGTGTTCGTGGCGAGGATCATAAAAATATTCAATATTGAATGCCCCATTATCATAACCAATATGTTCCATCAGACGCTGAGATGATGTCATCATTTCCTGTTTCACGCGTTTGGGTAAACGTGAAGGATATTGATAACGGAAAAATGAAGAACGACCAGGGTAGTTGATGGAATCAATAATACCGTGGGTATGGACTTCTCCCTGATAGACATGCCCTTCAATTGTGCATTGGTGTCCTGTCATTAACGCTTCAACAATACAGTGATAACCATCTACTTCTGCTACTTCAGGCGGTAACTGTACGTGAGCCAAAAGCTGATTGAACGGACGAGCAATGTGTATAATTTCCTCCCGAATTTGGGACAGAGCATGATCAAAATCTTTACGATTGCAGACTTTGAAAGCTAGTAAAGAATCTGTACCTTTGATGGGTTTTAGCCAAAATGGGTAATCTAGTTTGATACTAGCCAGCGGATCATCAGCAAACGGATTGATTGCACCAAAGGCCGGTGTATGTTCTGGCACTACAGCGTGCTGTTCCAGACGACTCCAGAACTTATGGTCGCATTTCATTTCAGCTTCTACGGAAGGGGCTGGCAGCCCATGATGGGCACAAAGCAGCGGCACCATAGAAGTCACGGGAAAATCCCAGTAACCAATAATGGCATCAATGGAACCGGAAAAATGTTGTAACTGCTCCTCTGCCCGCTCCAATAATTCATCAAAGGGAGGGTAATGACCCCACCTTTCACTTCCTCAAAAGTAAGCAGATTATGAAAATTAAACTCCTCTGCGCCGGGAATATGTTTCAACTGCTGGCAATTGAACGCATCGGCGCCAACAACGAAGATATTCTTAGACATAGTTGATCTCTGTTACGTGAATTAATTGCCTATTGGCTCACACTATGCTCCTAAGTCTTCAGTTTATCGATGTTAGGGACCTCAATCTAGGTTTACTTTACGAATATTCACCTTGTCACAAAGAATATCCAAAAAATTCCGTAGACTTTTGAAGGAAAAAGCACTACTTAATTATGGCTTCGGTCTTCGGAATGACTAAGTGTTGACCGTGTTCAGATGGACTCGGCGAGGGAGTAAAGAGAACAAGCACACTGGAAGGTTGATGCTTCGTTTTTCTGCTCCCTCTTGCAGAGTCTGGCTTAATTTCTGGGAATGTTGTAGCCCACTCCCAGTAACAACCCGAATTCTGTGTCATCATTAACAAAGCCAACATTTAGACCGGCATTGGCTGTAAATTGGCGAGAAATAGGGATATCTACTCCCGCTGTGACTAACCCGCCTAAATCATCTTCAGAGTCTTCATCCGTGGTGAAGAAAACGCCCCCACCAACATAAGGAGTTAAGCTAAACGAGCGTTCAGCAACGCTTAAGCCTTGAGCGGTAAAGTCGTAAGTGACAGGTACTAAAATGACAGCATTTTCCCCAATAATTGCGCCGGGGCGGAAGGAAAGATCCGGGGTGATTTTAATTCTGCCATTGATTGCAAATTCAGTGTCACCTAGAGCGGTGTCACCATCAAACCCAACGTTTAAACCCACCCCTAGATAATTGGGATTAAAGGCTCGACGACGAACAGTTCTCTCACGACGGCGGAGTTGCGCAACTGTTTCGTCGCTTTGCCGGTGCTTGGCTTCCTGCGCAGAGGGTTGACTCTCTTTTGTCAATAAACTAGCATTCGTGGGAGCGGTAGCGGGGGTTGGAGGTTTTGCTTCTGCCGCGATCGCGTTCAGACTCCAAGCAAGGGGAGATAATAGTAAGGCTAGAGAAAAAGATTTAGCTGAAATCATAAGTTTAACTATGCTAGTTGCTAATTTTTGAAGACAATTCCTGAATACTTCTCGAAAATCGAGTTATCTTCACCTAATTTAACATCTAGCTCTGAATAAAAATTCTTTACAATTATGGAAAATAATAAATGGAGAGTCCATTGTAATAGGATGCGATCGCGCTAACGAAAAATGAGCCTGATCCGGCTGTGAGTCTCAGGCTAATTGCGATTTAAGGATGACATAACAAAAGCCAATTGGTGTGCTTTAAAAAATAATTCTTCTCACATCAAAAGCAGTTTCTAGACCGAAAAATAGTAATTCCCCCAACTGAAATCAAGTTAGGGGAATTAAGTGGATTAAACCTTTAAATTTTCAGTAATGCGTCTCATCGCTTCATTGACATTTTCTCGGCTATTGAAGGCGGAAATTCGGAAATAGCCTTCTCCGGCCGCACCAAAGCCAGAACCAGGGGTACCGACAATATGGGCTGAATATAATAACTTATCAAATAAGTCCCAACTCGAAAGTCCTTCCGGGGCTTTCACCCAAATGTAAGGGGCATGGATGCCACCATAGACGGTTAAACCGGCAGCAGTGAGTTTGTCACGGATAATTTGAGCATTTTCTAAGTAGAAGTTAATCAAACCTTTGACTTCCGCTTGACCTTGTTCGGAATAAACCGCTTCTGCACCGCGTTGGACAATATAGGAGACACCATTAAATTTCGTGGAATGGCGACGATTCCACAGTTGCCACAATTGCACCTCTGATCCCTCTGAGGCTTGGGTTTTTAGATTTTTGGGAACGACCGTCAAGGCGCAGCGCGTGCCAGTAAAACCGGCATTTTTCGAGAAAGAGCGAAACTCGATCGCGCAGTTTTTTGCCCCTTCCACTTCGTAAATGGAGTGGGGAAGACTGGGATCAGTAATGTAGGCTTCATAAGCAGCATCAAATAAAATGAGCGCATTCACGGCATTGGCATAATCCACCCAGGCTTGTAAATGTTCTTTGGTAGCAACGGCACCGGTGGGATTATTGGGAAAGCACAAGTAGATGACATCGATGTCTTGATCCGTGGGAATTTTCGCCGTAAAGTTGTTTTCAGCAGTAATGGGAATGTAGGTTAACCCTTCATACTTGCCCTCTTCATTTGCCGGTCCTGTATGTCCTGCCATGACATTGGTATCCACATAAACCGGATAAACAGGGTCTGTTACCGCAATGGTATTCTTTTCGCTCAGAATATCCAAAATGTTCCCTGTGTCGCATTTTGAGCCATCGGAGATAAAGATTTCATCGGCGGAAATATCACAACCGCGACTTTGGTAGTCGTGCGTGGCAATTTTTTCTCTTAACCAGGCAAACCCTTGTTCCGGTCCATACCCGTGGAACGTGGCGCGATCGCGCATTTCATCCACCGCCTTTGCCATGGCATCACAGCAGGCTTGCGGTAAGGGTTCAGTCACATCGCCAATCCCCAGTTTAATGATTTGCGCATCGGGATTGGCTTCAGCAAAGGTATTCACCCGACGGGCAATTTCTGGGAATAAGTAGCCCGCTTTCAGTTTGAGGTAGTTTTCGTTAATTTTGACCATAAGTGCAATTGAGAGCAATCAAGTTTTGGCATTCTAGCAAACTGTAGAAGCATTCTCGAGACAGTATTTCGTTGTCTAGTGGACAACAAATGACTAATAATCAACGCCACGGCGTAGTTCGACCCCATCATAGACATAGTGTTTATGACAGACCATTTCTGAATAGACACTAGCGAGATCAAAGAAGGAATGGCGATTGAAGCAACGTCCGGTAATAATGACTTGTGTCCCATCCGGTTTTGCCGATAAGGCTTTGACAACTGGTTCTGCGGACAATAGTTCCAAGTCAACCGTGGGATTTAATTCATCAAGGATAATGGTTTTATAGGTGCCCGACTCGATCGCGTCAAGGGCAGTTTTCCAACCGCGTTCAGCCTCTTCGTAATCTTCCGGTTGCTGTTTTCCCCGCCAGACAATGGCATCACGACCGCAACGGATATGGTCAATGAGTTTCGGATAACTGGCTTTTAACGCTGCGATCGCCGCATCTTCGGTGTAGCCCGTTCCCCCTTTTAACCACTGCACAATCAACACTCGATGGGATTGGTCTTGATCAATCCCTCGTCCAATCGCCAGTAATGCCTTACCCAAGGCACTGGTGGATTTTCCCTTGCCATCTCCGGTGTAAATTTCAATCCCTTCTAACGCCGCATCCGTAGCAGCATGAGGCTTCATTTCCGAGTGGAGGTTAGCAACGTCTAAAATAGATTGAGGGGCAGCGCGACCGGTAACAATCATTTCTAAGGGTTGAGGCTTATTTTTGAGGGTCTCTACCACCTCTGCTTCCGCAAGGAGTCCTAAATCTAAAACCGGATTCAGTTCATCGAGGACAACAATGGAATAGAGTCCTGACGCAATCGCGCCTTTGGCAATATTCCAACCGCGGATCGCTTCTTGTTCATCAAAGGGAGTAATCTCATCCCTACCGAAATATTCAGCGCGTCCGGTACGCACTTGGTCAATCAGATGGGGAAAGCCTTTTTGCAGAGCAGCGATCGCCGCATCCTCATCATAAACCCGTTCGGGTCCTTTCAGAAATCGCAGTAACAGCACTCGGTTAGTGCTTCGGGAGTGAATTCCTAAACCAATGGAACGTAAGACAACGCCCAAAGCCGCCTGAGATTTCCCTTTTCCTTCTCCGTCATAAACATGAATTTGTCCCACTTCGCGTTCCGCCATTTCCTGTGCCGTGCGAATTCCGATCCCATCTCTACTCATTTTTCCTAACTCAAGCCATTACAGTATCAATATTCAGACCTCTATTTTGACATTTTCCCCGCCCCGGAGGGACGGGAATTCCTGCTACGCAGTTACTGGTTCAGTGACACCGCTTACTAAATCAGATTTCTCATCATCAGCAGAGGCGGGAGTCTCCCCAGTCGTTTGAGGTTTCCCTCCAGTTCCCCAATGCCCTTGGGTA
>CAZAYV010000003.1:27875-56242 GCA_964489465.1 uncultured Dactylococcopsis sp. | reverse complement strand
GGCATATGAAATATTATAAAGTTATAGTAAGAATTGTAAATATGTTAAGTTTTTGTAACAGAATGCCTTGATCCCCAAAAAATAGGAATTAAACTCTCTATTGGGACGACAGGGTGTATTAATTACCTACTCGCCTCAGGGGAATAATTGCCGAATCCAATTTATTGCAAACATTCACTATGACTAGCTTCACAAAATTATCTCGCCCTAAATCCGATCAAGAAGCCTCTGTCTGGATCCGCGGTCTATTAACTGTTGCTTGGGCTGATGGAGACTTTGATCTAGAAGAAAAGCACCTGATCACAAAGATTACCAAAGAAGAATTGACGCCCGATCTCGAGCTTAATCAAGTTGATTTAATTAGTCCAGAAGAGTTAGCGACAACGCTGGGTCAGGATAAGAAAGTTGCCGAAAATTTCCTCCGTACTGCAGTAATGGTTGCAGTGGCTGATGGCGTTTACTCTCGTCCAGAAGCGGATCTCTTAAATTCTTTCTGTGAAGCCCTTGCTCTCGAAGTGGAAGCGCTCAAAACCCTAGAACATACCCTTTACAACCACGAATCTCAAGAAACTGGAGCAACTGTTTCCTTCCAAGAAAATGAACAGCAAGATCACCCCAGTCATCCCCATTCTGATGTT
Source organism: uncultured Dactylococcopsis sp. (assembly GCA_964489465.1). Lineage (GTDB taxonomy): Bacteria > Cyanobacteriota > Cyanobacteriia > Cyanobacteriales > Rubidibacteraceae > Halothece. The sequence goes on along the minus strand of CAZAYV010000003.1, from coordinate 55,604 downwards.
TTGAAACCAGTCCGGGATTGGCTCGATGGCATGGAAGTGGATGATCCTCGTGTGGCAAGATTTATTTGTAAATTAGTGCCCTCGCAATGTCCCTTTGAACGGGATATTAAACTCTTTGGCCACAAACTGGTTCACATCCCCCCCTTATGCAAACTGAATCCTCTTTATGAGCAACTAGTGGGGCTGCGTTTCCGAGCGTTATCTTTTCTTGCTGATGAGTGTAAAGAAGATGTTTCTAAGTACACTTAAAGCAATGAGTAATTACAAAGACAGGGAAATGGGGAGACAAGGTGAGGCTTCGGCGAACTCAGCCGAACGGGGGTGAATCTTTAAATTGCCTGTTTCCCAATGATCAACAGTGACTCTGGTAACCTTTTTCCCTATTTCGCAGCAGCCATACGCTGTGCATAAGCCTGCACATCAGAAATAGAGAAAAGCGCCTGAAACAGAATCCCCCGTTCTTGATATAACTCTTTCCCGCCTTGTTCGCGATCAATGATGGCTAAAATCTCACTCACTTCATATCCAGCCGCTTGCAGTTGTTCCACCGCAAACAATGCCGATTGACCGGTCGTCACCACATCTTCCAAAACAACAATTTTTGAATGGGGAGGAAGCTTTTTTCCTTCCAAGTAAGCATTCGTCCCATGCCCTTTTGGCTTTTTACGGACGATCATTCCCGGTATAGGGCGATTTTCATAAGCAGAAACAACGGTAACAGCACTCACTAAAGGATCTGCCCCTAGGGTTAAACCCGCAACTGCTGCTGTGTCAGTCGGTAAGTGGGAGAGAAACAGTTGTCCAATGGCTAATGCGCCCTCTGCACTCAAAGAAACGGGCTTGCCATTGACATAATAAGAACTTTTTTGCCCAGAAGAAAGGGTAAAATCTCCTTCTTGGTAAGCTTCTGTTGCGAGGAGATGCAGTAATCTTGCTTTGACTTGATCTAAGTTTTTTTCCTTTGCTCGTGTCAATTGTCCCTCATCCATTATTAATTATCCGACTAAGCCCGAACGTAACGCTCGAACCGCCGCTTGGGTTCGGTCATCGGCGCAGAGTTTGTTCAAAATATTGCGAACATGGGTTTTCACGGTTCCCACTGTAATGTAAAGTTTTTCGGCAATTTCCGCGTTACTGGCTCCTTCCACGATCAGTTGTAAAACTTCTAATTCCCGTTCTGTTAGGGGATAGGCTTCCACTAATTGCTCATATTCGGGTTCAGACGCACTGATTTGTCGGGTTTTTGCTTCTTCTTCAGGGGAAGAAATGGTTTTTGCTTGGGAAATGACAACGCGCGCGATCGCGGGATCAATCCAAGAACTGCCTTCTTTTGTCACTCGCAGCGCTTCTAAGAGTAAGTCAAAACTGATATCTTTCATACAGTAAGAATCAGCCCCAGCCGCAAAAGCAGCTAAAACATATTCTTGGCTATCTTGAAGGGTCAGAATTAAAATTTTGACATCTTTAAGGGCATCATTCTCGGCTTGGGCTTGCTTGAACTGAGTGGTCAACTCAATCCCATCCATGTCAGGTAAACCAATATCAACGATCGCGACATCCGGTTGCTTTTCTTCAATTAATGCCAAGCCTTCTTTAGCATTAACTGCTTCCCCTAAAAACGTAACTTCACCCCGTTGTTCGAGCGCAGTGCGAATGCCAACGCGAGTCAAATCATGGTCTTCAATTAAAATGACTCTTATATTACTCATCTTTTGCGGCTTCCCAATCTTTGACATCAACTTGCAACTTTTCTCAGCCCCGCTGACCAACCAGTGGAGAGACTTCCCAAAAATCATACCATATTTATCAGGACCTGCCATGAAAGGTCTTTACCTTCTGGGGAGTTTGTCATTAGTCATCAGTCATTCGTTAATAAGGCGTTAACGATAACTGGCTACTCTCACACTCAATTCACCTTCACGGGGATCATGAGTGAAGATAAAATAACCGCTCTTTTTCTCTCCCGCTGCCAGAAAAGAAATTTCTTGTTCTCCCACTTCCAAATCGTCAGGAGGGTTAATCGTCAAAGAAGCAATCACTTGCACGGATTCAGCATAACTTCCTCCCATATTTTCCAGGACAAACGGTTGATAAAATTGTCCTTCTCTGATTTCTACCACGGCTTCGGTTTTCACCTGTAAAACCGGGGGCGACTGTTGACTTAAAAGCCAATCATAAAGAATTAACCCAATTAGTGCTAACAGAATGCAACTACTGATCAAAAAGGTGATCCATTCGGCACAATTTCGTTTTTCCGAAGCGGTAGAGGCTGCCTTCCCTTGAGATTGTTCTTGTGCTTCGCTCATATCACTAATCGACCCGCTGCGCCACCAATTGTTGCTGGCAATCCTAAAATTAGGGTATCACTTAGCCATTCTTGCCAAGGGTCATGCCAACTCAGTTGCTGGAAAAACCACAGCATGAGCGCTGATGCTAATAAACAAACTAAATAACAAATTAAGGTTTCATTGATGGGTCGTTGTAAGAGCCCTTGCTGTTGGCGACGTTCCTTCTGGTTGGTTAACCCAGCCACAAAGACAATACAGTAAGAAATAGCCAGCGAAGAGAGAATAACCAGGATTAACCAGAGGGGAGAAATGGAAGCGGATAAGAGAGAAACTTCTTCTGTGGGAGCAATGCTAAAAGCAATAATCAGGGAACCGATCAAGGTCGCATCCAGATCCGCAAGCAGGGCTTGGAAAATACTATTTTGCGGAAGGCGACGGGCTTTTTTTACGGTACGGGGTGCGCGATCGCCGCGCAGGGTAGAACGAGCCAGGGCAACCCCAATGGCAAATGGAATACACTCAAAGACTAACTTTCCTAAGGCTTCATTGAGGGGGGTATCCAGGGTAATCCGACACAGCAAAATTAACGAAAACAAGGCACAGACCACACCAATGCTCATGGATTCTACGGTTTCCATGAAGGCATCAATGGGTTGAATGTCTAGAGAGCTGCGAAAGCCCTCACTTTGATTGAGTAAGTAAACCACAAAAAAGGTAATCCCTAAAGCAAGCAACATCCAAGCGGGAGTGGTACTTGATCCAATCCACCACACCTCAACCGTGTAGAGCAAAGGTAAGCCAAAGAGAAATCCTCCCGAGGCGCCTCGCAACAGGTTAAGGATTTCCGTTTGCCAAACAGACGAAGAATGAGACAGCATCTTAGAGAGAGAAAAAGCGTTCACGTTACACTATAGTATGGTGCACTGAATTCAACTGCGACAAAAATGAACAATCCGTCTCTGCGTCAAGAACCGCGTTACGAACCGGCAACTGTCATTCCACTTAAACAAGATACCTCTCTGTTGGATTGGTTAGAACAGAACAATCGGCTGATGCCCAGAGAAAGCCTAGAAAGTGAAAATGAGAAATATCTCGAAGAAGATGAAGAAATTGCCCAACTCATGGGAGAAGATTATCGCGGGGGAAGCGACGCGATCGCAGATAATGATCTAGAATAATCCGGCAAAGCATAATGAACTATTAAGAAATCGGGGTGAGGGGCATTATTGCTTGCAAAATAGTTAGGCGAAAAGTCGGAATTCTAAAACACGCCAGCAGAAGAAATTTATGAAGCCAATTCGTACCTTTAACGTTTCCCCCTCCCTCCCCCCCAAATTAGAGCCGTTGAAAAAGCTGGCTTATAACATCCATTGGGATTGGGATATTGAAGCCAAAGACCTATTTCGACGCTTAGATAACCAACTTTGGGAATCTTGTCGTCATAACCCGGTTTCCTTGCTCGGAAATATCAGTCAAAAACGCCTCGCTGAAGTGGCTGAAGATGAAGGTTTTATTGCCCAAATGGAGCGAGCGGAACAGCAGTTAGATCTCTATTTACAAGAGCGAACCTGGTTTCGGAAAAATCGGGGTCAAATTGCCCAAAAAGAATGCTACGCCTACTTTTGCGCGGAATATGGCTTAACCGATTGTCTTCCGCTCTACTCTGGTGGTTTGGGAGTGTTAGCCGGGGATCATCTCAAATCAGCCAGTGATTTAGGCTTACCGCTAGTCGCGGTGGGCTTGCTTTACCAAGAAGGCTATTTCTCCCAATATTTGAATGCAGATGGGTGGCAACAAGAAGCTTATCCGGTCAATGACTTCAGTAATATGCCGCTGCACTTGGAACGCAACCCCGATGGCTCTGAATTGAAAGTTGAAGTGGACTATCCCGGACGCACCGTTCACGCTCGGGTGTGGCGGATTGATGTGGGAGTGGTTCGTCTCTATCTCCTCGATACCAACATTGAAGGGAACTCTGAATACGACCACAACATTACAGACCGGTTGTATGGTGGGGATCTCGATATGCGGATTCACCAAGAAATGATGCTCGGAATTGGTGGTTTTCGCGCCCTGAAAGCCCTCGGCTATACCCCCACCGTTTTCCACCTCAATGAAGGACACAGTGCCTTCTTGGTCCTAGAACGGATGCGTCGCTTGATTGAAGATAATGGCTTGAGCTTTGATGAAGCCAAGCAAATGGTACAGGCGAGCCAGATGTTTACCACGCATACGCCGGTTTCTGCCGGGTTTGATATGTTTAACCCGGATCAAACCATGTATTATGTGGGGCATTATGCCGATATCTTCGGCTTATCCCGAGAAGAATTTTTAGCAATGGGACGGGAAAATACCGGTGATTTATCCTCTCCCTTCAGTATGGCAGCTCTGGCTCTGCGCACCAGTTCCTTCCTGAATGGGGTCAGTAAACTCCACGGAGAAGTCTCGCGGGACATGTTTAAAGGGATGTGGAAAGGACTGCCGGAGCAAGAAGTTCCCATTACCTCGATTACCAACGGTGTCCATGCCCGCAGCGTCGTTACCAAATCAAAACAACAACTTTATGACCGCTACTTAGGTCCCAGCTGGTCGGAAAAAGGACCAGAAAACCCCCTCTGGGACAAAGTGAATTCGATCCCAGATGATGAACTCTGGCGCAATCATGAACGAGCGCGCGCTGATATGGTCGTCATGGTTCGAGCTTGGTTGGCGAAAAAATTACGTCAACGCGGGGCAAGCCAAGCGGAGTTAGATAAAGCAGCAGAAGCGCTTGATCCCGATGTGTTAACGATTGGCTTTGCCCGTCGCTTTGCAACTTACAAACGGGCGACCCTTTTCCTGCGAGATATTGAGCGGATTAAGAAAATTATTATGGGCAACCCGGAACGCCGTTTGCAATTTGTGATTGCCGGGAAAGCTCACCCGAAAGATATGCCTGGGAAGGAATTGATTCGTGAACTGATTCATACCGCGCGAGAAGAGGGAATTGAAGAATATTTAGTCTTTGTCCCGGATTATGATACTCATGTGGCACGAGCCATGGTTTCTGGTTGTGACATTTGGCTCAATACCCCTCGCCGTCCTCGGGAAGCATCGGGGACCTCCGGCATGAAAGCAGCGATGAATGGACTACCTAACCTCAGTATTCCAGATGGCTGGTGGGATGAAGCGGATCATACAGCAACCGGTTGGGCCATTGGTCAAGGGGAAATTTACGAAGACCAAGAATACCAGGATGAAGTGGAAGCCAATGCCCTCTATGATCTCTTAGAACAAGAAATCATGCCCTTGTTCTATAACCGGGATACCAATGGTGTGCCTCGGGGTTGGGTGCAGAAAATGAAAAATGCCATTCGCCTCAATACCCCACAGTTTAATACGGCGCGGATGCTTCGGGATTACAGTACCGAGGGCTATTTCCCCAGCAGCGATCGCTATTTTGCAATGACAGAAAACAACTATGCCAATGCCAAAGCAGTTGCTGAATGGAAAAAACAAGTCTTTGAACGCTGGTATGATATCCGCATTGAAAGCATCGACGTTTCTGAAGAAACAGACATCGTGGTCAATGAAACTGTTGAGGTAAAAGCTGTTTTAGACTTAGCCGGTTTGAAACCAGATGATGTCAGCGTGGAATTGTACTTAGGAAGCCTAAACAGTGCTGGCGAAATCATCAAAGGCACTCCCATTCCCATGGAATATAGTGGCGAGTCCTCTGCAGCAGGAACAATCTTTAAAGGATCCCTTGCTTATCATTCCAGTGGCTTACAAGGGCTAACCTTGCGAGTGTTGCCTAAAAACCAGTATATGGCACATCCCCATGAGTTAGGTTTAATTCTCTGGGCTGATGATTATCAACAATAAATTGATTGTGCTGTTACTGTAAGTCACTCATGAATCACAGTCGGGATTCGGGAAGTGGAAAGCTTAATTTCCGACTTCCTATTCCCGGTTATTCATGTTAATGGCTTTATCTTTGCTAGTTTATACGCTCGGACAAAGACAACTAATATGAAATCTTAAAAACCATCAGATCAGTCTATTGAATCAGCTCAGGAAAAGAACAGAGCGACCCACTCTTCGATGGATATTTCAATGTTTTCAAGGGATACATGTCGTGCTGATCAATGGTGTCAAACAAATTGTTAATTTAACCGATTCAAGACGGGAAACCCTGAATGATTTTTCAGAGTTTTGTCAAAAATATTATTTTCTAATTGGATAGTTATTAGACATCTCCAAAAACCTGAAACTCTTACTGTAACTAAGTTGCACTTAATAAAATTTTCGGAATAATTTCCTCCTCAATAACAAGCTCATCAGGTTTTCAGGAATCTAAACCCAAAAGTTCGTCAAAAAATTGGCTGAGGTTTAAATCATTATTTTCCCCTTGAGGAAGGATAATCAATTGTGTTTTTAAGGTATGATGTTTCTTCTTTCCTGAATCGTATTTCTTTTGCTCTTGATAGTCTAAAGGTCTTTCCCGAGCTTGTTCTGAGCTATCGACAATTAGTTCGTGTTCCGCTAATTCTTCTTTTTGAATGACCAATCCAGTTTGAAGATATGGTTCTGGGTTTCAATTCTCAAGAAAAGAGAATTAATGAGAATCTAACCGCGATCGCGCAACTCAAACTCAAAATTTCTCTTTGGCTCTTCCCCAATTCAAACCTGAGCTTTACCAATCAGCAATTGCCGAGTGGTATTACAAATTGAAGTGCAGAATGTGGGATGCAGTACGGTCTTGGTGTTGACTTAAAAATCAATTTTCCCCTTAAAACTGTAATCTTACTTAAAAAAAAGCTTAATTTGAGTGAAATGATTTTCAATAATCAATAAAATCACGGAATAAAAACTTAAACAATTTAACTATATTTTTGCTATTTTATATTTGAATTAAATAATAATGCTAAGTGTATATTTACGCAAAAGGAAATACTTAAATGGTTTAGTTGTAACTTAAAAAATAAATAGTCTTACTTAGTGTTTTTCTCAGAAGAATAAAACTATTTTTTAGAGTTTAATAGATCACAAAATAATCAGATTCATTTGATTAAAATAAAGCTGAATAGATTATAGCGATTTAGAAAAGAATGACTAAATTATCGATCATTACTCAATTCTATCCACCTGATCACGCTGCTACGGGACAATTAATTGAAGAGTTAGCTCAACAGCTAACTGCCCAAGATATAGCAGTCAAAATTATTACTGGTCAACCGGCTTATGGTAATGGAAAACAGCCAATTGCTCCTCGCAGAGAAAAGCAGAAATTTCTTACTATCCGGCGCTCGCTAACCTCTCGAATTTTCCCAAAGTGGCTTCGCGGACGTATTATGAATGGCTTACTATTCTGTGTCTATTCTGCATTAAGACTGCTGAAACCTGATTACCGTGGAGAAACATTACTTTTAACAACAGAACCCCCCTATCTTTTATTAATCGGTTACTTCGCAAAACTTATTTTTAATCTTCCGTATGTTTGCTTACTCTACGATCTTTATCCTGATATTGCTATTCAGCTAAATGTCCTTTCCGAAAAACACTGGCTAGCTCGATTCTGGAATTGGATTAACTTAAAAATTTGGGACCAAGCCAAAGCAATTATTGTCCTGAGTCCAACTATGAAAAAGCGTATTGTTTCTAAAAATCCCAATCTTGCCCCTAAAATTAGGGTTATTCATAGTTGGTGCGATCCAGATTATATTATCCCAAAACCAAAAACTGAAAACCCTTTTGCGATTAGATATAACTTAGTGAAACCATTTACGATTCTCTACTCTGGAAATATGGGACGTTGTCATGATATGGAAACGATTATGGCAGCAGCCTGGGAGTTAAGGAAAGATTCGGTTCAATTTGTATTTATTGGCGGTGGTGTCAAGTACGACGATTGTTATGCTCGGATGATTCAAGAATGGGGTTTAACGAATTGTCTATTTTTACCGTTTCAACCGAAAAAAAATTTGCCCAATTCTCTGACTGCTTGTGATCTCTCTCTAGTGACAATCAGTAAAGGAATGGAAGGCTTAGTCGCTCCAAGCAAGCTTTATGGTATGTTGAGCGCAGGCCGGGCCATAGCGGCTATTTGTGAAGAGCATTCTTATCTTAATCAATTAATTAGAGAAGCAGGTTGCGGTCAAAGTTTTGTCAATGGAGATAGCCAAGGATTAGCTGAATATATTCGCTTTTTAGCTGCACATCCCAAAACAGCAGAAACAATGGGTCAAGCGGGTCGTCGTTACCTAAAAAAACACTTTACTCCCCAAGTTATTGCTCAGCAGTATGCGAAAGTCTTACTCGATTTACCGACGACCAATAAGTTTTCTGAGCAAGTGAAAACCCAACGTTCACTTAAAGTTTAGTCGATCCAGAAATTTTTGATGGCAAAGTAAAATCAAACCGAACTCACTTTGATAGTCTAACTTTATTTATCCTACGGCAAAGCAATCATGTCATATTCAGATCAATCTTATCCCCTGGTCAATACATCTTCCTCCTCAACAAGCTCACTTAGCACAGCCACCTCTCCTCCCAAAATCTTGAATTCTTTGGAAGAAGAATCGTTCAACTATCGACAAATCTTAGCAGTTGCGAGTCGCCGTGCTTGGTTAATTTTGATTGTTTCCGTTGTTGTGACCGGAGGAATGTGGGTAAGAACCTTAACTCAGCCTCCTCGATATCGTAGCGGCTTTCATTTATTAGTCGAACCCATTGCAGGGGATGAAAAATTTCAGGAACTGAGTCAACAATTGGGAGGAAACCCTTTAAGACGCTCAGGAACAACGGGTTTGGATTATGGGACCCAAATCCAAGTTTTAAAGAGTTCTCAAGTTATGCAACCCATATATCAGCAATTAAAAGAGGACTATCCCACACTGACTTATGGAAGTTTAATTAGAAACTTAACGATCGAACGATTGGGAGAAACAAAAATCATACAAGTGAGTTACGAATCTGAAGATCCTCAAATCGCTGGTGCCGTTACTCAATTCATTGCTCAAGAATATATTAACTACTCCGAAGAACAGCAAACATCAGCCGAAAAAAGAGTTTTAGGTTTGATTGAAGAACAGTTGCCGACACTACAAGACAAAGTGGAGTCGATTCAAACTGAAATTCAAAACTTTCGCAGTGAAAATAATATTATTAATCCCGTCGCTAAAGGCAATTTCTTATCTGAGAAGATTAGCAATTTAGAGCAGCGCCAACAAGAAACTGAAATTGCAATTACAGAAAAGCTATCTTTACGAGAAAGTTTACTACAGCAGCTCGGGTTAGGATTAGATGAAGCCATGACCACAGTAGCGCTCAGTGAAGCCCCCCGCTACCAACAACTTCTCAATCAATTAAAAGAAATTGAAACAAAAATCGCGATCGAGTTCGGACGTTTTACAGAAGATAGCCCGAATATACAAGCCCTACAGCAACAAAAAGAAACTATTTTAGAACTTCTGCGAGAGGAAGCCTTAGCAGTTTTGGGTCAAGAAGAAGTTAGCGATAAAATTAACTCCCAAGTCACTTCTCCTAATCCCATTCGTTTGTCTTTAACTCAAGACTTGATTAGTGCAACCAATGACATCCGGGTTTTGAGAGTACGTCAAACGGCGCTTCAAGCAGCAGAAGAAGAACTTCGTAATGATTTGAAAAACTTAACTCAACTGGCCAAAGATTATGAAAAGTTGGTTCAGAGATTAGACATTGCTCAAGGGAATTTAAAACGCTTTATTGATCGCAGAGAACAATTAAACATTCAAGCCGTCCAAAAAACTGTTCCTTGGCAAATTTTAGAACCTCCCTATCAACCCAGCCAACCGATAGTCGGTAAAGCTCGCGGTCTGATTTTAGGGGCAATTGCTGGCCTATTAGCGGGTGCTGGTGCGGCGTATTTAGCGGAGAAAATCGATAATAAATTCCATAGTGTGGAGGAAGTGAAGGAGAAGACAGGTCTCCCTATCTTAGCGGTAATTCCTTTTGTCAAAGCACTGCAACAAATGGAAACCTATCAAGACAGCGGTGTTAACAACGCTGATGGCAACTCCGAGTCTGAACTCGAGACGCAACCAAGATTAAATTCCGCAGAAGGTAAAGAGCAACAATCCCTGATTACAGGAACTGTATTCTTTGCCTTTACAGAAGCCTTTAAAACCCTACATACGAATCTTTCCTTTCTCAAGCCGGATCACCCGGTCAAATCTTTGATTGTTAGTTCTTGTGTTCCTGGAGAAGGAAAATCCACAGTCGCCTTAAATTTAGCACGAGCAGCAGCAGCAGTGGGCAAGCGTGTGTTGTTAGTCGATGCCGATATGCGTCGCCCCCAACTGCATCAAACCTTTGAAATTCCCAATCAATATGGGTTATCTAATGTGATTTCCACTGGCTTAAGTTTGGAAGAGACCATGCAAGAATCTCCTCTTGATGATAATCTCTATCTTCTCACCTCTGGACCGACCCCTCCAGATGCAAATTGTTTGCTTGCTTCCGAGAGAATGAAAGAACTTGCCCAAAATTGGGAAAATTCATTTGATTTGGTTATTTATGATACTCCTCCCTTAGGGGGAATTGCAGATGCTAAATTACTCGCACCCTTGACCAGCGGTTTAATTATGGTCGTTGGATTAGGTATTATTGATCGCAATCTTTTGAAAGATGTTATGGACACCCTACGTTTGTCAAGAACAAACGTCTTAGGACTCGTACCGAATGCATGTCAACAGGGAAGTATGGGAGAATATTATTATTACTATTCCTATTATCACAATTATTATGCTGAGTCGGCTTCTTCTCAACGCTCTCTCACTGCCACTAACAGGAATCGTAATTCTTCCTCAGAGAAACAAGAAACGACCTAGAATAGTCTACTTAGAAAGTCAATTGTCAAATCTACGCAAATCACTTGAAACTGATGGAAAAAGATTTAAGGGCGATCGCGCAACATAATCCAGCTTTCAGGCAAAAAGAAAATCCATTTGATCGCAGCTATAAGATCCCTGATCGATGGTTAATGGTTGCTTTCAGTACATTAATCCCCATTGGGGGATATTTATGCTCAGGAATATCTGCCCAAGCACAAATTCCTTCAAAATTGCAACCCCCCACTCAAGAAGCTGAGCCTTCTCCAGTCCAACCCAATGACGCTTCTCTAGTTCAAGAAACTGAGCCTTCTCCGGTTCAACCCAATGGCGCTTCTCCTCTGCAAGAAGCTGAGCCTTCTCCGGTTCAACCCAATGGCGCTTCTCCCGTGCAAGAAGCTGAAACTCCTGTTCGTTATGAGGAAACGCCTTATACTTTAGGATCAGGAGATGTGGTTAATATTAATATTTTTAATGTTCCTGAATATAGTGGAGACTATCGCGTGACGGTTGACGGAGCAATTAGTTTGCCCGTTGTTGGTACGATTAATGTCGAAGGATTGACAATTCCTCAGGCGAATAACTTGATTATACAACGCTATTCCAGAATTCTACAGCGTCCGATTGTTTCTGTGGCGTTAGTACAGCCCCGTCCCGTCCGCATCGCCATTGCGGGAGAAGTGAACCAGCCTGGTTCCTATATTCTGAGAACTGCTGGCGATAACGACGTTCAAGGGTTTCCGCCCATTACCCTGGCACTTGAAGAAGCAGGGGGGATTACTCGTTCGGCTAATGTGCGACAAGTCAAGCTACATCGCTTTTTTGGCGGAGAAGAGTATGTGCTCAATGTTAATCTCTGGAAGCTTGTTCAAGACGGAGAAATTGTCCAAGATGTCACACTACGCGATGGCGACCGAATTATCGTGCCGACCCTTGCCGAAAATAATCCTCAGGAAACGCGAGCGCTTGCTCAAAGCTCGATCGCTCCCGGAGACCAAGTTGTGGAAGTCGCCGTCGTTGGGGAAGTCAATCGTCCCGGGACCTATGACGTATCAAGCCAAGTCACAGAAGACATCTTGGGAAATCCGCCGACTATAACCCAAGCCCTTGAAGCAGCCGGTGGCATTACCAACCTCTCTGATATTCGCAATGTTGAAGTGGAACGGATTACTCGCCAGGGAACTAAACGCATTCCTTCTAACTTATGGGCATTGCTCAAACAAGGCGATATCAGTCAAGATCTTCTGTTGCAGCCCGGAGATACAGTTGTGGTGCCCCGTGCTCAAGACATTACTTCGACAGAAGTCGAAGATTTAGCCTCATCCAGTTTTTCCCCCGACACCATTCGCGTCACTGTGATTGGAGAATCAGAAGCTCCAGGGACATTGGAACTGCCCCCAAATACCCCTCTTAATCAAGCGATTTTAGAAGCGGGCGGCTTTAATCCCCGTGCGAGGAGAGGAGAGGTGGAACTCGTTCGCCTGAACCCTAATGGTACTGTTACCCGTAGAGACGTTGATATTGATCTTGAGCAAGGAGTGGGCAGTCTTGATGCGGAAACGAATCCGGCTTTAAGGGATGATGATGTCATTGTGGTGAAACGGTCAGGCTTTGCTGCAGCTGCTGACAGCATTGATGTTATTCTGCGACCGTTTACCCAAGCTTTCGGCGCGCTGCGTTTATTTGAATTCATCTTTGATTGAGGATTAATCATCAATCAGAGTCAAAAGAAAGCCCTAACACCATTTGTTACTCAGAAAATCATTGTTGTGGAAAAGACATAGCAATGATTTTCTCAAAACTAAGGAACAATCAGGACCTTCCCCAAATCATCAAGCAGGTTAAGAGGATGAAAAAGTTAATTTCACAGAATTTCCTCAATTGATCGGAATTAGCACACACCTATGCGTTGGAAACAATTTACAGCTTTAACGACAGTAACTGCTCTGATAACGCTATTGAGCGTTCAAGGGAGTAATGCTCAAAATTTTGGTGCCGAAGAGGTACCACAAGAGGATTATGTTGCCGTTGCTCAGCCTTTTGGCGAGGGGAACTATAATCTTTTGATCCTGGAACAAAAATCTGACCAAAGAGCGTGTTGGCGTGAGAGTGGTTCAAACCCGGTTGTGATTGATCCGCTTTTGCGAGAGTTTGATTTTACAGGAATTTGTGGGCGTGCGACAGACAGCAATGGTTATTCCATCCGCATTGACGGACAAGATTATGGTTTAGATTATCTCTTACGAATTGTTGAACGAGATAATGAACTCTTGTTAGTGGGAACCCCTCGTAATAATCAGGGTGAAGAAATTATTGTGGGACGAACCAATGGAATGGCTGACGGCTATTTGAAAATTCAATTAGGCTCGGAATGGGATTTTGCCAAACGGACTTATGAAGACAAAACGCTCGGTCACGTTTATTTAGCCAAGACCACGGGGATGGAGTTACCCTTTGGGGATATTGCTAACGATATCTACCGTAATGAAATTGCCACTGCTGTTAATATTGGTTTTGTTTCTGGATTTAAAGAAGATAATACCTTCCGTCCCGAAGCAGAACTAACCCGAGAGCAACTGGTTTCCATTGCGATTGAAGCGTTAAAGTCTATTCCTGAATTGAATCTAATGCTTCCAGAGCAAGTGAATGCTTCTCCCTATCCTGATGTGGAAGGCGAACGTTGGAGTGCAGCAAAAATCCAATGGGCGAAAGAAAATGATATTGTCACTGGGTATCCCGATGGGAGTTTTCGTCCCACGCAACCCGTGACTCGTGCTGAATTGATCGCAGTGGTGAATAAAGTGGCAAAATATGCCCGTAACCAATTGGGCGAAGTAGGAGAACTACCTAGCACACAAACTGCATTCGATTTCAGCGATATTAGTAATCACTGGTCTGCCAACTTAGTCAGTGAGATGTCTGCCTATTGTGGCGTTGCTTCTCCTTTAAATGAAACGGGAACGAATTTTGCTCCCGATCAAGCCGCACAACGGAACTATGCTGCTGCGGCAACTGTAAGAATGTTGGATTGTGTGAAAGGGACAGAAGCCTTAACCCTAAAAAACTAAATTACAAAATCATATTTCATGCTTGTTGAAGGGGATTAATTTCCCCTTTTTTTTTTCGGTTTGGCACCATTGAGGAGAAGCGGGTTGAAACAGGAAAAACACGAATGGCAGAGGCAGATGTAATTGTAATTGGCAGTGGAATTGGCGGCTTGAGTGCAGCCGCTTTACTGGCTCGTTATGGCTTTCAGGTCACGGTTTGTGAAAGTCATACCATCGCTGGTGGGGCAGCTCACAGCTTTGAGCGTCAGGGATATCGTTTTGATTCTGGTCCTTCCCTCTATTCCGGTTTATCGAGTCCTTCTCCGAATCCACTGCGTCAAGTGCTGGATGCCATTGATGAGGAGGTACCCTGTGTGCATTACGAGACATGGGGTTGCTGGCTACCGGAAGGCAACTTTAATACTTCAGTTGGGGCAGACCAATTTTGCGATGTCTTGAAAGAGTTGCGCGGTGAGCAGGCAGTGAGAGAATGGCGAAACTTGCAAACCCTAATGGCACCTTTAGCCAGTGCGGCAGTTGCCCTCCCACCAACAGCAGTGAGAGCGGATTGGGGAATTTTGCGGACGCTACTGCCCTTTGTTCCCAAGTTGATGCAACAGGGGACGCAAACCTGGCAATTGATAGGCACATTTGAGCGGTTGCGCGATCGCGCCATTAGTGACCCCTTCTTAAAAAACTGGTTGGATTTACTCTGTTATCTCCTGTCGGGCTTACCAGCCAATGGCACTAGTGCCGCAGAAATGGCGTTTATGTTTGCCGATTGGTATCGCCCGAATGTTCAGTTGGATTATCCGCTAGGGGGCAGTGATGCCCTAGTACAAGCGTTGGTGCGAGGTTTGGAAAAGTACGGAGGGACATTGCGCTTAGGGGCAACTGTCGAAGAAATTTTACTCTCCGGCAAGCGGGCTGTAGGCGTTCGCCTAAAAAGTGGGGAAGAAATACGAGCAGCCAAGGCGGTTATTTCTAATGCTTCGATTTGGGATACCTTGAAACTACTGCCCTCAGAAAAGATTCCGCAAACGTTTCGTAAAGAAAAGCAATCGCTGTCGCAATGCCCCAGTTTTATGCACTTGCACTTAGGAATAGATGGCAGGGATTTACCCGAGGATTTGCCCTGTCATCACATTGTGGTTAACGATTGGGAAAAGGGGGTAACAGCCGAGCAAAATGTGGTTTTGATATCAATCCCTTCCTTACTTGATCCTAGTTTGGCACCAGCGGGCAAGCACGTCATTCATGCTTATACCCCAGCCAGCGAACCCTACTCGCTATGGGAGGGGTTAGATCGCCGTAGCGATACTTACCAAAAACTGAAGGAAGAACGCTCGCAAGTGGTGTGGGATGCCATTGCCCGAGCCATTCCTGACGTGCGCGATCGCGCTGAGGTCACTTTAACCGGAACCCCCCTCACCCATGAACGCTTTTTAAGACGCCATCGCGGCACTTATGGTCCGGCCATTAATGCCGAAAACGGTCTTTTTCCCGGTGCCAACACCCCGTGGGATGGCTTACTGTGCTGTGGTGATTCTACGTTTCCGGGGATTGGCTTACCCGCCGTTGCCGCCAGTGGCGCGATCGCAGCGAATACAGTGGCTTCGGTTGACCAACACCTGCAATTCCTAAGAGACATTGGCCGTTTGCCCGTTTAAGGCAGTGGTCACTTCCACGAGACGATCCACTAATTCGGCAAGACGAGTTTTAATCGTCTCATCCACTAATTTGCCTTCTAAAAAGGCATCCCCTGTGGCATAAACAAAACGCGGAATAATCAAGCAACGGAAGTCTAACATCAAACTATTGGCAAAGGGCATCACTGACATATAACTCCCTTGTCCACCCGCAGCACAGAGAAAGCCCACAGTTTTTTCTTGCCAAGACTTACCGGTCAGTTCTAAAAAGTTTTTAATTGCAGCATTGACATCGTAGTTGTAAATCGGGGTTGCAACTAAAATGCCTTCGGCTTCGGCAACCGCTTGATTCAGCGGAGGAAGAACGGGATCGCCATAAGCCCTACTGCCATCACACAGGGGGAGACGAATTTCCCTGAGGTCAAGCCACTGGGCTTCTTTCCCACGGGCTTGTAAGAGTTGTTGGGCCTGTTCGGCTAAGACTTGGCTGCGACTCTCTGGGTTCAGACTCGCGCCAATAATTAAATAACTCATCTGCTTGCGAGGTCAAGTTTCTACGATTCTACCCTGGTTCACTCCCTCATTTTGAATTGCGAAGAGGAGCACCATCGCGATCGCGTTTTCTTCTAAAATTTAAACAGGGAATTTGTTTTCTCTACATCAATCCTGAGAGATGCCATTTGCCTATCAGGGGGCTGAGATCGCACCTTTTGACTCATGCTGAACCTTCCCACACAAATTACGGTCTCTCGTCTTTTGGGGATTCCCTTTATTTTCTATTTTCTTGCCCAGCCCTCCGCTACTTCCCATTGGCTCGGCTTAGGGGTTTTCTTACTGGTTGCAGCAACCGATTGGCTTGATGGTTATTTAGCGCGTCAATTAGACCAAGTCACTGATTTAGGAAAATTTTTAGATCCATTAGTGGACAAGCTCTTGATTTTTGCGCCACTTTTGATATTAGTTGAGTGGGGGACTATTCCGAGTTGGGGCGTGTTCTTGATCTTAGGACGGGAACTCGCGATCGCGGGATGGCGAGTCAATCCCCATCTGGCCGGTCAAGAGATCCCCGGTGCCAACCGCCTCGGAAAAGTAAAAACCGTTTGCCAAATCATCGCGATCGCAGCCTTAATTGCTCCGATTACTGATGCCAATTGGCTCACTTTTGCTCAGGTCTTATTTTGGCTGGCTGTCTGCCTCACACTAATTTCTGGCTTGACTTATCTGGTCATTCCTCTTTTGTCTCGTTCTCAAAATGAAGACGAGACAGGGGTTTATTAGTGTTTTTTTACATTTAACTTCCGTGTTGATCGCTAAAAATAAAGAATTATAGGTTGAAATCAAATGATGTCAAATTTAGTTTTCATTAATGTTGTTTTGCTCCTAACCGCGTACTTGTTAGGGTCGATTCCCACTGGTTTTTTAGCCGGTTCTTGGCTGCAAAAGATTGATATTCGCGAGTATGGTTCCGGTTCGACGGGGGCGACGAATGTCTTACGGGTTTTAGGTACAAAAGCCGCGGTTGCGGTGTTATTGGTGGATTTGCTCAAAGGCGCCCTTGCCGTGGGAATTGTTAAGATTAGTGTAGCGCAGGTGCCCGCCCTATCTCTCTCAGAAAACGCAACGGCTTGGCTAATTATTTTCGCTGCGTTAGCGGCAGTATTTGGTCATAGCAAGTCGGTCTGGTTGAACTTTACCGGGGGCAAATCAGTTGCCACCAGTTTAGGAACCTTATTGATGATGACACCGGGTGTCGCTTTAGCAGGGGTTGCTGCCTTTGGCGTGACTTTAGCTGCCTCCCGCATGGTCTCCTTAAGTTCCTTAGTCAGCGCGATCGCGATTAATATCTTGATGATTAGCTTTGGCGAACCGCTTCCTTACATGATCTTTGCCGTTTGTGCCGCCCTCTATGTTTTTTGGCGACACCGTGGCAATGTGGAGCGGATTCTGGCGGGAACCGAACCGAAAATTGGACAAAAAGTTTCCCATTAACCCCAAATGAAGTACCACGTTATTTACGACGGTAATTGCAATCTTTGTGTTTCCTTGGTGCAACAACTGGAAAAGTTGGACCAAGGAGCGCAATTTGATTATCTTCCAATGCAAGACGAAGCCACCCTTGAGCGCTTCCACATCACGGCCCAAGACTGCGAATTAGGCATGATTCTCATTGATGCCCAAAACCCAGACCAACGTTGGCAAGGGAGTGAAGCAGCAGAAGAAATTGCTCGTAAAATCCCCTTTACCGAAGGATTAGTTGCCCTCTACCGACAAATCCCCGGCTTAAAACCTTTCGGCGATCGCGCTTACGAACAAATTCGCGATCATCGTTATCAATGGTTTGGTAAACGAGAGCAAACCTATCATTCCCCCTATCCCATTGGCTGTGCTCAGAAAAAAAACACTGAAGCTTAGCTAAGAGGAGGTAAACGAACAATTTGCTCATTTTTGCTGGGTAGCATTACCCAAGCGCAAACGCGAGACGCCAACGGGGTAACATCCGAATCCCATTTTCTACAAAAAAATATCTGCGTCTTTCACTTGCCAAGGACTGTTTTTCCCTTCGTGTTCCTAGCGCCAGTTATCAGGGGAAATTTGCCCGCTTTTTAAGTAGTTAAGCACCACCTCGCTAGGAAGATAGCGGCGTGTTGTTTAATTTTTGCGGTCAACCTTTTCCAAATCCTCTAAAGTTCAAGTAAGTATCTTCTTTTGAGAGTGACAGGAGCGGTTTAGTTACGAGCCAGCCATTTTTGTCCATTCAAGCGCTGCACCGTGTACATCACGAGTAACTCTAGATTGACTTTACGCTCGTCAATCATAAACGACTCAATGGTACTGGGGGGAGAATCACTCGCTGTATAAGAAAATGCTTTTTGCCCCTTAATGTCGTCCTCTAAAAAATAAACCTTAAAACGACGTTTTCCCCCATCCCAGTGACCGATGACTTGAGAACATTCATCAGCATCAGGAAGAGGGAGTTGATCTTTTTTAAATTCGAGTTCTAAATCATTAATCCCTTGTTCGCTTAAGGCTTCTTTGAGAGCGGGTTCGTAATGTTGCTCGATAAACTCAGGAAAGGGTTTATCTTCAATTGGGGGTTCTTCCTCTTTTTTCTTGGCCGAGGAATCCGATTTGCTGCTTTGCTTAGACTTTTCTTCTTCAGACATAGACCTTAACTCAAATAACGATATTTTATTGCTTTTCGTCTTGTTAATCGGCAGTGAAAGAGGACTCGCGATCGCGCAACCTGATAATTTTCACCGGCGATCCTTTACGCGAACGAGCGTTACCTCAATTCCTCTTCACTGATATCTTAACGGTTCATCCACCGGCAACGGCTGGTACGATACTCACCTCATCCCCATCTTGCAAGGAGGTTTTTTCGTTTTCCAGAAAGCGGATATCCTCGCTATTGACGTAGAAGTTGAGAAAGCGACGGAGTTTCCCTTCGTCGTCTCGTAATCGCCCCTTGAAACCAGGATAGTTTTGTTCGAGGGTTTCCACTAATTCTTTGACATTACTGCCATCACATTCGAGAACCGCTTGGTTGTCAGTATATTTTTGTAAAACTGTCGGAACTAAAACTTTGACGCTCATTGGTTTCTGAAATTTATCGGTAATGAGTTGAAGGTTTCCTCTGGGTTGGTCAGTATTAATCACTTTGCCAAGAGGGACAAGAAATTATACTAACACTTGTTGCCACTCCAGACGATCAAGGGTGCGAGACCGTTGCCAAGCGCGCTCAAAGCTATCTAAGTTGGGGTCAATGGCAAAGGGTTCGCCAATATAGCCTTGTACCGCTTCTTGAGTTTTCAGTCCATTACCGGTGATATAAGCAACGGTGCTTTCTTCGGGATCAATTTTGCCGGCTTCCACGAGTTTTTTCAAAACAGCGATGGTGGTTCCGCCAGCAGTTTCAGTAAAGATTCCTTCGGTTTCGGCTAAGAGTTGAATGCCTTCAATGATTTCAGCATCGGTGACATCTTCAATATTGCCGTTGGTTTTACGGGCAACATCTAAGGCATAAACCCCATCGGCTGGGTTACCAATGGCAATAGATTTGGCAATGGTGTTGGGTTTAACCGGCGTAATAAAGTCACGTCCTTCTTTAAAGGCTTGGGAAATCGGAGAACAGCCTTCGGCTTGCGCCCCACTGAAACGAACGGATTGATCTTCGACTAACCCGGTTTTTACAAATTCTTGGAAGCCTTTATAAATTTTTGTATAGAGAGAACCGGAAGCTAAGGGAGCAACCACATGATCCGGTAGTTTCCAACCGAGTTGTTCAGCCACTTCGTAACCCAGGGTTTTAGAACCTTCAGAGTAGTAGGGACGAAGATTAATATTGACAAAGCCCCAGCCATAACCGTTAGCGACTTCGCTGCAGAGACGGTTCACTTGGTCATAGTTGCCTTTGACAGCCATGACAGTGGGGTTATAAATCAAAGTTCCTAAAACTTTCCCGGCTTCGAGATCGGCAGGAATAAAGACACAACATTCTAGACCGGCACTCGCTGCGATCGCTGCTGTTGAGTTAGCAAGGTTGCCGGTACTGGCACAAGAAACGGTAGAAAAGCCAAACTCTCTCGCTTTGCTCAGGGCAACCGAAACAACACGGTCTTTAAAGCTCAGGGTCGGCATATTGACTGCATCGTTTTTAATATAAAGCTCTTTTAAGCCTAAGCGACGGGCAAGACGTGTGGATTTAATTAGAGGCGTCATCCCTGTACCCACATCGATGACTTCGCCTGTAACGGGTAAAAAGGGTTTGTAACGCCAAATGGACTTGGGACCTGCAGCAATGCTTTCCCGGCTGACTTGAGCGCGAATGGCGTCGTAGTCATAAGCAACTTCTAAAGGGGCAAAGGTTTCTTCGCAAACGTGGAGGGGCTGTAAATCGTACTCAGTGCCGCCTTCTTTGGAAACTAATTTGGTGTAGGTGGGTTTGGCATTGGCGGTTTCAGTTGCAAGAGCCATGGGTTTTCTCTCCTTTTTACATTTCAATTCGCTCGATACTAACACAGCCCGATCGCGCCGACAACTAATCCCGACTAAAAAAGTCGGGATTAAATGGAGTGGCTAGCAACCCAGCAAGGGGGCACTCTTCATATAATTGGGAGTAATGAGATCACTGAGGCAAATAAGATGAGTGTTTCATCACAGGAAGAAGGGTTACGTGCGGGAGAAAAGGCTTTAACCGCAGGCGATTACAAAAGCGCGATCGCGCACTTGCAAGCTGTCTGCGACAATACCACCGATTCTAGTCTTTTGGCTGCTGCGCAACGGTTACTTGTTTCTGCTTATGAACAGACTGACAACATCAAAGAAGCGATTCGTTTCTGTCAACAAATACAACAGACAGGCGCTATCAAAGATCAAGTTTGGGCAACAACACAGCTGAATCAATTTCAGCAAGCTCAAAGTACCTCAAACCTAACGGGTTTTGTTGCCGATACGCCACCCTCTCCTGTTATTTCTCAAGCAAAAACAGAACAAACTTCAGCTGATCAAGAAGATGCTTCCCCCTCTCCTGCTGTGACCAGTGGTCAGTCTCAACGGCAGCCGAGACACCTCAACCGAATTACGCAAACTCAAGCCAAAGCAGAAACTGTTTCCGAACCCCCCTCACTTTCGCCGAGTCGCATCCAATGGCGCAATGCACCGAAACCGAAAAACTGGAAACCGCTAAAGCGCCCTTCCCTTTCTCCCCTTTGGCGACGAATTTTAATCAGTTTAATTGCGTTTTGGATCGTCTTTGACTTCTCGATTCAACTGTTCATGAGTGCAACGAATACTTTGTTGGTTGAGTTGCCTAGTATTCGTCCCTTCCAACCTTTTTATCGCGATCCGACAGTGACGCTACTGATTTTTATTGGCATTGTGTTCCTCTTTTCGGGAACGCTACTTAATCTTTTACTGAAGACGGTTTATCATTGTCAGCCGTTTCCTCTCTATAAACTAACCACTCGTTGTCCAGTGGCTGCCAAATTCTTACAAACTTATTGTCGCCAACAAAAAATTCCGTTACCCACTTTCGGACTTTTACCCACAAGTGCACCGGTTATTTTTAGCTACGGACAACGCCCTAAAAATGCTCGCATCATTATTAGTGAAGGATTATTTAAGCAACTGAATGAGGAAGAAGTGATCACGTTATTAGCGGGTGAGATGGGAATGATTCGATCTTCACCTTTATTTATTGTTTCCGGCGCGATCGCGCTGTTACAAGTTCCTTACACCATCTACTATCAAATTTCCAACTGGGGAGAACAGTTTTATCAATCCTTACCGAAAAAAGCCCCTCGTTTGATCCCGAAGTGGATCTGGTGTGATATCCCGCCACTCGTTCGTAACGGTAGTGCTTACCTGGCACAGTTTTTCTACTTAGCGTATGCCCTCTGGAAACTTCCCTTAAATGGGTTATTTCACATTCAACACTCTTACCGAGATTATTTTTCGGTTTCTTTAACTGGAGATCCCAATGCCAAAGTAAGAGGTTTAATTAAAGTCGCTGAGGGAATGAACGATGAAATTGAAAAGCAAGAACAAACCCCTTGGTTGTTGGAAAGTTTTAATCCTTTACTTCCCATTGGCTACCGCCAAGGTTTATCGTTAGGCAGCTTATTATCTCATTTTTCCCTTGAAACCCTTTTAAATTGGGAAAGTTCACAACCGTATCGCCATCAACTGAACGGACTGCACACTCATCCTTTAATCAGCGATCGCGCTGTCAGCTTACTCCGTTTTGCTCAACAGTATCAAGTTCCTTTAGAATTAGATCTCGACCCACCCCATCCCTCTGAAAAGAGCTTAGGAAAGCGATTGCAAAAACTCGTCAGTGCTTATCAAGTTCTACCGCTTCTGCAAAGGAGTCTGTATGTTGGCGTGAGTCTGGGCATTCTTTTAAGGCTCGCCTTTTGGATCATTGGTATTTTAAGTGAGCAGTTCAATATTTTGACCTTTGTTTGGTTTGCCGACACTGAATCCTTTCTAACCGCCTGTATTCTATTTATTTTTAGTCTTTCCATTATTATTGGCACAAATCACTATTTCCCCAATATCAAAATTTCTAGCGCGAATAATAATCCTTCCCTTGCGCAATGGTTAACCCAAATTAAGCATCCCCAATACATCCATTCTCTGCGGATCAGTGGTCAATTAATTGGACGCAGCGGGAACCGTAATTGGGTAGGACAAGATTTAATCTTGCAAACGGAAACCGGAAGTATTTTCTTGCATTTTTCTTCTCGTCTTGGAATCATGGGTAATCTTCTCCCTGGGTTTCCTCATCCCAATGAATGGATTGGACAGCCGGTTATGGTGTCGGGATGGCTGCGCCGGGGAATTATTCCTTGGATTGATGTTGAACGGATCACGAACCATCAGCGTCAATCAATCCGAGCCGGTTATCCCATTTGGCTCACTCTCTTGGCTTTAGTGGCGGCGATTTGGGCAACCCATTTAATTTTACAAGCATAAATTGCCCTGCCAGTGGTTTTAGGAGCGCTGTGTCATTCGCCCATAGCTCAATTTGAGTAGATTGCCTAAAGTGGAGAGAAGCTGGGCTTCAGAATAGATCGAGGGTAAATCATCTCCTTGCCAAACCCAGACCTGTGCCATCAGAGCCGGATCATTGGTATAGTTGGTAATTGTTAATTATTGACTGTTAATTATCTACGCTTAAGGGAACGACTCTATGATCCGCGACATTTTCATGCCTGCCCTCAGTTCAACCATGACCGAAGGAAAAATTGTTTCTTGGGCAAAATCTCCGGGTGACAAGGTAGAAAAAGGGGAAACCGTGCTCGTAGTGGAATCAGACAAAGCAGATATGGATGTGGAGTCGTTCCATGATGGCTACTTAGCAACGATTCTGGTTCAAGAAGGAGAACAAGCCCCCGTTGGTTCTGCCATTGCCTTACTTGCAGAAACCGAAGAAGAAATCGAAACGGCAAAACAGCAAGCGGCAAGCAAAAACACTGCCAGTAATACGGCATCTGCTGAAACAGAAACTCCCGAACCTGCTGCCACCCCCGCTTCCGCTCCAGAACCGGCAGCACCTGCTCCCCAAACCACTTCTACGGCAAAAAAAGAAAATGGGCGGGTGGTTGCTTCTCCCCGCGCCCGCAAATTAGCCCAACAACATAGTATTGAATTAGCGACTCTCCAAGGCAGTGGTCCTCATGGTCGGATTGTTGCAGCAGATGTAGAAGCGGCAACGGGTCAAGCACCGACAGCAGCTACTCCCCAAGCGGCCCCTCAGCCCGCACCGCAACCCACCCCCCAAGCGGCCCCTCAAGCCACACCAAAAGCTGCTCCCGCTGCTGGAAAAGGCGAAGTTGTTCCCTTTACTACCTTGCAAAGCTCTGTTGTCCGCAATATGAGCGCAACCGTTCAGGTTCCTACTTTCCATGTCGGTTATACCATTACCACGGATGAATTAGACAAACTGTACAAACAGATTAAGTCCAAAGGGGTCACCATGACTGCACTGCTGGCAAAAGCCGTGGCGATGACGCTACAAAAATATCCTTTGGTTAATGCCAGCTATACCGATGAAGGCACGGAATACAGCGCTGCCATTAATATTGCGGTTGCCGTCGCGATGGAAGATGGCGGGTTAATTACACCAGTATTAAGAAATGCAGCAGAACAAGATATTTATACTCTGTCTCGCAATTGGAAAGACTTAGTGAAACGCTCTCGGGCTAAGCAATTGCAGCCAGAAGAATACAGCACCGGTACGTTTACGATGTCTAACTTAGGCATGTTCGGCGTTGATCGCTTTGATGCGATTCTACCGCCTGGACAAGGGGGGATTCTTGCCATTGGTGCATCTCGCCCCCAAGTCATTGCCACGGATGATGGTCTATTTGGAGTGCGTCGTCAAATGAGCGTAACGATTACCTGCGACCACCGGATCATTTATGGGGCTCATGCCGCTGCCTTTTTACAAGACCTAGCACAGTTAATTGAAAATGACCCACAATCGTTAACACTCTAGGCAATTAGGATGCAATGACCGTTTTGGGTTTCAAAATTTGGGGAGGAACTTTCTCCCCAATGCCTAAAAACAAACCATTTTTGCAATAAACGCGAACAAAACTTGCTTGTTCACATTCTTCTGGCAACACTAAAAACTGCCCTTGGCACCAGCGTTTGGCTTGTTCTGAAAATAAATTAATGACCTCTAAATGCTGTAACGGATCATCAGCAGAAAGGGGGGTAAATGTTCCTGTTTGTAATTGTGTTTCTAAGGTAGAAAGAGAAAGACTTTTCTCAAGCGTAAAGCCACTACTTTCGGTTCGTCTTAAAGCAGCAAGGGTACCGCCAACATGGAGGGCATCTCCTAAATCTCGCGCAAGAGAACGGATATATGTTCCGCTTTTACAAGCAATGTGAAGCGTTAGTTCTGGAAACTCCCCTGGTTGCCACTCTAAAATTTCAATCTGGTCGATCTCAACCTCTCGTGGCGGTAACTCGACTGTTTTCCCTTGTCGAGCGATCTCGTAGAGTCGCTTTCCATTTTTTTGAATTGCACTATAAAGTGGAGGAATTTGACTAACTTTGCCTAGAAATTGCGGTAAATAGGTTTGAATGACTTCTAGGGTTAAGTGAGAGGCAGGGGTTTTTTCAATAATTTCCTCTTCTAAGTCATCACTCGCTGTCCGACAACCCAAACGGATAGTCGCCTTGTAAACTTTAGTATTAGGAAGAAACTGTAATAAGCGAGTCGCTTTTCCCAACGCGATGGGTAATACCCCAGTTGCAGCCGGATCCAATGTTCCCCCATGTCCGACTCGTTTCATTTTCGCCCAACGTCTCACTTTCCCTACACAGTCATGAGAGGTCATGTTGAGGGGTTTATCAAGGTTAATAAATCCGAGTAAAGGTTGATTATTCACCGTAATTGGTTGAGTCGTCACTTTGATGAGTTTTCAATGCTGATTCTACTTCAGCCAGACGTTCCTCAACTTCAGTTAAGCGCTGATGACACGAGGGCAGTTCTAAGTAAGTTTTGAGCGCAGCAATCACGATGTCGGACTTGCTTTGCCCGGTATGTTGCATCCGCTCAAAAATTGCCTGCTCTAGTTCTGGTGGAATTCTGACGCCAAGGAATGGATTAGGCATTAGTCCCTCAGTCAGCTATCAGGGCTAAGGTATAGAAACACATAATATCAGTCGTTGATGAATCATTATTGACTTGATGTCATGAATGAATTAAAACTCAACTAAAATTGAAGTATATGCTCATTTAATAATAAATAAATATTAAAAATGACTTTTCAAAATATTGCTCTTATGATAACAACTGGTTCTTTTGTTAGCACCGACAATCCTGAAAACTTATGTTATCATTGTGATAACTTGTTAATAATTCTTTACTAAAAGACCATTGACACTGGCTAAAGTTTGTGAGCGGAGAAGTCCTAACCGAGCTTTAGGGTAGGTTCGTTCCTAAAAAAAGCTGAATTCAGTAATTGAAAAGTCCTGTTTCGTGATGAGCATATCAATTGGCAAATTATTAAAAAATTGTCAAAGAATTGTGAGCAAATAGACAAATTGAAGTCGAATTTTAAGCAATTTTGCAAGGAGTATTAAGCGTGGCAAATCAAATGGAAAAAATTCTTGTGGTCGATGATGAAGCAGCGGTCCGGAGAATTTTACAAACTCGCCTATCAATGGTGGGGTATGAAGTTGTGATTGCTGCTGACGGGGAACAAGCTTTAGAAGTATTTGCGGCAGAACAGCCTGATTTGGTGGTTTTAGATGTGATGATGCCCAATGGTGACGGGTATTTCACCTGTAAGGAATTAAGAAAAGAGTCGAATGTTCCCATTATTATGCTCACGGCTTTAGGAGATGTTGCCGACCGCATCACCGGGTTACAAATTGGTGCCGATGATTATTTAGTCAAGCCGTTTTCACCGAAAGAATTAGAGGCAAGAATTAATACAGTATTACGGCGCTTGAAGAAAAATACGGATGCAGTTATTCCTGCCTCCGGCGTGATGCAAGTGGGAGACTTGCAAATTGATACGAACAAACGGCGCGTTTATATGGGAAACGAGTTAGTTCGTTTAACCGGTCGCGAGTATAATTTGTTAGAGTTGCTCGCCAGTCATTCTGGAGAATCCATTTCGCGAACAGAAATTCTCAAAAAGATTTGGGGTTATGCCCCGCAACGTCATGGCGATTTACGGGTGGTTGATGTTCATGTCTCTCGATTGCGAGGAAAAATTGAAGCTGACCCTAAAAATCCAGAACTCATTATCACCGAACGAGGGACGGGTTATTTATTTCAACGGGCGCGAGTCGTCAATAGTGCCCAGGCGTGTTGAGTATTTTCATAAACTTTTCTTGATCGCACTGGTAAAATAGCTTTAGGCTATCAGTAAAATCGACAGCGCGATCGCGCCTGGAATGGTAAAGATGACTCAGCAACCTCTTTCGCATGTTTCCCGATTTTCCCCTCCGAAGGGGCAACATCATCTCTTACTTTTAGGATATTTACTTCCTCTTAGTTTACTTAGTGGTGGCGCGGTAACAGCGCAAGCTTCTCCAGAATCACCCGTGCAAGAACACAAAAAGATGAATCAAGAGGAACCCGCTTTCTCCCTTGCACCGATTGAAGCGTCCACAGAGAATCAAGAAAAACCAGCTCTTCCGGATTATGAATCAGCTTCTCCTATCCATATCAAGGAACCGGAAATGAAAACGGCATTAGCTTCACCCGCCCCACAACCGGAAGCAAAAGTGGAAGCACAGCCTGAACTGCAATGGCAGCAACAGCCCAAACCGGAAGCAACCTCAGGAGCAGCTAATCCTTCCTCTCGTGCCGAATCAGACATTGCCGAGGAAGCAACCGCCTCGGAGTCAGAACTGGCTTACTTAGAAG
>CAZAYV010000003.1:0-27775 GCA_964489465.1 uncultured Dactylococcopsis sp. | reverse complement strand
ATCTCCTGGCTGCCAACATGGGGTCACCAAGGGAAGAAAGTCACTTAACAACCCCGCAAACAAAACCGGAAGCAACCTCAGGAGCAGCTAATCCTCCCTCTCGTTCCGAGTCAGACATTGCCGAGGAAGCAACCGCCTCGGAGTCAGAACTGGCTTACTTAGAAGCGGCTCAATCGTCTGAAAACCCTCAAGCCACCGTTCAAGTTGACCCGAGACCAACCAATCCCCAAAACAGTAATAGTTCCCCAACGGCCACTCCACAATCAGCAGCAGAACCCGACTCTCTGGTTTGGCAAAAGGTAGAGAAAAACAATGACAATGATCTCCTGGCTGCCAACATGGGGTCACCAAGGGAAGAAAGTCACTTAACAACCCCTCAGGTTGATGCTGCTGCTATTCATTGTACATCAGGGTCAGGAGGTGGGGTACTCCCCAGTAGTACCTGTAATGCTCTTGGGAGGAGTGATCAAGAAATAGCCCAATCTTCTTCAACATCCTCCTCAACAGTCAAACCCCTCCCTAATCTTGAGAAAGAACAGCCTTCTTCTGCTGTAGAACCAATTCCATCTTCCCAAGATAATAAACAACACTCGGATCGTCCTGAATATCAATCAGCTACTCCACTTCAACTTAATCAATCGCAAGCGCAAGGGACATCAACCCAATTAACCTCTCAAGCACAACCAGAATCGGAACCGAAGCAAGAACTACAACCCATTCAACCCCTGGTTAACTCTCCTTCAAATCCAGCACCAGAGGTTCCTAAGGAAGCAACAATTCCTCAGGCGAATCCTTCTAATCCAGAAAGTGTTGCTGAATCTTCCCAGCCATCTCAACCAACCCGTAATTTTGAATCAAGAGGGTCTAATTCTGCAAGCAATAACCCAGTCTCTAACCCCCAATCTGAATCTGGAGTTCCCCGTTGGCAAAAAGTGGGAGCAGCAACTAACGAGTACGTTGATTTCAAGAATTACCCCCAAGCTAATGAAAACAGTTTACCTGCTCCCCGAGTTGAAGTCAGCGATCGCGCAAAGAACTGTACCACGATTGTTGAAGGTGGAGAACTCATTAGCGGCAGCTGTAATGTTTCTCAAGATCAAACCACTTCTCAACAAGCGGCGGTGGATATCGAAAAACTCCCAGCTTTACCTCAAAACTTTCAGCAACCGACCCCTAATCAAGCAAACGAAGCGATTAGTACTTATACCCCTCCCGAAAACTTACCCGA
Source organism: uncultured Dactylococcopsis sp. (assembly GCA_964489465.1). GTDB lineage: Bacteria > Cyanobacteriota > Cyanobacteriia > Cyanobacteriales > Rubidibacteraceae > Halothece. The sequence continues at coordinate 26,547 of CAZAYV010000003.1, read as the reverse complement.
GTTAAAACTGCCGGGTAACGGCGACTCAGAACTCATATTTCCTTTAGCACAAGCAACTGCGATCAGTTCTAACTATGGTTGGCGCGTGCATCCCGTTTATGGGGATCGTCGTTTCCATACCGGAACCGACTTTATTGCCCCAGAAGGAACCCCAGTGGTTGCGACAAAATCTGGACGAGTTGTTTTAGCGGACTATACAGATGGCTACGGACTAATTGTTGGCTTACGCCATAATGGCAAAAATGAATCTCGCTATGCCCACCTTTCACAAATTCACGTTAAACCCGGACAATGGGTAGAACAAGGAACGGTGATTGGCAGAGTCGGTAACACTGGCTTATCCACTGGACCCCATTTACATTTTGAATGGCGGGTTCGCGAAGGTTCTCGCTGGATGGCTGTCAATGCTGGAAAGCAATTGTTAATAGCCAGAGCCAATCTTGATCCCAGTCAAATGAATTTCGACAATCTTGCCGGTAGTGGTAAGGGGATGAATAGTGGCAATTTCCTGGCCTACATACCGGGAATGTTGAAATCTCTTCCTTCTGCAACTGCCTCTTGGATGTCAATTCCTGAATTATCATTCCTTAAAAAGGGTAATTTCAAGGAAGCTTACGAACGCCAAGCCCCACTTTCTCGTTTTGCCCAACGTAGTCAATCAGTCTTCGTCTTGCCCTTTTCTTTACCGAAAGCTTTGGCATCGCTCTTGAACTTAGAACCACCCCAGCTGTTTGCAAAAGAGAACTTACAACAGGTACCAAGAGCCAATCAAGCCAATTTTCAGGATTCCCTTGTCTATCGTTCTCCTTCCCCAGAGGATCAGCCCTCAATCGAGAACTCTGTTCAAGCTTCGCAACTTTTATCGGAGCAAGAAAGTATGGAGTCCTTAACGAATCTGGAAGCACTCGGAACACTGAATTTCCCTGACCCCCGTCCGGCAGAATCCCAACAATTATCTCAGCAGAAGAATAATGAGATGAAATAGGTAAACTTAAGTTAAAGATTGATGGCAGTGAAGAGGAGAAGGGTAGATAGTATTACGCAATATTTTTTCTCCCTATCTCCTCATCGTTGTATCTTAATTCGCCATTAATCTTTAAAGATAACCATTTTCAGCCAAGAAAGAGAGGCTAATCTCATCTTGAGAGGCACTGGAGGGATGATTGAGAAGTTTATTCACATACTTACCTAAAATGTCACTTTCAAGGTTGACCCAGTTTCCTTCTTGTAAGTTGGAAAGATTGGTTTCTTGATAGGTTAGAGGAATCACAGCGCATTGCAACCAACTCCCATTGGGGTCACATTCGGCAATGGTCAAACTAATGCCATTGATGGCAATGCTTCCTTTTGGGATTAAATACCGTGCAATATTTTGCTCCCAAACGTCTGATAGACTACTCAGGGGACCAAAGGTCATTTCCCAAGCGCGATCCGTTGCTACTGATCGGATTAAACGACCAACACCGTCCACATGACCGGTTACAAAATGACCCCCCAATTTTGATCCCACCTGCAGTGAGGGTTCAAGATTAACATAGGTGCTGGCTTCACTCCGACTCCCCAGCGTGGTTCGTGCCAGGGTTTCTGGAGAAGCGGTTGCCACAAAACCATCAGGAAGGAGACTTTCGACAGTGAGGCAAACGCCATCGACAGCAACACTATCGCCCATTACCATTTCTTCTAGCAGAGAATGGGCTTGCTCAGAGATTACTCCGCCGTGAGACGACGGAGCCTGCTCTGACCGTTGCTCAGGGGGAATCCGAATTTGAAAGCGATCGCGCCCGAGCGGTTGAATAATACCTTGAGCTTGAATTAATCCGGTAAACATAGGTAAATGCGTGGGCTGAGGAATTGATTAAACGCCTGCTCAACGAGGAATAAGGTAGGAGCAGGGTAAGGAAAAAAGTACAATAGGGGATGATCGGTGCTCTGATTCAGTGTACCGTAATCACGCCAAAGTAAAACTCAATGCTGAGAGCAGTGCAAGAGAGGCTAAACTGATGATTGAAATGAAAGTTGCTGGGATTGCCTTGGATGCCATAACCCGAAGCCCGATCGCGCTCTTGAAAGATCATTCCGAGCGTAGGGCGTTGCCCATTTATATTGGACAAGACCAAGCAAAAGCAATTATGGGGGCAATCGAAAACCAAACGCCACCCCGCCCGCTGACCCATGATTTAATGGTCAATATTTTCGATACCTGGGAAATGACAGTGACGCGGGTGATTATTCATGCTTTGCAAGATAATACCTTCTATGCACTGCTGTGTCTCCAACAAGGAGAAGAGATCCGAGAAATTGATTGTCGTCCCAGTGACGCGATCGCGATCGCGGTTCGTACCAAGAGCCCAATTTGGGTGATGGAAGAAGTGATTGCAGAAGCCTCCATTCCCGTGGATCGCGATGCCGATGAAGAAGAAAAACAAGCGTTCAAAGAATTTCTATCTAATTTGAGTCCAGAAGACTTTATTCGTGGGCAATCGTCTAAAAATAACGAAGAATCCAGTTAACTGATGCAATACCGGCGGTTTGGAAAAACGAATCTTCCTCTATCTGTTTTTTCTTTAGGAACTATGCGGGGTTTAGGTGATCCACCTTCGTTCACCGCCACCCTCCAGCAAGCCCTAGAAAGCGGGATTAATCATATTGAAACTGCCAGTGCTTATGGCAAGAGTGAAGAATATATCGGCAAAGCACTCCAAACCCTCACCTCATCTCAAACCAATCTCTATCTCACCACAAAACTGGCTCCCACTCCCAACCCAGAAAAAATAGAAGCGGCTCTTGCAGCAAGTTTAGAACGACTACAAGTCGATTATCTCGATAGCGTTGCGATTCATGGACTCAACACTTGGGAACATTTGAGTTGGGTAACCGGAAAAAACAGTTGTTTAGTTCCCCTTCAGGAGGCACAAGAGAAAGGAAAAATCAAACATATTGGCTTTTCCACTCATGCTCCTCTCGAAATTATCCTCGCTGCCATCCAAACGGAGTTATTTTCCTTTGTCAATCTCCATTATTACTACTTTTGGCAGCGGAATGAACCGGCAGTTGCTGCGGCTTATGCTCGGGATATGGGGATTTTCATTATTTCTCCCACTGATAAAGGCGGACAACTTTATGCCCCACCCCAGAAACTAAAAGAACTCTGCGCTCCCTTTTCGCCACAAACGCTAAATTATCGCTTTCTCCTCAGCGATCCCCGAATTACCACCCTCAGTTTAGGGGCAGCAGCGCCCTCAGAATTATCGCCAGCCCTGGATATTGCCGATGAGACGTTCCCCCTCACTTCTCAAGAACAAGCCGTGTTAACGCGCCTAGAACAGGAGTTAGAAACGGCTCTGGGTGAGGATAAATGCAGTCAATGTTATGAATGTTTGCCTTGTCCTGAATCCATTAATATTCCTGAGGTTTTGCGTTTACGAAATTTAGCCGTTGCTTATGAGATGAGCAACTTTGGACAATATCGCTATGGCATGTTTGAAAATGCAGGGCATTGGTTTCCCGGCAATAAAGGCAACCGCTGTACGGAATGTGGTGATTGTTTGCCCCGTTGTCCAGAAAATTTAGAGATCCCGCACTTGTTACAAGATACTCATCAGCGATTGAATGGTTCTCCGCGCCGACGACTTTGGGAATAAGCATTTATTCATCGGGATCAATTCCCAGTTCTCGTAAACGGGCAGCCAGTTGTTCGGCTTTGGCTTTTTCAGCACTCAGGGCGCGTTCGGCTGCGTCTGCTCGTTGCTGGGCGATTTGAGTGTCTTGTTGGGCGCGCGATCGCTGCTCAGCCAGGGTAGGAATCCAATTTCCTTCTTGATCATACCAGCGCAACCATTCTGCCGAGATATTGGCATACGTGCCTTCCCAGCGATTTAAACCCAACTGCGCATCCGATAACCATAAGCCCCTGTTTCCTAATTCAAGGGGTTGATAATGTCCCGCAATATTCTGATAGGCTCTCAACTCACGATTGTAGCGATTATAAAGCACATAATACGGAATCCGCAGCAAGCGTTCATATACTTCCCACTTGGTCGGTGGTTGGCTTGCGTCTCGCACTGTTTGACCCAAGTCTTCCTTTTCAGTACTCGGAGAGAGTAACTCCACAACCATAAATGGCGCCATTCCCTCCTGCCAGATCACATAGCTTAACCGGAGTTCTTGGCCCTTATATAAGCGAGAATTTCCCAGCACAGCAAACCAGTCTGGACGTTTATAGCGCAAGGGATGATGCACATCATAATACAGATTTAGATCAATTGCGGTAAATACCTCCTCTTGGGAATAATTTGGCGGAATAAAGGTTTCTTGCAGCAGTTGCGACTGATAAATATGAAATTCGTCTGGCACACCCGTCTCGTTCGGATACTCACTGGGTAAATCATACATGGTCGGGAGTGACTCTTGAGGGGGAGAAGGCGGATCCGTTTGATACATTTGTTATTTATCCCTTTGTTGTCTATAAGTCTTTCTAACTAATGACAAACCACTACTTTTAAATCTAATTCTCGCTGAAAAATCTCTTCAATGGGTAACATTTCTCCTGTTTTGGTCATCATTTTATGGTCTTTTGTGGCGCGAATTTTTTTCCCATCTTCTAACGTATATTCAATAATTTCTTGTTGACCGCGAGGATGCCATTGCGCGATCGGCTGAGTATAAACAAAGCCATTTTCATCAACGGTATAAACCGTACATTTAATTTTTTCTTCGACAATTTTGCCGATGGGCATTGCTCCATATTCTACTGTCCAAATTTCTGTGTCATAGCTGAGACAATATTCAGCAAATTTAATCATCTGATCAAACAAGTGTTCTGCTGTGTTTTGTTTGACCCCATTTTTTGTCGCCCCATCAATGAAAATCTCGCGATGTTTCTGCATTTCTTTAACTTTCTTTTTCCCCATCGCCCGACGTAATAAGTCCGCTTGTCCGAGGGAATAACCTGCCATATCTTGGGCAATTTTCATGATCTGTTCTTGATAGACCATGACCGCATAAGTCTCATCTAAAATCGGTTCTAAAATGGGATGTTCATAAATAATTTCTTCTCTGCCATGTTTACGGTCAATAAACTTGGGAATCAGTCCGGCATCTAAAGGACCAGGGCGATACAGAGCTAAAATAGACGAAATATCTTCAATACTCGATGGTTTTAAATCTTGAACCACCTTTAACATCCCTGAGGATTCGAGCTGAAATATCCCTTCCAACCAACCTTTTTCAATGAGATTATAGGTCTTTTTAATATCATTAGGTTTTGTATTTTTAATTTCTCCTTTCGCTAGAATTTTCCGAGAATGAATTTCATCCAATGGCAGTTTATCTAAATCGAGTTGAGTTCCTCTATTTTTCTGAATTAAATCAGCTGTGCGTTGAATGGTGGTGAGATTCTTTAGCCCCAGAAAGTCCATTTTTAACAAGCCGAGGGCTTCTAAATCTTCCATATAATATTGGGTAATAACTGCCCCATCATTGTTCTTTTGTAAGGGAACAACTTCATCTAAGGGTTCTTTAGAAATGACCACACCTGCGGCGTGAACGCCAAAAGTTTTATTGGTTCCTTCAATGCGAATTGCCATATCCACCCAGCGCCGCACTTTTTCATCCGAATCATAGAGTTTTTTAAACTCGGGTTCTGGCGTTTCATCCGAAATCATTGTGGTCAGTTCTGCTGGTTTTCCTCGGGCAACGGGAATTAATTTGGCGAGGCGATCTGATTCAGAATAGGGAATATCTAAAACACGGGCGACATCTTTTAGTACCGCTTTCGATGTCATGCGGTTAAAGGTAATGATTTGGGCAACTTTATCTTCCCCATACCGGCGAGTGACATAATCAATGACTTCGTCTCTTCTTTCAATACAAAAGTCCGTATCAATATCCGGCATAGACTTCCGTTCTGGATTTAGAAAACGCTCAAATAGTAAGCCATGATGAACCGGATCAATATTCGTAATTTTTAAGGCATAAGCCACTAGAGAACCAGCAGCAGAACCGCGACCAGGACCAACAGGAATATTATTATCTCTAGCGTATTTAATGTAGTCCCAAACGACTAAAAAATAAGTAGAAAACCCGCGTTCTTGCATAATGGTTAATTCCCGTTCTAAGCGAGTTTTATAAGTCTCACTAATTTCAGAACGACTGCGACAACCCAGGCGTTCCATTAACCCATTCCAGGTTAATTCTTCGAGATAACTATCGGCAGTATGACCGCTGGGAACGGGATAGTCGGGAAGGCGGGGTTCTCCTAAAATGTTGTAAGGTTTAACTTTTTCTGCCACTTCTACGGTATTCGCGATCGCGCTTTCAATAATTTCATCCGATAAATGGTCACGAAATAATTGCCGCATTTCCTCAGCGGATTTCAGATATTCCGTACCGCTATACCGTAAGCGTTTATCTTCAGTAATTAATTTATTGGTTTGAATACAAATTAAAGCATCATGGGCTTCGACATCATTGCAGGAAATGAAGTGGGAGTCATTGGTAGCAACGATTTTAATGTCTAATTCTTGAGCAATTTTTACCAGTTCTGTATTCACAATCCGGTCTTCTGGTGAGCCATGATCTTGAATTTCTAAATAATAGTCATCACCAAACACTTTTTTATACCATTTTGCAACGCGACGGGCTTCTTTACGGTCTCCTTTCAAAATGTTCTGCGGCAGTTCTCCCCCCAAACAACCGCTAGTAACAATTAAGCCTTCTTTATACTGTTCGAGATAATACTTACTAATACAAGGACGGGCAAAAATTCCTTTGCCGTGAATTCCTTTTAGGTTAGAGACAGTGGTTAATTTAACTAAATTCTTATAGCCTTGGGTATCTTTAGCGAGAACAACTTGGTGATATTTTTTATATTTTGCTGGCTTTTCCAAATCATCGGTATTAATCACATACATTTCATTGCCGATGATCGGTTTAATGCTTTTCGACCGACAAATTTTGATTAACTCGATCGCGCCATACATCACGCCATGATCCGTCAGCGCGATCGCGCTCATTCCTAATTCTACCGCGCGATCAATTAACGGCGGCAATTGAGAGGCACCATCCAACAAACTGTAATCGCTATGAATATGTAAACCGACGAATGATGACATATTTTCCTGTCCCTGCTGCAAGTCCTCTCCCTAAAATAACAATTTAACCCCTCTCAATTAATCTCTAAACTCCGCCCTCATTCTTAAAACAATCTTGGCGGAGGGGGTACAGCTAAAATCATCTCTTTATCTAGAGACTCCGAACTGAATTAAGTCTATACCATACTTAAGATGAGTTAGTCATTATCACATCACTTTCCGTCGCTTTTGATAGAGATAAAATTCAGCTTAGAATTAAATCAAATCTATTTGTAATTTAAATTAAATAAATAAAATACATGGATCTATAGATAAATCTGCTTAATATTTTAAAAATGATTGACACTTGCTAAGACATAAGTTAGCTTAATGTCATTTCTGAGTTGGTATTGGAACAAGTGGGGAGAATAGACAGGTTAAGCCTGAGCCATAAGTTACTGGAACTGGCAATGAAAAGCTGTCTGACGCGGATCTATTATCCTGCTTGACTAAATGTTTTTGCTAATTAGGGTTGTTTTGAAAGCAGAGGAGTGACTAGCAATGGGGTTTCAAAAGAATCAAGCCGGTGAAGGGATTGTTTCGAGTAGGGAGGCAAGTACAATTACGAATGTGGAAGAACAAGTGTTTGAGCGCATTGGTAACAGTAATCATTTTAAGCTGTTTGGGACGCTTGTTCAAACCTTAGATGTTGCCAAGGCTAACGATATTATTGAAATTGGCTTTGTTGATCCCAATATTCGTGCCAATGAAGGAGTAAAAGCTGCCTTAGAAGAGGGAACAATCATTTTTTCGGCTCTTCCTGAAATTTTGTCCAATGGAGAACCAGGCATTCCTCAAACCTTGCTTTCTAGTTTAGAGCGAGTTTTTGAGTTTGCTAACGAAGAAAACGAAGAAATTGAATATTATTTTATTGAAGGACAAGGGATAACCAGTGATGCCATTGTTAGTGGTGAAGCCAGTTTAGAACATGTTCGCTTTGAAGCCTTCAACATCGAAGAATTGCCAGAGGGGCAAGGCTTTATTTTTACTGACAAAGATAGTGACCTTCGTTTTACGGCTCGTCTCGATGAAACAGCTGAAATGCCAATTGGCACGGCTTTACAGGGACAATTCAATCGAGAAGTTATTGATTTGCGAGGAAATGAAGAGGTGACAGTAACTTTAGGTTTAGGGGGAGTTCGTTCTGTAGGAGATTTTGAGAACTTAGTGGGGTTATATCAAGTGGATAATCCTGACGGCGGAATTGATACTGATAATGATGGTGTGGCTAATTTAGTCCCAGGAGACGACGGATATACCGAGCAACTCCTTGCAAATGCTGTCGATGACTTTATTCTTAAAGGAGGCGGTAGTCTTGATCCCACTGATGCTGATGACTTAAGCGTCAATTTAGAGGGGAATCAAATTCTGGTGCCCTTTCTTATTGCCCAAGGCGGTAACTTGCAAGAAATTCCAGCAAGCTTGCATGAACTGCCGGAGGGAACCAATCTTTATACGCCCTATATTGCCGGCAATGGAGATGGGGCAGACCATTTCCGGCTTCTAGGGGACAACACATTTGGCATTGAAGATCTCCCGGGAGGCGGGGACCAAGATTTTAATGATATGATTATCCAGCTCAATCTAAATTTTGCTACTAGTAGTCTTGAATGAAGATTCATTTGAATCATTTACTGTGTTACCTACTATGTCACCTCAATTTAGGATTGGTAAAAAGCGTATAAATTTAATGTAATTCATACAAATCGCAATGCTGATTGTTACGTTTCGTGTATCTGGTTACAGAATCTTGAGTAAAAGTAGATGAGACTTTCACAATAGCAAAATTACAGGAAACTGTCTCTCACACAGCAATGAACCACGGAGCGTCTCTAGTCTTATCAACTGCTTTTGGATTACTAACTGGAATTGGTCATGGCCTTTATGCGCATCAACACAATCTTCCTTTATCTTTGAGTGAACAAGTTGTCCAAGCCATCTCAATTGATTTCTCTGGCCAAGAGTAACTTTTAATGAATAACGTATCGAAAATCACAAAAATGCGTGGTAAAGCTATAAGTGGAGTAGTTATATAGGCTTCACTGATAATGAACATCCAAATCTCAACTCAAACCTCCAGTGTCAACCAAGTTTTAGGGATCTCCTTTGCTGCCCTTGCTATGTTTATTGTCGGCTATACCGCCACTCGCGTTTACTTAAACCAACCCACCGATACAACGACTAACGAATCGATGGTGATTCCTCATCAAGCCTCATTATGGAGTGAACTGGGTAGTAAAAACTGAAACGTCTCTTTTCCTTGTGGAGAGAAGGTAGCTTTTCACAATCAATGACCAAAAAGTGCGACAATAATTCATTGCTGTTTCAACTGATCCATCTGCAATGAACGTCTTAGTGGTTGGGAGTGGGGGAAGAGAACATACCCTCGCCTGGAAATTGCTACAGTCTCCGAATGTAGAAAAAGTTTTTTGCGTACCGGGAAATGGGGGAACCGCTTTACTCCCCAACTGTGAAAACTTACCGGGAACAGAGGAAGATTTTGCAAAGATTGCCAATTACGCGAAGGAAAAGCGGGTTTCCTTTGTTGTGGTCGGACCTGAACTGCCCCTGGCAAAAGGAATTCGTGATTTTCTTACCCAAGAAGACATTCCAGTTTTTGGTCCCACCCAAGCTGGCGCGCAAATTGAAGCGAGTAAATGGTGGGCAAAGGCGTTAATGCAGCAAGTCGGCATTCCCACTGCAGTAGGACAGACGTTTACAGATGCCAATCATGCCAAAGCCTATGTGAATGAAAACGGTGTACCGATTGTGGTCAAAGCAGATGGCTTAGCGGCGGGAAAAGGGGTGACCGTTGCTGAAACCATAAAAGTGGCTCATACCGCAATTGAAGGGCTATTTGCCGATAATACCGAACCGGTGGTGCTTGAACAATGTCTGGTGGGAGAAGAGGTGTCCGTTTTAGCCCTCACTGATGGGATAACAGTCTGCCCCTTACTTCCTGCCCAAGATCATAAACGGATTGGGGAAGGGGATAGCGGTGGCAATACAGGGGGAATGGGTGCCTACGCCCCAGCGCCCTTACTGACACCAGAATTACTAACACAGGTAACAGAAACGATTTTACAGCCCACGATTAATGCTTTGCGCGATCGCGGGATTGATTATCAAGGGGTGCTGTATGCCGGGTTAATTGTCACGCCTCAAGGCGAAACCAAAGTCTTAGAATTTAACTGCCGCTTTGGCGATCCCGAAACGCAAGCGATTTTACCGTTATTAGAAACGCCTCTCGATGAAGTAATCATAGCCTGTCTTGAAAAGCGCTTAGATCAGCTTCCCCCCTTAAAATGGTCGCAACAAAAAGCCCTTTGTATCGTTGCTGCTTCAGAAGGGTATCCGGGAAGCTATGAGAAAGGAAAAGAAATTACAGGGATCACAAATGACCTAGAAGCATTAGTGTTCCATGCCGGAACTCGCCTTGATGCCCAAGGAAAACTCTTGACCAATGGGGGACGAGTCTTAGGCGTTACTGGCTTAGGCAATGACTTTCAGGAAGCAGCAGAAAACGCTTACCGCGCGATCGCGCAAATCAATTTTTCAGGGTGTTATTATCGCTCAGATATTGGGTATCGGGTCCGTAACTTAACCTAGAAGGAGATCGCTTGCCATCAGTGGTTGAATTTTCTAGCTTTGAGGCTTGAGAGCAGCGCGATCTCGCGTCTCATTGATAGGTGACCTGAATCATTAGTAATGACTCAGATCCAGCAATCCTTTTCTCTAGATACGACAAATGAGTTCCCCTGCTTTTTTAGAGAATTTTACATTTTCACGGTAGTCCACGGGACAATCAATGACTGTGGGGACATCCTGGGCAAGGGCTTCTTTTAAAGTCGGAATGAAGTCAGCCACTGATTCAATGCGATAGCCTTTTAAGCCCATACTTTCGGCAAATTTGACAAAATCTGGATTTTTAAAGTCAATAAATGAAGCTTCTCCAAAATGGCTCATTTGCTTCCAGCCGATTAAACCGTAGCCACTGTCATTAAAGATTAAGGTGACAAAATTGGTGCCCACCCGCAATGCAGTTTCCAATTCTTGGCAATTCATCATAAAGCCGCCATCTCCGGTCACAGCCACAACATTTTGCTCTGGATGCAAGAGTTTGGCAGCTAAAGCCCCTGGAATCGCAATCCCCATTGCGGCAAACCCGTTGGAAATAATGCAGGTATTTGGGGATTCGCAGTGATAATGTCGCGCCATCCACATTTTATGGGCTCCCACATCAGAAATGACAATATCTTGCGCCCCCATCACTTGTCGCAGATCATAAATAATTTTTTGGGGCTTGATGGGAAACTCTTCGTCGTGAGCATAAAACTCATAATCAGAGCGAATTTCCGAACGGACATTGGCAAAAATCGGAAGCGGTTTTCCTTCCCGATCACTCTCTTCCCTAATCTGGTCAAGAGAGTTTCCAATATCCCCAACCACTTCTGCTAGGGGAATATAGCTACTATCAATTTCTGAGGCTTTTTCGGCGATATGTAAAATCGGAATTGTGCCCTTAGGATTCCAACGCTTCGGTGAATATTCGATTAAGTCATATCCAACTGCAATTACTAAATCGCTTTGCTCAAAAGCACAGCTAATAAAGTCCCGCTGTTGTAAGCCTACTGTCCACAAGGACAGGGGATGCGTATAGGGAATTGCTCCTTTGCCCATAAAAGTATTCACAACTGGAATATTGAGCTGAGTCGCAAATTCAGTGAGTTGTTTTGCCGCATGGGAACGAATGACCCCATTACCGGCAAGGATCACTGGATTATTGGCATTGCTAATGACATGTGCTGCTTTATCAATACTGCGAGAAGACGCATAAATTTTTTCTCGACCATAGTTGGTTAGCGGAACTCCCTCAACCGGCATGGCGGCAATATTTTCCGGTAAATCAATATGCACGGCACCGGGTTTTTCTTGCTGTGCCAGTTTAAAAGCACGACGCAACAATTCTGGCGTTGTATTCGGTCGCACGATTTGCTTAGTCCATTTGGTAACTGGAGCAAACATTGCAACCAAGTCCAAATATTGGTGGGATTCAATGTGCATTCGATCAGTACCCACTTGACCGGTAATCGCAATCAAAGGGGCACCATCAAGATTCGCATCCGCTACCCCTGTCATTAAATTGGTTGCCCCTGGTCCAAGGGTGGATAAACAAACCCCTGCTTTTCCGGTGAGTCGCCCATAAACATCTGCCATGAAGGCTGCCCCTTGTTCATGACGGACGGTAATAAACTGGATTGAAGAATTTTTTAGGGCTTCGAGTAAGTCCAGATTTTCTTCGCCGGGGAGGCCAAATACATATTCTACTCCTTCATTTTCTAAGCATTTCACTAATAATTCGGCAGTATTCATGGCAATTTCACCTTGGGTTGTCATGGGTATGCAAATTGAGGGTCTGAACTCGATTAATAATAAGGCTATTTGATCCAAACGGTTTTGGCATTGACGAAAGCACGGATCCCGGGCAATCCTAATTCGCGACCATAGCCAGATCGCTTGATCCCACCAAAGGGCAAACGGGGATCGGATTTGACTAGACCATTGATAAACACCGCACCGGCTTCAATTTTGTCAATAAACTGACTTTGTTCATCGGGATCATTGGTCCAGGCACTACTGCCAAGTCCAAAGGGGATGTTGTTAGCGAGCGCGATCGCGCTGTCAAGATCCTTAACGGTAAAGACTAACGCCACCGGACCAAAAAATTCCTCCTGCATCAGAGGGGTATCAACGGGAAGATCGCTCAGAATCGTGGGCAGATAGAAATAACCCGGGCGATTGAGTTTTTGACCGCCAATGAGCACTTTTGCTCCTAGGGCAACGGCTTGTTCCACTTGTTGCGCGATCGCGTTGCAAGCGGCTTCGGTGGCTAAGGGACCAATATCGGTTTCCGCTGCCATGGGATCGCCAACTTTCAAACTGGCAAATTGGAGGCGCAGCTTCTCTACAAATTCTGGCGCGATCGTTTCATGGAGAATAAATCGCTTCGCCGCAATGCAAGACTGACCATTATTCATGGTGCGCGCAAATGTTCCCACTTTTGCTGCCTCATCTAAATCGGCTGAGGGGAAAACAATAAACGGATCGCTTCCGCCTAATTCCAACAGCGTGGGCTTAATCTCCCGCCCGGCTAGAGAGGCTAAACTGGCTCCTGCGGGTTCACTCCCTGTAAGCGTGGCGGCTTTCACCCGCTGATCTTGAATCACTTGCTCCACTTGCGAGGCACGAATCAGCAAGGTTTGGAAAACCCCTTGGGGAAAACCCGCTGCTTCAAAAATGGCTTCCACTGCCAATGCACATTCCGGAACATTGGAAGCATGTTTGAGCACTCCCACATTCCCTGCCATCAATGCTGGGGCAGCGAAGCGAAAGACTTGCCAAAAAGGGAAATTCCAGGGCATGACCGCGAGAATAATGCCCAAGGGCTGGTAAGCAACATAGCTTTTCGTGGCATCGGTTTCTGTGTATTCATCTGCCAAGAACGCTTCACCGTTTTCAGCATAATAGCGACAAACCAGAGCACATTTTTTTGCTTCTGCAACAGCACTTTTAAAGGTTTTTCCCATTTCGGTTGCCATCATTGCTGCAAATTTCTCGGCATCTCGTTCTAAGATGGCTGCTGCATTTTCAAGCCATTGCTTGCGTTGGGCAAAGCTTGTCTGTCGAAAACGGGTAAAAGCGGCTTGTGCTGTTGTGAGTTTATGCTCGATTTCTTCCGCACTCAGAGTTTGAAAACGTTTCAGTGTTTCTCCGGTTGCGGGATTAATCGTGGCGATTGACATCAGAGCCTCCTTGACCCAAATTGGGTTTGATCACTCACTTTTACTTCTAGTGTAAGCACGATTTTTTAATAAAAAATCTAAATTTTAACAATCCTTCAATATATTAATTGAAGACTTATTTATTACTTATTATTTGTCTCGAACGGCTTGATTATAATACTGTAATTCAATAAAATCAACTCGAAATTGGTATGATTTTTTTCAGAGATTAAAATCATGAGGAGAGTCAGCGCGATCATCTTTGACTGCTGTCTGCAGTGGCTAATGGCAATTCAGTTTTTATCCAATTCGGATAGCTTAAATCAGAATTGATCAAGTAGGTTATTAAAATTGGAAATATCATAAATTGATTGTCAATTTGATCGCTTTATTGTTTAGTATTGATCACTTTTTTGGTATTATTACTGAAATTAAAATCAAAGATCAAAATATGTTCGATCCAGTCATGCCTCTAATCACTGTGAATTTGTAAGAAGATACGAAGAGCGAAAAATTGTAAATGAGATGAGAAAAGAAAAACAGCGCCATGGGTTCGCCGGTTGACAAAGACCACATTGTACCTGCTAGAAAAGTATCCATGCACCAACTAGAAGACTCAATACAACACAAATACTTAATCACCAATACTGTTTGCCTTCACTATGTCAGGCAAGGGGAAGGGAAATTAATGCTCTTTCTGCATGGCTTTCCTGAGTTTTGGTATTCTTGGCGATATCAAATCCCTGAGTTTGCTCAAGATTATCAAGTCGTGGCTGTGGATTTACGAGGGTATAACAATAGCGATAAACCTCAAGGAATTAAAAATTATACTGTAGAAGAGTTAGAACAAGATATTTTAGGTCTCATTCAAGGATTAGGCTATGAAAACTGTATTTTAGTCGGTCATGACTGGGGAGGGGGAATTGCTTGGAGTTTTGCCCATCATTATCCAGAAAAGATTGAAAAATTGATCGTCATGAATTGTCCTCATCCGGCTAAATTTGCACAGGCTTTACAGCAAAATCCACGACAAATATTAAAAAGTGCCTACATAGCCTTCTTTCAACTGCCATTATTACCAGAGTTATTATTTCAATGGAATAATTATCAATTATTAACGGATGCTTTTCGTCAAACAACCTTTGATCAGAATGTCTTTCTCAGTGAAGATTTAGAACACTATAAAAATGCAGCAGCAAAACGGGGGGCACTAAACGCTATGCTAAATTATTATCGGGCTTTACCGCACAGCTTATCTAAACAATCTTATTGGCAACCACTAGAAATCCCAACTTTATTAATTTGGGGCAAAGATGATCCGTTTTTGGGTCAAGAGTTGAATGATCATCTAGAAGCCTATGTGAAAAATTTACAAGTTAAGTATATTGCCAATTGTAGTCATTGGGTGCAACAAGAGAAGCCAGGGCTGGTCAACCAAGCAATGAGAGAATTTTTGTCTAAAACTTAGGAGCATCAATTTAAGTAAGAAGGACGAACCGTAGTTCGCCCTGATTGTCTTGTAATTTAGCTTTGGGGTACAACAGTTGTTGATTCTGGAGAAGACACTGATTTAAGGGTTTCACTCGTTGGCGTCAAAATATCTTCATAAAGTTGCACATATTTTTCCGCTGATCGCTGCCAACTAAAATCTTGCTGCATTCCTCGTTTTTGCAGTTCTCGCCAGGGGGCTCGATAGAGATAACTTTCGGAGGCTCGAATTAGTGATGTGTATAAATCTAGGGGTTCATACAGATTAAAACAATACCCGGTTCCAGTTTGCTCAATGGGATTATGATGAGAAACGGTATCAACTAATCCCCCTGTGCGTCGAACAATGG
The DNA here is from genome assembly GCA_964489465.1 of uncultured Dactylococcopsis sp. Classification (GTDB taxonomy): domain Bacteria; phylum Cyanobacteriota; class Cyanobacteriia; order Cyanobacteriales; family Rubidibacteraceae; genus Halothece. The sequence continues at coordinate 10,797 of CAZAYV010000003.1, read as the reverse complement.
GAACACAGCCATAGCGCATTGCCATCATTTGACTAATCCCACAGGGTTCAAAGCGCGACGGCATTAAAAAGGCATCACTGCCAGCGTAGATGCGTCGAGATAGGGCATCATTATAAAGCAGTTGCACTGACATCCGACCCGGAAAACGCTCGGCTAAAGCGCGCAGTTGCGTTTCATACCGTTCTTCTCCGGTTCCCAAGACAAGAAACTGATCGCCAGTGTAGCGGAGATACTGTTCCAGAATCGGCAGAACGAGGTCTAATCCCTTTTGTTCAACCAACCGCGTTACCATACTGACCAAAAAAGCCCCACTGTTGACTTCTAAGCCCACTTGTTCTTGCAGGGCAATTTTATTGGTAACGCGATCATCCAAGGTTTTTAAGGAGAAAGGGTGGTCGAGATTAGAATCGGTTTCCGGATTATACTGCTCGACATCAATCCCATTGACAATGCCAACAATTTTATCTTTTTTCAAAGCGAGGAGAGCATTCAAGCCTTCCCCATATTCTGGGGTTTGGATTTGTTGGGCATACGTTGGCGACACTGTATTTACACAGTCCGCAAATTGAATCGCCCCTGCCATGACATTATTTTCTTGCATATAGGGCGGACACCAAGCCATTTCTTCAATCTGCGATCGCGCGGGTCCTTGATAGGCTAAATTATGGATGGTAAAGACGGTTTTAATCTCAGGAGTTTGATACATCCACACTGGGATCATGCCGGTGTGCCAGTCGTGACAGTGCATTACCTCCGGTTGCCAGTAATTAAGGGCAAATTGGGCTGCCCCATTGGCAAAAAACGTGAACCGCCAGGGTTCATCCTCTCCTTGATAGATGCGACGGGGGGCAAACGCAGCGTGTCCGAGTAAATAAAGGGGAACATTTGTCCCGGGGAGAAGCGTCTCAAAAATATCAAAGGTTTGAAACATTGCACTCCCTTGCCAAACCGGTTTTTCGGGAATCTCCAGTTTATCCGGCAAAAAACCGTAGTATGGCATTAAAATTCTGACATCGTGACCCATTTTGCGCAGAATGGGCGTGAGAGTTCCGACCACATCTCCCATTCCGCCGACTTTGGCAATGGGGGCAGCTTCCGCCGCGACAAATAATATTTTCATCAGCTTAACCTTCGTTGGCAATGCGTTCTTCGCTGAGTCTATTATGATCTGCGGATTTCGTACATAGCGAAAAAACCTTTCTGCGACTGGTTCCGAAACGCGTAACATTACGCTAGAATTGTTAAGAAATCTTTAGGTAATTCCCAGGCACACCCATGACGCTTTCCATTCGCAACGTCGCCATTATCGCCCACGTTGACCACGGCAAAACTACCCTTGTGGACGCTCTCCTCAGACAATCCGGCGTTTTCCGCGAAGGAGAGGAAGTTCCCACCTGCGTTATGGACTCTAATGCCTTAGAACGTGAGCGAGGCATTACCATTCTTTCCAAAAATACAGCACTGCGCTACAAAGATACGCTGATTAATATTGTTGATACCCCAGGTCACGCGGACTTCGGTGGCGAAGTTGAACGGGTCTTAGGAATGGTGGATGGTTGTATCCTGATTGTTGATGCCAATGAGGGTCCCATGCCACAAACCCGCTTTGTCTTGAAAAAGGCATTAGAAAAAGGGTTACGCCCGATTGTGGTTGTGAATAAAATTGACCGCCCCAATGTCGATCCCGATCTAGCTGTGGATAAAGTCTTTGATCTCTTCGTCGAGTTAGGGGCAGATGACGATCAATGTGACTTTATTACCCTCTATGCCTCTGGTTTAACGGGATTTGCCAAAACCACCCTAGAAGAAGAAGGGGTGGATATGGAACCGCTGTTTGAAGCGATTTTAGACCACGTTCCCCCACCGGCTGGCGATGCAACGAAGCCTCTCCAATTGCAAGTCACCACCTTAGATTATTCGGAATATTTGGGACGAATTGTCATTGGTCGGGTGCACAATGGGGTAATTCGTGCCGGACAAGAAGCCGCCTTAGCCAAAGAAGGGGATCAAATCGTCAAAACGAAGGTTTCCAAATTAATGGGCTTTGAAGGACTGCAACGGGTTGATATTGAAGAAGCCAGTGCCGGTCAGATTGTTGCGGTTGCTGGCTTTAGTGATGCCAACATCGGGGAAACCATTACTTGTCCCAATGAACCGCAACCGCTACCTTTGATTAAAGTCGATGAACCGACCTTACAGATGACCTTCTCCATTAATGATTCGCCGTTTGCCGGACGAGAAGGGAAATTTGTCACCTCGCGGCAAGTGCGCGATCGCCTGTACAAAGAATTAGAAACCAATGTTGCCCTCCGCGTCGAAGAAACCGATTCCCCGGATAAATTCCTCGTTTCTGGTCGTGGGGAACTGCACTTAGGCATTTTAATTGAAAATATGCGCCGAGAAGGCTATGAATTCCAAGTTTCTCAGCCACAGGTGATTTATCGGGAAGTAAATGGAAAAATTTGCGAACCTTATGAATACCTGATTTTAGATGTTCCGGAAGACGCGATCGGTAGTTGTATCGAACGCTTAGGGGAACGTAAAGGAGAAATGCAGAATATGCAGGCAACGGCTGGCAATCGCACCCAAGCCGAATTCGTCATTCCCGCACGGGGGTTAATTGGTTTCCGTAGCGAGTTTCTCCGCTTAACCCGAGGGGAAGGCTTGATGAATCATAGCTTCTTAGATTATCGTCCGCAAGTGGGTAACTTGGAAACCCGTCGCAATGGCGTGTTGATTGCCTTTGAGGAGGGAACAGCAACCTTCTACGCCCTCAAAAATGCAGAAGATCGCGGCGTTTTCTTCATTACTCCCGGTACAAAAGTCTATAAGGGCATGATTGTTGGGGAAAATACTCGCCCTCAAGACTTAGAATTAAACGTCTGTAAAGCGAAGCAATTGACCAATATGCGTTCCTCTACCGGCGATGAACTGGTACAGTTACAAGCCCCTGCCGAAATGAGCTTAGAGCGTGCTTTAGAATACATTAGCTCGGATGAGTTGGTTGAAGTGACTCCTGAGTCAGTTCGTTTACGGAAAATGTCGAAGAAACTAGCGAAACAACGCTAAATTTTCCCTCCAAAAAGTGCAAGACATAACCGCTCAAAGAAAGCACTTGCACTTTTGAGCAAACAGCTCTTAGTTTCTTGTCTTAGCAACTCAGATCAAACAGGAAACTCTTGCAGCAAATCTTAGTTGTAAAGGGTAATCGGTTGGTCCGGTTCGACAACAACAACTTGATCAGCCGTCAAGTTACCGACAGCAGCACCGGCTGCTGCACCACCAACTGCTGCTCCTAAATCAGCATCACCAAAGATTTCGCTAAGAAGCAAGCCGCCACCCGCACCAATTGCCGCATCTTCACCAACAGCGGCACCGGAAGTATCACGGGGATCTTTGATTGTGTTTAAAGTGTCTGAAGTTCCATTGATGTTGTAGGTCCGTCCACGAATGACAACACTATTGGCAACATAGCGCAACCCCCCGTCGGCGGGAACATATTGACCGCGAATAATTGCCCCTGGCGGTAAATTTAAACCACTAAACCGACCACCGCGTGTTACTTCTAAGTTGTAAGAATAGCGTTTGTCTTTATTGAGATAAAGGGTTCCTTGTTGGGCACTAGTGGTGACGATATAACGATTATCCCGTTGTGCAATCAAGGTTTCTGCTGCTACATTAGCAGTTGTAATCGGCGCAAATAGGGTTGTTGCTCCAATTAGACTACCGAGTACAAAAAAACGATTCAACATGGCTAGAACCTCCTGATGAGACTCTCTCTATTTTGATCTTCTCATCAGGAACAGTCCATTGCCATCGCCTATTAGAGTGATTATTTTCTATCTTTCGGTCGATGTCTTCAGAGCCATTTTTGCTTCTTCTGCCACTTGCTCTGCTTCATCTTGAGCCAGTTGCTGAAGGAGATGATGAGCTTTCTCCCCGCCCAAACGGCTGAGGGCTTGGACGAGGCGCGATCGCGCTTGCCAATCTTCATCGGTGACAAACGGTTCTAAGACGTCTACGGCTCGTTGATCCCCTAATTCCCCGAGCGAGCCAATGGCAACAGTTTTCACTAGATTATTCTCGGACTGTAATGCCTCAGTGAGTAGATCAAAACTGCGGGGATCCCCCATTTCTCCCAAACAAGCAATCACACTAAATTCCACCAGCCATTCTTCGGTTTGGTGATAAAGCTGGATCAGCTCATCTAAAGCTTCTGTTAGTTTTAAGGCACCAAGCGCATCAGCCGCCGCCGCTTGGACATCGGCTTCGGACTCTGTGCGCAGTCGATCGCGCAACAAAGTTAGAGATTGCTGACGATCCACCATTCCTAAACTACTCATCTGACTGACCGCAGCATAGCGCACCCGGACATTGGTATCATTAATCAGCGGTTGAATGAGCGGAAACGCCGCAGCGGGATCCAGTTGTCTTAATTGATTAATCCCGGTTAAGCGATCCCCATAATCTTCGGAATTGAGAAGCGTTGCAACTGATTCAGGTGTGATATCCATGATTAATAAATGATGATTGATATAAAGGGTTTCCCGTTAATTGCGTAAAAAACGAGAGATTGGTGGTATTAAATTGTCCCAGAAAAGCTAGCCCGATCCGAAGGAATCGACATCGCTCTTAACGAATTGGTTTTCATCAAAATTCAATTCGCTATCTTGCCGATTGCCTCTGGTTTCTAGAAAGAATAAGTGCCTGAAAAAAGACGGCACTCATTTGACTCTTGTAACTCAGGCACGTATCATGCACAAAGTTACTCGACTGCCTCAATGGGGCAGCGAATCTTATTGAATATAGGAAGGCAAATTTTATGACTCAGACTTCTAATCCCAAGGAAGCTCAAGGTTGGGACGCCATTAAAGGCGCTCATGGTCTAGATGGCGATATCGACCAACTCCAAACCTACTATGACGATTGGGCAAAAGCCTATGATGATGACGTTTCCAGCGAAGCCTACGCAGGTCCGCGCACAATTTCTGAATTTTATGATCGGATTCGGGCTGCCCATGATCCTGCCACGTCTCGTGCTGATTCCAAAGTTCTTGACGCGGGCTGTGGTACTGGGTTAATCGGTCCGATTCTCAAAAACATGGGATACAAACACATCGATGGCTTTGACCTCTCCGATCAAATGATTGAAGTGGCAAAGGAAACCAATAGCTACGAGGAACTTCTCGGTAGCATTGACATGAACGTCAAAATTGAACAATACGAGGATAATGAGTACGATGCGAGCTTAGCTTGTGGTGTTTTCACCCTCGGTCATGTTCCTCCAGAATCCCTCAATGAAATGATTCGCTTTACTCGTCCCGGCGGTTTAATTGTTGTCAGTACCCGCAAGAGTTACTACAATTCCACGAACTTCCAAGAAGTTGTGGAGCAACTGCAAGCGGATGGTAAAGTTAAACTACTGGAACACTTGAAAGATGCCCCTTATATTACTGAAGAGGGAGCACATTACTGGGCACTTCAGGTTTGCTAAGTGAGACCTTAGCAGGCATAGGGAATAATCCCACCCAAGGTTGCTGGACTGTTTAGTGGCAAAACCCCTCTTTCCTGAAAATTTTAGGGAAACTTCATGGGAAAGTCCTCCAGTCTTGGGAGATGAAAAGAGAGGGCAAAGTGTTGACTTCTGCCCTCTTCCTCTTATCTTGCACTGATTAGGACTCTCATCCCCTAGTTAAGCAAAGCGACGGCGCAGTAAGGGTTGAATGAGCAGTAAAATTACCATATCAAATGCTAGGAGTGCTAGCAGCATTGTGCCAAAAGAGAGATTCAGCCAAGGGGTTGCTAAAACCGTACTGTTGAAACTCCACTCGGCATTGAGGTAAATGTAGCGAATGGGCTCGATCGCGTAAGTGAGAGGATTCAGACTCGCCACAACTTTCAGCCAGTCTGCCATGAAGTTTAACGGTGCTAAGGCAGTGCTAGCAAAGAGTAACGGTAAGTTCGTGACGAAAATAACTGCAATTAGCTCGACGTGACCCGGTAAGGCAAACGCTAAGCCTAAACTCAGCGCTGTCACGCCCGCTACAATTAAGAACACAATCAGCGCGATCGCGCTTAACCCGGCAATTCCCGGCAAGCCAGCACCCACGAATGCACTCAAGCCCACAATGGCTGCCGTTTGCAAGAAACTGAGACTAATAATGTAAATGGTGGAAGCAGCCACAATGGAAAACCGAGAACTCAACGGTGCGACAAGGAGACGGTTGAGAAAGCCAAACTCGCGGTCAAACATCACCGGTAAGCCGGCATTCAACGCCCCAGAGAAGGCAGTAAAGACAATCACCCCCGGTGCCAAAAATTGGCCATAACTCAAGCCTTCTCCCAGTAATCCTTCTGGTGCATACTGAAATAATGCACCAAATAGAATTAACCACATCAACGGCTGAATAATGCCTGCGACCAGGGTGGAAGGGCGACGTTGTAACTGAATAAACAGACGTTTGGTTAACGCCCCAGTTTCTTGGAAAAACTCAGCAACCGGATTTTCTGTTCCTTTTTCTTGGCTATTAATGACAGAGTTGGGAGATAACGGACTAATACTTTGACTCATAACTGTGTTCTCCTCTTGATGATCCTTGATAACTAACGTACAGACTTTCTAATGACTAATGACCAATGACTAACTCCCTTTCATCGCTTGTTTCTTCTCTGCCTTGAGATCGCGACTACTAGCGGCTGCCATTTCCGCATCCATCAAGGTGCGTCCCGTTGCCGCTAAATACACATCATCTAAACTGGGACGGGATTGAGAGACACCAAAGGTGGGTAAGCCGAGATGGGAAAGGGTATTTTCAATCGTCCCAATGGGATTACTTTGGGCTTCCACCACTAAGTTGAGAGAATTGCCCTGTGCCGGGTTAACAATCACTTCTTTGACAAAATCAAGGGTAGAGAGATGTTCTTTCGCCCTTTCTGCTTCTTCCAGCGGCGTAAATTCCCGAATACGGAGGGTAACGCGATCGCCGCCTAAACGATCTTTTAACTCATTTGGTGTCCCATCGGCAATGACGGTTCCTTGATCAATAATGGCAACGCGATCCGCGAGGGCATCTACTTCTTCCAAATAGTGGCTGGTAATGAGAACTGTGGTTCCCGCTTCCCGTAACTTCCGCAGAAAATCCCAAACCACAAAGCGACTCTCAATATCGAGTCCCACAGTCGGTTCATCCAAAACTAATACATCGGGTTGATGGAGTAACCCGGCTGCAAGGTCTAAACGTTTCTTTAAACCGCCGGAATAGGTTCCAGTTTTTTGTTCAGCATAGTCTTCTAAGCCTAAAATTTTCAGTAGCTGATCAATGCGCTCATTGGCTACTGCTTTCGGGAGATGATAGAGACTGGCTTGGAGTTGTAATAATTCTCGTCCCGTGAGAACCTTATCCAGCGCTACTTCTTGCGCCACGTAACCCAGTTTGCGTCGGGCGGCTTTCGGTTGTTCGATGCTAGAGACACCGCCCACTTCCACACGCCCTTGATCCGGCTTGGTTAACGTACACAAACAACGAATGGTGGTGGTTTTCCCGGCACCATTGGGACCGAGTAAGCCAAAAATTTCCCCCGGTTGTACCGTAAAGGTAACGTCTTTAACTGCTGCTACGTCACCATAGGATTTTTTTAAGTGTTCGATGGAAACAGCAGGTTTCATAAAATTTCTTATGATTTTTATACAAATGTTAAGTTCAAGCAATCACGGCTATTATAGCAAGATCGCTGTGTCCTCTCTGCCATAAAAAACCCCCAATTTTCAGTGTTTGGGGGAAATCAATCAATTTAGGCAACATCCTTGGTGGAAAAAAGGTAAGAATTGGAACAGTGCTCTCAACAATCTGCGGTTAATCATTCAACTAACCCTCTTCTGTTTCTGTCACTTTCCGGATCAAAGAGTAGAAAAAAAGCGAGATCATCCAGAAGAAAAGTAAAATTGGAATTGACTTAGCTCCCCTAACAAAGCATTAAAACCCAATAGACAAAATGACATACACCATCGATATCAGAGCCTTTACTGACTCGATCAGCGATCGCACTTTGGAGCAGTTATGTCGTGAAAATCCCGAACTGAGGTTTGAAACCGATGCTCAAGGAAAATTAATTGTTATGTCGCCCACAGGAAGTCTTACAGGAGAGAAAAATGCCGATCTCATCTATCAGCTTCAATCATGGAATCGTCAGACTAAGTTAGGAGTTGTATTTGATTCTTCTACAGGTTTTAAGTTATCTAATGGCGCGACTCGTTCTCCTGATGTCAGTTGGATTGCGAGCAAGCGATGGAACAGCCTTAGCGATAGACAAAAAAGAGGTTTTGCACCCATCGACCCCGATTTTGCAATCGAACTATTATCTCCAACTGATGAGCTGTCAACCACACAAGCAAAAATGAACGAGTACATGACTTGCGGGGTAAAACTCGGTTGGTTGATTAACCCCGATGCTAAAAAAGTCGAAATTTATCGTGTGGGTCGAGACAAAGAGGTAATTAATCATCCTAGTAGTTTGTCTGGTGAAGAGTTATTGCCAGGATTAATTGTAGATTTGGCTGATATTTTCTAGCAAGAACATGACTTCATTATAATGACCAAGCTCTGGCAGGGAACTGAGCAACTATTGATTGCCAGGTAGTCGTGAATAGTAATGATAAGCTATTTAATTGACTGAAATGAATCGTGAATAACTTGCAATTGCGTTCAGTTGTCAATGATTTAGATATCAAACACCGTCAATTTCTTGAGTGTTCGATGGAAACAGCAGGTTTCATAAAAGTTCTTATGATTTTTATACAAATGTTAAGTTCAAGCAGTCACGGACATTATAGCAAGATCGCTTTGTCGTCTCTGCCATAAAAAACCCCCAATTTTCAGTGTTTGGGGGAAATAAATGACTTGCTGAACTTTTAGAGCTAAATTACTCTGATAGAGTGAATGGCATGATCACTGTAAATGTTGAACCTTCCCCAGGTTCGGAAGTAACATCAATGGTTCCTTGAAGCAGACTAACCATTCGTTGCACAATGGCTAAACCTAATCCTGTTGATACAAGTGATGATTGATCCCGCTGACTGGTGAAACTAGATTGAACAAACGGATCGAAAATGCGAAATCGATCCTCTTCTGGTATACCAATTCCACTATCTTCAACTGCAATTGACCACGACTCAGCATCAACTTGATAGCAGGTGATTGTAATTGAACCCGAGTCTGTATAGTGAATTGCATTACTGACCAAATTAGTTACTATCTGTTGAATGCGTAGTGAATCTGTTGTTACTGATTGAGGAGCCTGACTAACATCAACATTTAAAGTTAGTCCTTTTTGTTGCGCTAAGCTTTCTAAAGCATCTTCTACAATCTGCTGAATTAACTTCCCGACATTGGTTGGAATTAGATTGAGTTGAATTAAGCCTTGGCTATGACGAGAAATTTCCAGAGTATCGTTGATGATCTTGAGAAGACTGCGACCATTGCGTAAAACTCGTTCTAGCTCATCTAAATTAGTTGCAGTATCTTTGTCTTGAATGTTTTTTTTCTGTTTTTGCAAGAGTAAACTTGAATAACCAATGATTGAGTTAAGTGGTGTTTTTAACTCATGAGCCATAAAGGATATACTTTCTTTCTGTGTTTGCACTAGTCGGGTTAACTCTTGGTTAGTCAAGGTGAGTTGCCCTTGCATTTGCTTAATTTCAGTCAACCGAGCTTCAAGATAACTTTCTAGGCTAGTCGCAATAATCGAACTTAATAACTCATCAATAGTTTGTAGGGCTGTTAGCATTTCATTTGGAGAATGAGTTAATAAATCAGACTCTAATTTTGCAACTAAAATCTGGCGAAGGAGACTATATTCTCTGACTAATTCCGCTACATTATATCCTTGTTCAGCACGAATATATCCGTGATTTTCACTTGGATCTTCGAGACTTTTATAATCACCACTCTGGTTTCTTGAGAGGAAAAATGCTAATTGTTGAAGGACTTTTGGCAGGCTGTTCCGAACGGCATCATAGGTCAATCGCTCAGCACTCTCAATTTCTGGATCTAATTGAACTGCATGAATCCAATCTTGAATAATTGCTTCCTTTTTTTCTGTTAGTGCCTGTCCTAAATCCTTCATAATTTTTTTGCATTTAGAAATAAGGAAATAAGAGACTTATTTTATGTTTTTAGACCTCTTAAACTTAAGTGTATAGTGATCAATTCAAGAAAAGATGACAAGTATCAATTCTCTGCATGATGACTGTAACAATTACTCAGAGAAAAGTTACCTATCATCTAAATTATTAGAGTAGAAGACTAGCTATGAAATTTAGAGGAGGCTTCTTCAAATGAAGAAGATAGATCTTCCCATGCTCTTTCAACACCAGCTTTAATACTTTCCCAAGCCTCATCGCCAGATGCTTCAAGCTCCGTCAATTTTTGTTGCAGTTCCTCCCGTTTTGCTTTGAGATCTTGAAGTTGTTTGTCTAATTCTGCTTTCATCTCTACCGAAGCGTGATCTGCTTTTGCTCTAATCTCATCCATTTTTGTTCCTAAATCCTGAAGTTTGGTTTCCATCTCTCCTTTATAGGATGCTTTTTCTTCGTTCATCTGAACTCTACTTAATACTAAAAAATAATTAATTACTATACGCCTATTTTTACTGATCTGTCAATAGAATTTTAATTTTTAATATCCTTAATATTTCCAGGATATCTTTAAGGGATTATGAACTCTAATCAACATAGAAAAACAAAGAAAGAAAATATTTTTACTATAAGTTTTTTTTTATGGAAAGATACTTGACTTTTAT
>CAZAYV010000002.1:0-59423 GCA_964489465.1 uncultured Dactylococcopsis sp. | reverse complement strand
TCCCATCAACCCTGTCCCTAGTAAACCAATTTTCATAAAACGTTACCTCAACCGTCCCAATTGCAACAAATATTTGCCTAAGCAGGATATCAGAGAGAAAGTCTGTCAAGATCATCCCAAAAGCAGAAACTGTAATTCGATTGCCAAAATTTAAATTATGACCACAGACACCCTTCTCTTTAGTAATGCCCCAGAAATTTCCGCCGATGATTATTGTGTGTTTGGGGTTGCCACTTGCTTTATTCGAGAAGAAGGAGAAACCAAGCAAGTGAATGTGATTGAACCGGTTCCTTCTTCGAGTTTAGAGTCGGTTTTAGGTGGGGCGGAAACATCTTATCAGATGGTGGCTGCCAAACCCGTGAAAGAGGTGTTTGACGGAGAACATCTGATTAAGCCTGACGACTTCCCCCAAGATGCTGACTTTGGAACCGATTTTACGGAACGGGTGATTGCAGCCGTGCGAACCTATAAATATCATGAGCATCTCCAATCCTCTTTTCCGTTAGGAACGCTTAAAAGCGATCTCAACCATTCCACAAAACGAAAGCGCGTTCTCAATGCAGAACGGATGGTGCGCACTGAGGACAATGTGAAACAACACTCTCATACCCACACGGTGCTTTAGCTAGTTTATGTTGGAGTTGAAAGGGGAATTTGCTGCGTTATTGGCTGCTTTTTTATGGGCCAGTGCGTCGGTGGTTTATAGCCGCCTCGGACAGCAGATTTCCCCTTTATTTCTGAATTTTTTAAAGGGCGCGATCGCGCTGTTGCTTCTTGCCTTAACCGCGATCGCGACCCAAAATATCTTTCCTACCCTTCCCCTCACTCCGGTGCTTTTCTTAATCACCAGCGGCATCATTGGCATTGGGTTTGGGGATACCGTCTTTTTCTCTAGTTTGAAGTATCTCGGCGCCAGGCGGGCCTTACTATTTGAAACCCTTGCCCCTCCTCTGGCTGCCATTATTGCCCTCATTTTCCTGCAAGAAACCCTTTCTCTCTACGCTTGGCTTGGCATTATCTTAACTTTACTGGGGGTGGCGACAGTCATTAGTGAACGCACCAGTAACCAAGACCTTTCCGTAGCAAATTTCAAAATTGGCATTGGGTTTGGCTTAGGAGGCGCGATCGCCCAAGCGGTTGGGGCGGTTCTCTCACGCGCTGCCTTAACCGACTTTGATCTCAATCCCCTCTGGAGTACGCTAATTCGCCTCAGTGCAGGAACTCTTGCGCTCATTCCCTTACTGCTTTCCCGACGCCAGCACCTCAAACTCCCTTCTTTGCAATGGTCATGGCGTTTAGTGGGGATTATTTTTATCACCGCTTTTGCCAGCACTTACTTAGGAATTTGGCTACAGCAAATTTCCCTCAAATTTGCCGCCACTGGCATTGCTCAAACCTTAAGTTCAACCAGTCCCCTTTTTATCCTTCCTATTGCTGCTTTTCTCAAAGAAACAATTACAATACGCGCGATTTTAGGGGTTTTGATTGCGCTTTCAGGGATTGGACTCTTGTTTTTGCCAGCTTGATCAAAGATGTCATGAACACCCCAAAATGTCTGATGCTGGCAAATAGCTGATATGGCTGCACCAGACTTCATTTGATCTTGCGATGGCTAACTCTCTAGATTGAAAACTGCTATAAATTATTAGATTAATATTATTAAGTTATTAGATTAATATTAAGTTAATATACTGATGATTTAAATTACAATTAAAACATTAGTCTACTAAGTATTGTAAAAAATCAAGCTTGGTCTTGAGAACTAAGTATCTCCGTGTTACTCTAGGAGATGTAAAAGACTAATCACCGAAAAACAAGTAATATCCACTAAAACTACAATCAAACAATATAAGAGTCTAGATTACCTGAAACCATTAGCATCAATATGCTTTAATGTTTTTTAGTACTTACAATTAGAAAATAGAATATATATATTTTTAAGTGAATATATTTAGTTGGGCTTAAGTGGCGTGAGTGATTTAAATTTTCAAGATAAGTTAGGAAAAAGCACTTCTCAGCATAGACATATCCAGGGCTTGCTGAAACAAAAGTCAGTTTTACGTGATATTGATAACCCTCTTATACAACAGTTTAGCAACGAGTTTGAAACTTTTTCTATTCAACTGGGTGATTTAATTTACGAATTTTTGGCAACGGCTCAACCGAAAGATACAGTTTTTTCTGAAGATTTATATATCATTTGTCAAGGGCGAGCCCGTTTACTCAGCTTCGATCCAGAAAAACAAAGACAAGTTTCGGTGGAAGTTTTAAAAGAAGGAGCCGTCTTTGGAGGAGATTCCCTGGTCGATCAAAATTGTTTATCGTACCAAGTGATAGCTGCCGACAATGCTTCTACCGTTGAAGTGGCTCGTCTATCGCCAGCCCAGCAACAAAATTGGTTTCAAGACTATCCCCAACTGAAAACCCCTTGGCTTGAAGCCGCCAAAAAAAGACAACGCTTAATTTTTTTGAAAACGTTAACTGAGTTTAGACGCTTTCCCAGTCGTCGTTTAGAGCAGTTATTACCCCATCTACAAGCCATAGACATCTCTGCAGGAGAAGCCCTGGCTGAAGCAACGCCCGCTGAAGCAGGGCGTTTTTGGTTGCGTCAAGGTCACATCGAGCCCGCTTCAGTTAAGGCATGGGGAGATTCTGAACCCGTTGGTTCGGATTGGGTAGCCCAAACCCCTCTTCGGTTGTATCATCTCCCGAAAGAGCACCTCAATGAGCTTTTGCTTGCTGAAAGTGATACCGATAGTATTGTGAAGCTGCCATCGGGTTCGTCTCACGGCGGAGTACGGCTGACTTATAATAAGGAGTCCTCTTCTGTTGAGAAGGCTTCCACATCCTTATCAACCGAGACGGTTGAAGTGGAATTCCCGCAACCGCAAAGGAAACATCGAGGGCGGTGGCGTCCTTATCCTTTTATCGAGCAACAAAGTAGTTCCGATTGTGGCATTGCTTGTCTGGTTATGATTAGCCTTTACTGGCAGAAACGTTTGAGTATCAATTCTGTCCGCAATTTAGGAGATGTCGGACGTTCTGGTACTTCTTTATCGGTTCTTGCCAAAATCGCGGAAAAGTTAGGATATGTTGCCAAACCGGTACGAGCGACTTTAAATGCCTTAGTTAATGCGACTCAAAACAATCCTTGGATTGCTCACTGGGGAGGGGATCATTATGTTGTGGTTTATCGGGTGCAACGGAAAGGGGTGCTGATTGCCGATCCCGCACGAGGGAAGTATCACTTATCGACAGAAGAATTTCTAGACGGTTGGACCGGATACGCCCTGTTACTCAGCCCCACTGAACAGTTAAACGAACTCCCTGATGAAAAAGCTTCATTAGGGAAATTTTTTAAGCTCTTACTGCCTTACCAATCCACAGCATTTCAAATCATCTTTGCCTCACTGTTAATTCAAGTTTTTGGCATTGTTACGCCTCTGTTTACCCAAATTATTCTTGACCAAGTGGTGGTTAATAGAAGCTTAACAATGTTGCATGTGTTTGCCCTGGGAATGCTGTTATTTGGTGTGGCTGAAGTCATCCTATCGGCAACCCGACAATATTTACTCAGTTATCTCTCCAATGTCTTGGACTTAACCATGATTGGGGGCTTTATTCGTCATACGATGAAACTCCCCTTAAAGTTTTTTCAATCTCGGCAGGTGGGAGATATTATTACCCGGGTCAGTGAAAATCAAAAGATCCAACGCTTTTTACTGAGTAAGGTCATGGTGGCTTGGTTAGACATCTTGATGAGTGTGGTTTACCTCGGCTTGATGTTTTACTACAACTGGCGTTTAACGGTTTTAATTCTGGCGCTGATTCCGCCAATTATGATTTTGACTTTGCTAGCAACCCCTTGGCTGCGCAAAGTTTCCCGAGAAGTGTTTAACAAATCGGCCGAGCAAAATTCCTCTCTGGTTGAAACAATCACTGGGATCGAAACCGTTAAGACCACCGCTTCCGAACAAGAGTTGCGCTGGCGCTGGGAAAACCATCTCACTGACTTTTTGAATATGCGCTTCCGCAGACAAAAGTTAGTGGTGAAATTAGAAGCGGCGAACCAATTTATCAATATTGTCGGTACAACAGCTTTGTTATGGTACGGTGCGAGTTTAGTGATTGACGGTCAATTGACCATTGGACAACTGGTTGCCTTCAATATGTTGTTAGGCAGAGTGCTCAATCCCATTCTTGCCTTAGCCAATATTTGGGATGAACTGCAAGAGGTATTGATTTCAGTAGAACGACTGAATGATATCTTCTTGGTGCAATCGGAAGAAACGGCGGACCAAATGATGCTGCCTTTACCACCTTTGGAAGGTAATGTTCGCTTTGAACAGGTGACCTTTCGTTACGAAGCGGAGGGAGAACGCAATGCCGTTGATGGGGTCACTTTTGATGCCAATATGGGGCAAACGATCGCGATTGTTGGGCGCAGCGGTTCCGGTAAAACCACATTAGTGAAACTGCTGCAAGGTTTATATCAACCCGATAGCGGAAAGATTTACATTGATGGTCACGACTTGCGTCATGTTTCTCCTCATTCTTTACGGTCCCAGTTGGGAGTGGTATCGCAGGAGTGCTTTTTGTTCTCAGGGACTATTTTAGACAATATTACCCTTTACCGACCGGAGTTTAGTTTAGAACAAGTGATCGAAGCCGCTAAACTAGCGGAAGCTCATAGTTTTATTCAAAGTATGCCCCTTGGCTACAACACGAAAGTGGGGGAACGGGGGTCAACTTTATCCGGAGGACAACGCCAACGCATCGCGATCGCGCGCGCCTTATTAGACAATCCGAAAATCTTGATTCTTGACGAAGCCACCAGTGCCCTCGATACCGAATCCGAACAACGTTTTCAAAATAATTTACAACGTCTCTCGCGCGATCGCACAACATTTATTATTGCCCATCGTCTTTCCACCGTCCGAGATGCGGACTGTATTTTAGTTTTAGATCAAGGTTTATTAGTGGAGAAAGGAACCCATGAAGAATTAATTCAACACGAAAAATTATACTATCATCTCGCCAAACAACAGCTGGATATTTAATTTCCTCTCTTGTCGCGATCCCTTAAAAATCAAGATTAATTTGATTTAATTTTTTGAGCGATTAAATCTCATTCAAAAGGGAGGATTTTTTTGCTTTCTTTTTAACAAAAATATAAGAAATAAATTGCCAATTTGGCAGTTAAAAAAGAAACGAATCAAGATAGAATGTTAGAGAGAGAAGAAGAACGAATATTAATTTTAACAGGAGCCAATAATGCCTTTAGATTCGTCTTCAAATAATCATGATACTAACCAGTTGGCTGCTGGTGAGCAAGGTCATCAATTAGTGGCTAAAAATCAACCGAATTCTTCTTCTATGACGAGGAAAAGTTCAGGGATTAGTAAAGTTAATACGTCTGCTTTAAACCACAATTATAATGCCTATTCGCCTGCGGTTCTCAATCTGTTAGAACAACCCCCTGCTTCCTTTCCTTTACGCTTTATGTTAGGGGGGTTGGTCTTCTGTCTTGCGTTTGCCGGTTGGGCATGGTTTGGACACGTTGAAGAAGTGGGGAGAGCGCAAGGTAAATTGGTTCCCCAAGGAAAAACCTACAAAGTTGAACCGGCAACAAATGGTAAAATCGAACAACTTTTAATTGAAGAAGGAGATAGCGTTGTTGCTGGAGAGGTTTTGGCGCGTTTAGATGGCGAAGAACTCAGCCAAAAAATTAACCAACTCGAGCAAAGATTAGAGACTTCTCGCAACCAACTCTATCAAAAACAAAATTTACTACAAGTTAAACAGTTAGAAGCATTAAATCGTCAAGACATTGCCAGTTCCGATTTAACTGTACAAGAAATCGCGATCGCGAAAGTACAAGAACAAGTGACAGAGAAACAGAAACAACTTGCAGCATTAGAGTTAGAAGTTAGGCAAAATCAGCAACGCTTAGAGCGATTACAACCTTTGCAAGAGAATGGTGCAATTTCCCAAGAATATGTCTTTCAAGCCCAGCAAACCTTACAAAATAGCCAAGTCAAACTGCTGCAGTTAGAAAGCGAAATGAAAGCAGCCAATAAAGAAGCGGAACAACTCAAAGTAGAACTGGCTCAAAAGAAACAACAAAAAACGAGTACTCAACTTGAAACTCAGCAACAAATTCAGCAACTTGAAATCAGTATCGAAGAGCTGCAAGGAAAAATCACAGAGACCCAAAATGAGCTAGCAATGGCAAGAAGCCAACAAAAAGAAACGCTTTTAGAAGCTCCCATTGCTGGAACTGTATTGTCTCTCAATTTACAAAATATTGGTCAAGTGATGCAGCCCGGACAAACCATTGCTGAAATTGCCCCGCAAAATGCTCCCCTTGTTTTAGATGCTGTCATTCCCAATCACGAAGCGGGTTTTGTAGAAAAAGATATGGACGTCAAACTTAAGTTTGATGCCTATCCTTATCAAGAATACGGGATTGTTAGCGGAAAAGTAAAATCGATTTCTCCCAATTCAGAAACGAATGAAAATGGAACATCTTATAAAGTTGAAATTGCTTTGGATCGAAATTATATTAACCATAATCAAGAAAAAATTCAGTTTAAGGTTGGTCAAACGGCGCAGGCGGAAATCATTACTCGTCGTCGACGCATTGCTGAGGTGATTTTCGAGCCGCTACAAAAGTTAAGAGAAGGAGGTTTAAATCTATAAATAATAACTTTTTGAAGCAAGATCTAACCCAAATTATTCTCGCTAATACCTTAATGGAAGTTAAAGTTGCACAATCAAAAAGGATATCAACATGTCATATCAAAACTCTTCTTCAAATCACCAATATTCTAATACCATGAGCGAAGAAAATTTTAATCAAATCATTGATGCAATTCTGGACGGTAAGTATTCTTGGGCTTGTGTTCTAATTTTAAAAGCAGCCGGCTATAATCCCCTACATTATATTCCCTATAGAACTTATAATCGTTTAATTAAAATGAACTGTACTTCTTCACAGTCAAGCGATCAATTTCCGATTCAACAAAAGCAACAATCAAATTTCAAAACAGGCCAAACCAATCAAGCGAAACCAAAAATTCGAGACTTAAATTATATCAAGACGAACTCTCATAAAAAAGTAAAAGGAGGAACTAGTTTGGGTAATACTATTCAACTTCAAAATATCAGTTTTCTTAGTTAGTATTCATTTATCTAACGGGATTGGTGTCAAAATTTAGTTGATTTCAAATCAAGGTAAAATCATGGTTATTTTGAACCTAAATTATTTGCAAATTAAATCTAATGAGCATTTCATTGAAGGTGGATTAGCATCTGCTAGTTCATCAGTCTTGAGTAATGCAATCGGTGAATCATTTGCTGAAGCAAATACAAGTGCCATAACAAACGTTTCTTCCCTATTGGGGATTCATAGTTTATCTGCAAGTTTGGGGTATGTTAGTAGTAAGGCTATGTAGCAAGAGAAAACTTGAGTAACTAAATTTATTTAATCTGAAAGAGGCTATCTTAATGATTTTTTGTCTTTCAGATTAATTCATTTATAAAATTTTGAGAGACTTACCTGCAATTGCTAAATGTGATGTAATTGTGGGTAATTTTTCCGTTGCTTGGGTTTTGAGCGGTATATTATCTCCGTGCATCTGCTCGATTAGCTAGCAATATTGAATCAGTTGATATAACAATCTATAGGTTTACAAGAGCGCAAATAAAAAATTAGATTTTCTGCCAAATTGGCAATACACGGCTTGAAAAATTCATTATATTTATAAGTGTTGAAGCCAAAAGGCAATTGACTAAAAATTAAGGAGAAAACAATGATTATTTCTAATCTCAATTACATGGAAATTGTTTCTGAAGAAAAAACAGTTGAAGGTGGCTTTGCATTTGCTGATGCTATAGCTGATGCCGATGCATTTGGTAACGATCTCTCTGATACATTCACTGTCGCTGATACTTTTGCTATATCTGTGGTTGGAGCTAATACTTCAGGCAGTTATTCTTTGTCTGGATCTATGGCTATCTAGTTGAATCTTTTAGCTTCTAACTTAAATGTCAGCAGCTAAATCATTCTTTTTCTGAAAGAAGCTAAATTAAAAATTTAGCTTCTTTCAGCTTACCCAAGTAATCTTTTTTCTTGTGAATTAGGTAACATTATGAAAATTCGTTCATTAGATTTCATAACTTTAAACTCTGAACAGCTCAATGTTTCAGGTGGATTAATCGCAACTCCGTCTTTATCATCTAATTTGATAATACTGGGAGTTACAGGGTTCGGAGTTCGGGGTGCTAATACAGAAAGTAATGTAGCACTTGCTTCAGATACTGCTGGTCCTAACACTCCCGCAGGTTCATTCTCAAGGTCATCATCTTTTTCATCCCCTCCTGCAGTCTAAGCTTCACAATTAAAAGTGAAGTATGTTGAGATAGATTTTCTGTTTACATTATGTAAGCTGACATGAATGCTTTGCCTAAGATGGCATTAATTTAAGTTGTCACTTCATAATCAGCGGTTACATGATAAATCAAACTTAAATTAATGGATCAATATCAATGGGAATAAAAAACACTAGCAAAGAATTGATTTTCTGTTAGTGTTTATTTTTTTATAAGTAGATATTTATCAATATTATGCTATTTATTACTGACTTAGACCAGATAAAAGAGATCGAAAATCAAGTCAATGTTTTTCATACCTATGGAGGAAACGCGACTAGTTCATCTATAATCTATGGTTTTGCTCAAGGCTCTGAATATACTAGTATCATTGCAGAAAGTCAAGTCATTGCCATTTCATCACCTTCTTCAAACTACTCTAGTTCTTATTCATCTGTCTCATCAACAGCGAAATAAAATAATACTCAAAAAAACGAACATTTTTGTGATTTTTCTGCCAATTTGGCATTGATATCGGTTAAATATCAGTTATAAATTAAATATGTCAATTAAGGAGCTTTACCATGATTATTAACAACTTAGAACATGTCGAAAATGTCAATGCAGCTAATAAAATTCAAGGAAGTGCAGCGGAGTCACTCATCAACTTTAATGTCTTAGGTCTGGGAACAAGGAACTCTATATCTTTCGGTAATGTCGAGTCCTTAGCGGTAAGTTCTCCTGGGGTTAATATTTCTGGTCTCAGTGGCTTTTTTGCAGCAGGTGCAAATTAATTAATTTGTTCTATTCCCTAAAACTCAAACAATAAAGATGTCTACAAAAGGAAAGTTAATATTTTCCCTCTTTCCTTTCTTTTACTTACCTTAGCAATTGTTTCATCGAGCTATATTGCCATCAACTAGAACCTAGTAACCAAGAGGTTAATCCATGTACATTTCTGACTTAGATTATTTAGAATTGCCATTGAAACAGAGTCATTATTCTCATGCCGACTTAGTGCAAGGTGGGATCGACTTCACTGCTTTTGCTTTTGCTTTTACCGAAGCAGAGACAACAGCTATTACTTTTGCTGTCACGAAAACGGCTGCCGTCTCTCTCGGGTTTAACAGCTTTGGTTTGTAAGGTACTTAATTCATCAACACTATTTCATTTAGGAGGAATTTCATGACTCAACTAGTCATTAATAATTTAGAATTTTGTCAACCTAACCAATTGCATCAAGATCAAGTTCAAGGGGGTTCCTGGAGCTTTGACTTTGGTTTTGCAGGAGGATTTGATTTTAATCCTGCCGGTTCTGCTGCTGCTGGTGCTGCCGCCGCTGTGGCAGTAGGAATCAATAATGGCAGTGGGGAGCCTACTACCTTAACTTTTACATTTGCAGGGTAGTCTAGAAGAGTAGGTTATCAAACTAACTAATAACAACATACTATTCTGCCCTTTAATTTGGTCTAAACAGCTCACCTAGATTGAGAACTAAATGATTAATGAAAATATTTGTTTGAGTTGATCTAGGAAAGCACTTAGCAAAACGAAGGGCAGCAATAGTATTCATAAAATGAGTATTAAATAGGATTTAGATGTTATATGAATTTCAAATAAAAACTTATGATTGACGTTTCAGGGCAAAAAATTGAAACACAAGAAATTATAGAATTTCTCAAGAAACGAGTGCAACTAAAAGGGGTTTGTAAAAGTATCTTACATCAAAAAATTATTAAGAATGCAATTGAAAAGTATAATATAGAAATTACTGCCGAAGAAATTCAAGCCCAAGGAGATCAGATACGGCGGCAGAAACATTTAGAAAAAGCCGAAGACACCTTTGCTTGGCTGGCTGATGAATTAATTACGCCGGAAGATTGGGAAGCCGGGATCTATGAAGATTTAGCAGCGCAGAAACTCGCTGATCACTTATTCTCTCAAACAGTTCAAGATTTTTTTAATCAGAATCAGCACCAATTTGAGCAAATTGTGCTCTATGAAATTATTATTCCCTACGAAAAGTTAGCTTGGGAACTTTTTTATCAAATTGAAGAAGAAGAAATGAGCTTTTATCAAGCAGCTCATCTATATGATATTGATCCGGAACGTCGAATTCAATGTGGGTATGTTGGCAAAGTGCATCGTTCTCAGTTGAAACCCACTCTAGCCACTTATGTTTTCCAAGCAACACCAGGGAGTGTCATGACCCCGGTTTCCTCTGAGAAAGGATACCATATTTTTTTAGTGGAAGATTTCATCCCAGCCGAACTCACTGACGAGGTTTATCAAACGCTTCTGAATCAAATGTTTCAAGATTGGTTGGCTCGAGAGTTAGATTATCTGATGTTTAATCAAACGGAAGCAGAAAAAGCCTAAAGTTAATAAGATGGCAAACGTCTCAGCCGGTTGAAAGGGAACTGCCGCAGCAGGGGGAATCGGCGGGGGTGAATCACAAATACTATTATCTCTAAAGGTATGCAGGCAACTTTGAATTTCGGTTTGAGCATACAATTTTAATGGTGTATCCTGCCGAAAAGAGTCTTGAAATTGACCCGCAAAAGAAAGTGCAGATTGTTGTGGGCTATTGCTGATAAAACTTAAGTCGTAGATCTGCTCTTGTCCATAGTTATGGTCTAATAGTAAAGAAATATTGACCAGTGTCCTAGAGTTTTCTATGTCTGGATTATTCAGAACTGCAGCTGTATTGAATGAACCTTGGTAATTAAAAGAGAAATCTTCTTCAGCTGCGATAAAAAATTCTCCTACCAGTTCTGAGCTAATTGCTCCTTTGCCAAAATAGCTGCTACCATTCCCGCTGACAGTTGTTTCAGAAAACGATTGTGCAAAAACTTGGGGATCTTGAGAAACAAAAATTGAATCAAAAGCAGCGACTGTCTCGACAGACCCCATATTAGAAATGGCGATCGCTTCAACATCGATATTAACACCAATACTCTCTGGAATATGACTAAAATTATCCAGTTCAAGATTACTACTGGAAGTAGAGAAGCTTATACTCTGAGCGGGTGAGGAAAAACAAATTAAACCAGTGACTGGAACGAGAAAGTAAAGAGGACTTAGCCTTTTATTTGATAACAAAACAGGATTTTTCATGACTGAAATCATTTTCACTCGGTAAACAAAATCAACGAGACTTTTAAGAGTAGATATAGCCCTGCAGGCTAGGCAACAGGAAGCTGCGACTATATTTCAGGATTTCAAAATGTGCTAAACAGATTCCACACCTGAAAACATAGTGCGATAGCTTTAAGTGTTCTTAGTCACATTTAATAGCGACAAAGTGTTGATTCCTTTCGAGGATTCACTCAGTTGCCTTTTCCGTGTTTTTTGTCAAAACAGGACTTTTAGCTGTGTTCATCAATGAACAACTGCGTAACAATAACCAAATAATATCACAAATAAAATGTACTGTCGAATATTTTCTTAGGTGAATAAAAGATATTGCAAGAGTGATGCCAGTAGAGAAAATTTATGAATTAAATTTCAACACGTTACTTTTGACCTAACAGAGCTGGTTTCATCCACTCTGTTTTCCACTTCCCCTCAACGTCTCCTGTGTTGGTGAGATCCAGCATTACTTTCCTGACCGCGAAGAGATCGCTTGGCATAGCCAGAGTTAAAGCACTTACTCTAAGCGATAGCAAACGATTGTTTTGATAACTCATCCCACTCCTAAAAGTTGTGGGAGTTCATGTCCTTATATGAAATTGATTAATTCATACTACGGATGAGCAATGACCTCCCCTTGTCTTCCTTGTCTTCCTTGTCTCCCCTCTCCCAACTCAATGACAGACTACTAGTCCTTTGTCCGAATGACCCAAGAAAGAAATAGCGGAACTTAAACCAAATTAAGTCCCGCTCGCGATTTCAAGATGATATTTTCAAAGCTAATTAAACGGTGGAGAAAAGCTCTTCTTCTGCTTCTTCGGATGATTCGATGGGTAGATGATGACCAATGGTAGCGGGATTTTCTAAGCCCACATCATGGCAGTGGGGTTCAATACCAAGCCCATGCCGGGGATACTCAGCACAAATCTCTTGATATTGCGCGATCGCGCGATCGAGTTCATTGCGAGTCAGCTGATTGAGATAGCCGCATTGACCAATTTCTCCTTTTGGCAGGGGTGCGGCTAAATTTCCACCGCGTTTTTGTACCATTTTTTCTTGGGCAGCCCAAACTGTCTCTTTATTTAAGAGCACATCATGCCAGAGACTCAAGCCAAAGGAACTAATCAAATTGAGGATACGATGAAAATCTTTAGCGCTTAGCCAGTTATTGCGATAACTCAAGTAAGCACCAAAGCCCATGCCAATGGCAACGGCGTGTCCGTGCAGTAACCCGGCTTCAATTTCAAACCCTGGCGACCAAGTATGCCCATACGCATGAGGACGGCACTGATGGGTTTCGTAGAGGTTATCATACTCGGCTTCCACATAGCTCCGCATCGCTGCCCCCAGAATTTTCTGAGAGAGGACACTAATTTTGTCATGGCGTTCGCAGTTGAGTGTGCCGAAACGGGTTGTAATCAGTTCTTGCCCCGCTTGTTCTAGGTAACTGAATAATTCAGCATCTTTAACCGCCGCCATTTTAAGAATCTCAGCAATGCCGTGTCGTAACCATCCTTCTCGCAACGTCTTGAAGAAAGAGCGATCCGTCAAAGATAGAATCGGTGCATGGTAAGCCCCAAAAAGGTTCTTGTATCCAAAGCCATCACAGCAGGTGCGAGGGGAAGGACCCGCATCAATCCCAGCGACAATGGAGGTAGAAAGCATAACATAAGGCGTGTTGCGGTGATAAAGAGCGCAAGCTAAACCGCCAGTATCCGTTAAAACCCCCCCGCCGATAATTAAAACCGGTTCATTCCGAGACACGCCCAGACGCTTGAAGTCGCCCAGCATTCTCTCAACCGTGCGAATGCCTTTATCCACTTCCATAGCGCGATAGACGAGTTTGTCTAATTTAATTTCGTGATATTCAAAATAATTGTTAATCTGCTCGCCATAGTAGCGTTCCACATTCTGATCCACTAAACACACACAGCGACCCAGAGAAACATACATATCTCTTAAAACTGTCTCTTGCGGGTCGAGGCAATTGTCCAGCACTTTAATGGAAGTAAAAGTACTGGTGCTCATCACTGCTTCCACGGTTTGGTCGTCCTCGGTACTGACGACATAACCTTGACTTTGACGATAGCTGGACGTGGGATAAATGGCGTGACGATCAGTTTCAACCAGACGTGAGGAAAGCTCTTCGTAAAACTTCCCATCTTGACTACGCAGGAGTCGAGCCAGCAGTTTAGTTGTTGCCAGTTCAGAAGAGTGAATGCGGTTAGAAAAGGTGTACCACTCTGATCCGGCAAGTTCATCAAAACCAGAGATCAGTTGGGCAATTAAGCCAAAGAAGTGGCTGAGAGAGTGGTTAAGACAAGTCCGCAGTTGGCGACAGGCGGCTAAGCTTTCAATCACACCGGCTTGTGCAAACTCTTCTCCCAGCTCAGCTGAGAAAACATCGTTGTCAATCAGTGATAGAAGTAAGTGCGTAAAAGGAGTACTGCAAACAATTGCTTCGACAGCACCATCGAGGTCTTTGTCAGTCAAAGGCTCATTGTTATAAGTGGCGATAAAAGCCTTCACAGCAGAGGTTGTCTTGGTCATTATCAGTTCCTAGAGCAGATGTACAAATGTTGTCGCTTAGAGGTAAGCCCAATTGCTTAATACAAATTAACATAACTCTCATCTTTGCAAAGCCCTTCTCAGATGATTTCTATCTTCCTATAGAGACGGTCTTCTCATGGGATAAAAAATACTAATATTTTTCCCTAAAACTGGTGACTTATGGGAAGTTATGGATTTTTTTTCCTCAAAGATTAGAATCTATCTTTCGGAAGTTGTGGATGAATTGATCTTAGAAAAGCATTCCCTAGCATTAAATTTTGCCGTGTTAGATTAACCGTCTGTTAACTTTTATGGTTAATTTCTGAGAAAAGAGTCGTGCAACCCCAACTGCGCAATTGAGTTTGTTAAGACCCTATATTTGAGCAAAATGAGTCACGCTACCTGATTGTATCCGAGTCACTAAAAATGAAAAGGTAATCAGCAAAGTTCATAAACTACTTAACAGAGGGCGATGGTCCTGTTGAGAAACAGCGCAGCGATCGCGCTCTAATTAAATCACACGTTTTTAGGCAGCGTGCAACCAAACGACAAAGGCACTGCCGTGCTGAGGATCGTTGGGAGGAACCGCCGGGCTAATCAGTTCAATCTCACCTTGCATTTGTTCCACATATTCTCGCGCGATCGCGAGTCCTAAGCCGGTTCCGGGAATCGCACTTTGCGACTGAACACCCCGATAGTGACGTTGAAAGATCTTCGATTGATCCGCAGGGGGAATCCCCGCCCCATTATCCCGAATGATAATGCCTTGTTGCTGCGGCGACTCGTTATGCACAATCACTTCCACCGTTCCTTGTTCTGGGGTATACTTAATCGCATTATCCAGGAGATTACTCAGCACTTCTTGCAATGCTTTACGGTTCCCTTGAATCGGCGGCAGGCGATCGGGAATTTCTGTTTTTAATTGAATATTCCGGTCTTGCGCGATCGCGCGCATTGATTCTAAAATTGGCGGCAACACTTCGCTCAGGGCAAAAGTTTCTAAAGGTAATGCGTCACTAGGCGGCAACGATTTGACATTCGCATCACCGTCTGGCAAACGAGTGGTTTCCGTCTCAATGGTAATATCTTCTTCTGCCCTCGTCGCCATCTGATCCAGGTAGTCGCCCATTTCTGCTAATAACTGTTGCAGGCGTTCACTTTCTCGCATCATATTTTCTGCCAGCGATCGTTTTTTCTCGTCCTCTTCTGGCTGAAAGCGCTTGAGCAGGAGTTTACCAAAGGTTCGCAGCGCCATGAGCGGATTTCGTAATTGGTGCAAAATATCATCCAGGCGATCCCGTTGTTGTTCCTGTTGCCATTGTTGTTGACGGAGTTTGTGTTGCGAGAGTCCGTGACGTTGATCTAAAACGCAAGCAAGGGTAATGGTTGCTGCGGTCCGCTGAATTTGGGTAAACTCCCATTGACTCCATTGGGCGTGTTGCCGTGCAATCACCAGTAAACCCATCATGACATTGTCGTGGAGTAAGGGAAACACAATTTGATGCTGATTGTTTTGGTTCACCACATCCGGAATTAGATCCGCTTGCGCTGTGGTTAACTGTGGTGTACCCTCGGGGGAAGAAGCACTCGCCGGCAATTCAAAAGGAGTATTTTCTAATAATGAATCATCGGATGTAATAACAGTTCCTTCCTCCACTTCCTCTTGCCAATGGTTGCTGTCTTCGGGATAAACCACAATGGGAATGAGCCGTCGCGTTCCAGAGGCAAGTTCTTTCGTTAAGTAAACCGCACCGCGATCTGCATTTAAACCTTCTTGTAAATTACTAACTTGGGAGCGACAAAGTGCGGTAAATTCAGAGCTAGCGGGGAATAAAACTCGGTTCACCATTCTGGAGAGATTCCACTTGAGGGCAACGTTAATTCGGTACTCAAAAATAGTACTACCCACTATTCTAGTGGTTACGGTGTCTGGATTGGCTTCTCCGCAAGTCTGAGTCATTCGCTAAAATAATTAACTCACCCGCAAAAACTAAAATCAATCGTGCGTTTTGACGTTATTACCTTATTTCCTGATTTTTTTCACTCTCCCCTCAGTTCTGGGATAGTGGGAAGAGCACTCCAAAAACAGATTGCTGAAGTCAATTTCGTCAACCCTCGGGATTTTGCCTTTGATAAGCATCGTCGGGTGGATGATGAACCTTACGGGGGAGGGGTGGGAATGTTATTAAAACCAGAACCGATTTTTGCGGCTGTGGAATCGCTTCCGCAACTTCCTTCCCAAGAAGTAATTTTAATGACCCCACAAGGGGAACCCATGAATCAGCCGTTGTTGCGAGAATTAGCGGCAGACTTTGAGCAGTTGGTACTCATTTGCGGTCATTACGAAGGGGTGGATGAACGCATTCGGGAAAATTTAGTCACTCGTGAGGTGTCATTGGGAGATTTTATTCTCACTTGTGGGGAGATTCCAGCATTAGCCTTAATTAATGGAGTGATTCGTTTACTGCCAGGGACAATTGGGAAAGCAGATTCTCTCAAAGCCGAGAGCTTTGAAACTCAATTGCTTGATTATCCGCAATATACCAAACCGGCTGTGTTCCGAGACTGGGAAGTGCCGCCGGTGTTACGATCAGGGAACCATGGCGCGATCGCGCGCTGGCGACAAGAACAACAAATTAAACGCACTCAAGAACGTCGTCCGGATTTGTGGGAAAAATGGAAAAATCAGCAATCATCGTGAAGTCCCAATTATCTTTCCCTGTTGACTTTTGATCGGATCATCGTCTTCTTTTCACACTTCAAATAAAACTTGAAGCTGTAAAAATGGGGTTAACTTTGTTGCCTCTCGGTTGCACGAACCGATAGCGGAGTTGTGCCGATTAAAATTAAAGCCGATGCTCAAGGAGCAAGTCATCACCGCATTAAACTTCGCGATAATTGATCGTGAATATCCAAATCGCCAATCTCATCTTGAAGATAGAATGCCATTATTCGAGCGAAAAATAAGTATTAGTTTACTCATTACCTTTACCTTGCTCACTGGATGTAGTGAGAGTATTCAACAACGCCTTGCTGCCGATCCCAATCTCCAAGAACAAGAAGAAAGCACGACCCCTACGCCTTCTCCGGAAGAACCCGCTAATTCAGACTCATCGGACTCCTCCAATCCCTCGAATCCTCCAGCGGATAATCCCAACCGGACGACTCCTGAAACGACGGTAGAAGCAGCAGAAGTACCTGAGGAAATTCCCCTTTACCCTAATGCTGAGTTAGTGGGTCAAGAAACGAATGCAGAAACCTCATCTGGCACCCTTGAAATCACGACAACCGATGAGATAGATCAGATTACCCAGTTTTATGAGCAAGCATTAACCCAACAGAATTGGGAGATTGTTACGCCCTTTACGGGTGAGGCAACGGCGAGTGAGCAAGTTCTTAGGGCCAAATCTAGTTCTCTTGCCCTGCAAGTGACGATTTTTGAGGAGACAGAAGGCGAAGGAACGCAACGACTTCTGATTGAATATCAACCCCTTGCTGATTCCGGTACTACCGCAGAAACCCCTCAGTCTGAAGAACCTGAAGAATCAACCCAGACCTCTTCTCGTGGGACTTTTGCCGATTTAGAGCAAACTCCTAATCCTTTAGCGCCTTATGTTCAGGATGTCGCTCAACTCGGAATTTTAACCCCAATTGCCAATGAGACTGAAAGTGGGAAGCAGTTTGCCCCGAATCAACCGATCACCCGTCGCACCTTTGCCCGTTGGCTGTTTAAGGCCAATAACCGATTTTATCGCGATCGCGCCAGCCAACAAATTCGCCCGGTTCGACAAGCGCAAACCCCTGCTTTTACCGATATTCCCCCCTCCGATCCCGATTTTGCCATTATTCAAGGCTTAGCAGAAGCCGGATTAATTCCCTCGCGATTAACCGGAGATACAACAGTGACGCGTTTTCGTCCTGATGCCCCCTTAACCCGAGAAACCCTCTTGCTTTGGAAAGTCCCTATGGATACGCGCAGTAATCTCCCTGCTGCTGATGTCAACACCGTGAAAGAAACATGGGGCTTTCAAGATGCCAGTAAAATTGACCCGAAAGCCCTCAGTGCAATTGTTGCTGACTTTTCCAATGGCGAACAATCTACCTTACGTCGCGTTTATGGTTATACACAACTGTTTCAACCGGAAAAAGCCGTCACCCGTGCGGAGGCGGCGGCTGCATTGTGGTCGTTTGGGACGCAAGGGGAAGTACTGACCGCGAAAGAGTTAACTCAAGATTGAGTGTTTGAGGTTGTCTTCCCCCAATAAGACTTTTGTATTCGATTCTCCCGCTTGTTTCAGTTGGCGAGTCAGTTGAAGCGTACAGCTAATAATGACAACCCACTGGGCGAGTAAGGTCAAGCCAAGACCGGTTGTGCTTAAAATTTGCCCGGTGGCAATGGGGAAAAAAGCAAAGGTGAGGACAGATGGCAGTTGCAAAATACTGCCGACAGCCGTGGGAATAAACATCACACTACTGACGATAATGATGGCAAAGATACTCCGTTTCTGCGTTTTCATCAGTAAAACCAGTTGGGCGATGCAAGCATAAGCCAGGAACGCACTACTCACGGACAAAACCGTTGCTAAAACTGAGATGCGATCATTACCCAGGGGGAAGAACAGCAGCGCTGGGGTGATGATTAAGAGATTAGAGAGTAAGTTCAGCGCGATCGCGCCGTTGGCTGGACTTTCGTCTCCCCGCATTAAATCGGCAACTAAATTGCGGGTCCCTTTGCGATGCTTTTGATGTCGATATCTCGCCCAATCTTGTAAGGTTTGTCGATGGGGAGATAAGGCAACAATGAGTAATAAAAATACCATTAATTCAATGGCAAAAAAGATTTGAAAATTGCGAACAATGCTGTAGTCTTCCAAGGTCATAAAACCCAGTAAAGAGACCGTGACACTCCCGGTAAACCAATAGCTTTTCGGTTTACTGAGAAGCGTGGCATGGGCATTATGGAAGCGGCGATTTAAGCCGTGCCACACCCAGTAGGTCCACCAAGCATAATTAATAATTAACAGCGCGATCGCGCTGCTGGCATGATTCCAAATGGGGAAATTATACCAATGCAAGGTCATGGCATCTTTGAGGTTAAAATAGCCAATGGTATCTAAAGAGTGAGGGGTTTGTCCGATTAAATAGGGCAAAACCTTTCCCGGATAAAATAAGGTCAACCAGTCAGATGGGTCATTACTGACTAAGGAATTACTGTAGCCGCCGAGAGTCGCTAACCAGAGAAATAATAAGACAATGCCGGTTCCCAACCAAGCTTGAAAACTCCCTAATCCTGCCGTTACTAAGCCATAGAGGAGTGCTGCACTAAAAAAGAAGGCACAACTGGCAACAACAACCAGATCAAATCCTAAAATTAGGGTCAAGGGAATCTCTGCGGCTAGGCCGGCAACCAAGTGGAGGGGCAAGGCTAACACGATTACCGTATAAATTAAAATAGGAACCCCTAAGATTTTTCCCACTAAAAGATTCGTGGTTGAACGGGGACTCAGACGCACAAAATTTAAGGTTCCACTTTCTTCTTCTTTGGCCAGGTCGCTAATGAGTAAATACGTTCCTGCGGTTAAGAGAACAATTAAAAAAGCGGCGGTT
Organism: uncultured Dactylococcopsis sp.; assembly: GCA_964489465.1. Lineage (GTDB taxonomy): Bacteria > Cyanobacteriota > Cyanobacteriia > Cyanobacteriales > Rubidibacteraceae > Halothece. Next base: position 39,761 of record CAZAYV010000002.1, on the reverse strand, counting down.
AACCAAGTAAATAAATCCAGCCACCATAATGGCCAATTAATTATTAAATTCCCAGCCGTATCTTCTAAACAATAATTATGCGGTGGATTGTGCATCTGGGCTGCACTTAACTCTTCTACTGGAGGCGTGCCAATACAGTAACGATTGATGCGATTGACCGTAGCTGGCAGTTCCTCCCTAAACCCGAGATAAATCAGTAGTTGGCTTAATAAAGAAGCGACTACTGCAATGGAAAGATTACGTCCTTTCCAACGTCCTTTAATTTCTCGCACCAGTTGCGGATTCCAATCACTGATGCGCGATCGCGCTGCTTCTAACATTCGACAACAACTCCTCGCTGATTGCGTTCTCAATTCCTGACCGAAATTCGGATTCATCTCCCTATGGACAGTTGACAATCTGTCTAACTATTTCAGTCGTCGTAGAATTGGCTCCAGTATACCCTGTTTCCACTGCTACCATAAAATTATTCCCACAAAATAAAGATAAAAATCAATATTGACTGATTAAAAATCAAGGCAGTCTTCTGTCAAGTAATTCCGTTTTTAAGGAGAGAAAAAGTAATGCTGACCAAAACTCAATCTTACACACCTGAAGAATACTTAGAGTTAGAAGAAAACACAGAAGAAAGACATGAATATCGTGATGGAGAAATTGTTCTGATGACTGGAGGAACCACGAACCATAATGAAATTGCCGGGAATTTATATGCGCATCTCAAATTTGGCTTAAGGAAACAAAATTATCGCGTTTATATCGGTGATGTTAAAGTTTGGATTCCACGTTATCGTCAATATACCTATCCGGATGTCATGGTGATTGCTGGGGAACCGGTTTATGCAGATCAGGGAACAACCACCGTCATGAATCCGATTTTAATTACAGAAGTCTTATCTCAATCCACTAAAAATTATGATCAAGGCGATAAATTTTTAGCCTATCGCTCAATTCCTGAATTAAGAGAATATATTTTAATCGACCAAACCCGATATCAGATTATGCAATATACCAAACAAAATGATCAGCAGTGGTTATTAACTGAGTATCAAGAAGAGAAAGCGACGATACAGGTGCAAGGTTTGGATTTTGCTATTTCTGTACTTGATTTGTATGAAGGGGTTGATTTCAGTATTACTTAAGATGGTTGTTGATGATCCAGTTGCAAAAATAACTTTTCTAAATTTTGTTCTTGTGTATGGAATTCAGTAATTTTGAAGCCTAAATCAAGCAGCGATCGCAGCAGGTCGGATTTATTGGCTTCAGTACCGCTAAATTCAACTTTGATCCGTTTTTCTGTGGGCATAATTTCATAGGTTTCTACGCCTTGAAAGCGCGGTAAAATCTCTGCCAATTCCTCAACCCGATCAACGGTAGAAATAATTAATTCTTGTTGGGAATACCGTTGATAAAGATCTTTTAAAGAGGTACTTTCCACTAAATATCCTAACTCCATAATACCAATCGAGCTGCAAATTTCGGCAAGATCACTGAGGACATGAGAAGAAATTAAAATTGTCATTCCGGCTTCTTGTAAAACCTTAATAATTTCTCGAAATTGTTGACGAGACATCGGATCAAGACCGGAAACGGGTTCATCTAACAGTAATAAAATCGGTTCATGAATAATGGTTCGCGCTAAACTCAACCGTTGACGCATCCCTCGGGATAAAGTGGCAATCAAACTATTGCGTTTAGAGGTGAGTTGAACTAACTCTAAAACTTCTTCTAATCGCCGTCGTAATTGGGGTTGACGCAGATAATAAAGCCGACCAAAATACTCTAAATAATCCCAAACGGTGAGATCGTCATAAAGGGGAAAATCATCGGGAAGATAGCCTAAGCGACGCTTGAAAGGGAAATAAGATTGATGGAAGCGGACCGGTTCATCAAACCAATACACTTCTCCTACTGTTGGCTCTTCAATCCCTGCTAGCATCTGGATTAGGGTCGTCTTGCCAGCGCCGTTGGGACCAATTAACCCATAAACTTCTCCTGTCTCAATGGTTAAATCAACATCATAAACCGCCAGTTGGCGATCATATTGCTTGGTTAATCCACGGGTTTCAATGGCTAAATTGTTCATGGTCAAATAAAAAAGTGAGACACAAAGAATTGATAATAACGGTGCTTTCTGCTCCAATGATACTCAACCTGTAAGCAACTCATGACAGATTTTCACCCGTCAATCAATAAATGCTATTTGCTGATGTTTCCCCTCTTTCCCAACCCAAGCTAGAAACCGTTGTTCCGGCAAAAACCGAGTCTCAGATTGCCCTAATCGAACCCCTAAATCGAGTTAAGACTGGACAGAAAATTACTCATGTTCAGATTCAAATTAGAGGAGGAAAAACACGACGATGGCAAATTGCCCAGGGAGAGACAGATTCTCCCCAAGGGGTGCTAGAAGTCATGGCAGATCGCCAAACCTATAATCCTCAAACTCAGGTCATCACAGCAGAAGGAAATGTGACGGTTCGGTTTGCGCAGGGAGTTTTAGTCGCCGATGAGTTAAAAATTAATACGGCAACTCGGTTGGCAGTGGGAACGGGAAATATTAGCTTCCGGCGCGGGGAACAAGTTTTAAATGGTGATCGCTTTGAATACAATTTTCTGCAAGATGAAGGGGTTATCCAAAACGGCAGTGGAGAAGTGTATCAACCCACCCTCGCCCGAGATGTATCATTTGGTTTAAGTGGTGGCACCGCAGCAACATTACCAGCAACCCCCCTCGCTGAACCGCCCATTCAAGATGTAACTCAAGACACTCAATATCAGTTTGGGGCCGGGGGAGGCGCAGGAATAGAAAACTTTTCTGTTCCCGAGACGGGCGGCGGAATTAATCGCTTGCGCTTTGCAGCAGAGGAAATTGTGATTGATGGGGGAAACTGGACGGCAACTAACGTTCGCCTGACCAATGACCCGTTTTCCCCACCGGAATTGGAAGTTCGTGCGGATACGGCTGAGTTTCGTCAACTAGGACCCTTACGAGATGAAATTATCACCTCTGATCAACGTTTAGTCTTTGATGATGGGTTGTCGGTTCCGATTCCGCGCAATCGCATTGTGTTGGATCAACGGGAACGACCGCCTGGTATTATTAATTTTGGCTTTGATTCTGATGATCGCGGTGGCTTATATATCGAAAGGGAGTTTACAGTTTTTAACACCCCGCAGTGGAATTTTAGTGTGACCCCTCAGTATTTTGTGCAACAAGCCTTCCTCGATGATTCCATTGCTGATCCGGGAGTATTGGGAATTCAAGGAGAACTGACAGGACAGTTTAGCCCTCGCACTACATTAAGGGTAAGGGGAGAAATGACTGGATTTGAAGAAGATGTGTTGGAAGATAATTTACGGGGGAGTATCCGCTTACAACAAGCTGTGGGACGAGAGAGGGGACAGCATCGTCTCAATTTAGAAGCCAGCTATCGCGATCGTCTGTTTAATGGTTCCCTGGGCTTTCAAACGGTACAAAGTAGTATTGGCGCTGTCATTGCTTCTCCCAACTTTACTTTAGGTGATAGTGGGATTAATTTCCGATACCAAGGGGGAGTGCAGCGCGTTAATGCGGAAACAGATGTGCAGGAACTTTTAGAACCCAACCGCGAAAATGACCGAGTAACCTTGACACGCTATCAAGCGGCAACAGAGTTGAATTGGGGAACCTCGCTTTGGCAAGGAAACCCCCTACCGGCGACCCAAGAGGAAGGATTACGATATACCCCCACTCCGGTGCGTCCTAATCTTCGTTTACAAACAGGAGTGACCGGGGTGACAAGTCTTTACAGCAACGGCGACGATCAAAACTCCCTTAGCCTGAGTTTAGGTTTAACAGGACAGTTGGGTCACTTCTCAAAAAATGTTCTGGATTACACCAGTTTTAATGTGACTTATACTCAAGCTCTAGGCGAAGGGGAATCTCCATTTAAATTTGATCGTTTGGTTGATCGCAGACGATTATCGTTAGGAGTTCTACAGCAAATTTATGGTCCTGTTTTGGGAGGGGTTCAAGCCTCAATCAACCTCGATGACGGAGAAGTGATTAGTAGTGACTTTATCCTCGAATATTCCCGCCGCACTTACAACCTGCGTCTCCGCTACAATCCCACACAAGAAATTGGTTCGGTTTCGATCCGCATCAATGGTTTCAACTGGGATGGATCGGCGGATACTTTTGAGAATATTCAGACTGTTGAAGATGGCGTCATTCGGGAATAGGGAATAGGGAATAGTAGTGGGCGATCAATCTTGTCTTGAGGGATGAGTGTGCTGATCTGTTCTCCCCTGTCTCCCCCTCTCCCTTCCCCCATTACGGTGAAATCTACTCTCCTATTTCGGTTCACCTCACTGTTTTTTTCTCTTTCGGTTTGCCAAGATAAAAATTGAACTAAGAGGCTATGCAAAGCAGTGTAAATGGTGAATAACCTTTAGGAGGTGAAAGCTCTATGGCACTTGCACGCTGGAATCCTACGGCTGATATGGAACTTTTCCGTCGTCAAATGGATCGCCTCTTTGATGAAATGACCGGCGATCGCAGCGGCGCATTTGATCTCCAAGAATGGAATCCCGCGATCGAGCTAAATGACGCTGGGGAAAACCTCATGCTAAAAGCGCAACTACCGGGTCTTAATCCTGATGACATTGATGTTACTGTCAACCGCGATTCTGTAACCATTAGTGGCGAATATCGCCATGAAAATCAGAATGAGCACAGCTATGGTTCTGAGTTCCAATATGGTAAGTTCAGTCGTACCATTGGCTTACCCGTTGGGATCAAACAAGATCAGGTAGAAGCGGATTACAGCAACGGTATCCTTAGCTTGCGTCTACCGAAAGTGGAAGATGCAGTGAACCACAAAGTAAAAATTAACCTCGGTGGTCAATCTAACCAAGCCATCGCAGGAAGCCAACAGTCGTAAAGCGATGACCTCTTAAGTGATTAATTTCTCCCCTCTTCCCACTCGGAGAGGGGAACTTTAGTGATCTTGTCTTTCTTCACTTCTCACCGTTCGCTCATTTTAAAATTGAGTGGCTTAATCAATGAAGTTAACACCTTTCTATACAAGGCTTTCAGCCATTTGAGAGGAGACAGAGGGAAATTTTTCCGATCCCCCTGGCAACGGAGTGATGGGGTTTGAAAAACCTTAGCAGCGCGATCGCTTTTTACCAATTTTTTCTGGCTTACTCCCCTCTATATCTTTTGAAACCCTTATACCGTAAACTTTTCCGCCCTTATCATTCTGAATGGCTCAGAAATTTGAGCGAACGGTGAGTCACTTAATTCAGTGAGTGTTACTGAAGGCAACCAAAAACTAACGATAAACCCATTTCATGATGTAGATCTCAAAACTGTCAGTTTATAGAGTGCATAAATTTTTTGTTCTCTACATAGAGTCAAGAAGAGCGATAGATTTTTAGGAGGAACAAAAACCATGCCCGATCCTGGTCCCACCCCAGAGAAACAATACAAGGACATAGGAAAGTTTAACTTACCTAATCACTGGAAGTTTTTTGAAAACGACTACGACATTGAACTCGTCACAGATACATACCTGATTGAAGAGTACCGATACTATGGCAAAATTGTCGGCAACTCCAAAGGAAATACCATCATTGGCAACGTAGAAGATGAATCTATCCGTGGAAAAAAGGGCGACGACACTCTCAAAGGAGCAAAGGGTGAGGATCGCCTCTATGGAGGAAATGGTGAGGATCGCCTCTATGGAGGCAAAGGTCACGATAACTTAGATGGAGGAAATGGTGACGATATCTTGATAGGAGGAAAGGATGGAGATGTCTTGATAGGAGACGGAGGAAGCGATCGCCTCTATGGAGGCAGAGGTCGTGATTACTTAAACGGAGGAGATGGTGACGATTTCTTGATGGGAGGTAGAGGTGACGACACTCTCAGGGGAGAAAAAGGCAACGATATCTTGAAGGGAGCAAAGGGAACCGATAAGCTTTATGGAGGCGAAGGCAACGACTTCCTCTCTTCAGGTCCCTTGAGAGGTGATCAAAAGGACACCCTGAATGGGGGAAGCGGAGCGGATACTTTCCTTCTTGGAGAAGTTGATTCGGGCAACACCAACACAGCCAACACAGGAGGAATTAACTGGGCAAACCTTGGCTTAAGTCTAGCAGGAGATATAACTGATTTAGTGTTCACGGGTTTACCTGCTGGGTCGAAACTGATTAAAGAAGTGGTGCCAATGGTTTTCGATGTGTTCAAGGAAAAGCTGTCTGTCAACAGTTCTTCTAATTCTACTTCGCCAGCAAAAAGCTCTAAGGCGCAGATTAAAGACTTCAATCCCGTCGAAGATGTCGTCATCATTCCGCTTCAACCCCAAGGCAGTTCCAATGTTTTTATTTCAGATGATACCGACGGGAACAGTGAGATATCTCTGCAATACAGCGAGGATAATAGCAATGATACTTTCGCTACTCTAGAATTTGATTTTTCCGAAGTTTTCGACGAGGAAGAGGTAGAGAAAAATTTAGTTAAAAATGACTTTAGAGACAGCGTAATCAATAATGCTTTAACTATTGATTCCAGTAAGCCCGACAGCGACAGTTTCCTAGGACTGGAGGATATGGAAGGTTTAGAAACCAATAAATTTCTTATTCTTGGTGCTTACTCGGGAAGAGAAGTTCAGGGAAGTCCTAATCATGACTATCTCTACGGAACTAATTTCGGTGATGTCATTTATGACCACGCTCTCAGTTCAGGTGGAGTGACTCCCAAACCAGATGTAGATGATGCAGATGAAATGTATGGTTTCGGTGGAGACGATGTCTTCTTGCCTAGTGCAGGGGATGACATAATCTATGGAGGCAAAGGCTCCAATACCGTATCTTATGACCTGCATAGTGTTCATGCTGGTGATGCTAACCTCGAGAATTTCTCTGGAATTAATGTTGATCTAAGTGAGAATGAGAATGCAGTTACCGATGATGGTTGGGGCTCTCAAGATGATTTGTACAATATAGAGAACATTATTGGAACGAAGCATAATGACACTATCACAGGTGATGACAAAAACAACACCTTCACGGGGTTAGGAGGGAATGATACGCTTAATGGCGGTGACGGCCAGGATACGGCTATCTTTTCCGGCGACTATGATGACTATACCATCGACACGGATCCCAAGGACAGTGAATATGACATCCACATCACTGACAGTGACACCGAAGATAAGCTTAAAAATATTGAGCAGTTCAAGTTTGGAGACGGTAGCACCTACGATGTCGAGTCGGAACAAGTCTTGAAAAATATCGGTGAGTATAGTCAAGTTAGCATCAATCATGAATGGGCAACGATCGAGCTTGATCAAAGCTATAGTAATCCTGTAGTGATTGCCTCGGATCCAACATATAATGGGAGCGATCCAGCGACAGTACGGATTAAAAACGTCAAGAACGACTCTTTCGAGCTTCGGTTGCAGGAACCTAAGAATGAAGATGGAAAACATTTTGATGAGGATGTCTCGTATGTCGTGATAGAAGAAGGAGATTGGGACCTTGCAGATGGCACTCGTCTCTCGGCAAGCAACTACAACTCAGGCAAGCTCACCTCCCAAGGCTTTGAAACAGTTGACTTGACAGACACAGGCTTTGACAACAAACCGACAGTTTTATCTCAAGTTCAGACCTATAATGGCGATGACTGGGTAACAACCCGAACTAAAAATCAAACCGCAAGTGACTTTAAACTGGCGATGCAGGAAGAAGAAGCCAGAAATGATGGTAGTCATTACGAAGAAAACATCGGCTGGCTGGCGATTGAGCAGAGTACTGTTAATGACGCTAATGGCGACATCGTGCTACAAGGCGGTACAACTGGTGCACAATTTGATGAAACTGAGGACTCGTTCAGCTTTGATGATGGCGGCTTTAGCAACGATCCAGCACTCATTGCTAAACTTGGCTCTTACAATGGTTGGGATTCTGCCAATGCTCGTCTTACTGAAATTACTAAGAGCGGTTTTGGAGCGCTTGTTCGAGAAGACACCTCCCTCGATTCAGAAGTCCGCCACGGCAACGAGGAGCAACTCTCTTACTTAGCACTGAATGATGATTCAGGCTTTTTGTCTGCAGTTGTCTAGGTTAAACTATTGGGATTGCATTCTATAGTTTCTCTATTAACCACGCAATTTGATTCCCAAACTTTCCAACAATTAAAGTCCCATCTCTTAATTTCTTTTACCTCTTTTTTCTTCTCCCGATTCATGCAAGAGGTCTACTCAAGACACGCTGTTGAAAATAACAAATGGTTCTTGGCATATCCACTGGCGGCAAAATTCCATAGACCATCGGCAACAGCATTAGCCAGCATTTCCAGGTAGCTTGCCATTTCTTCCGACTGGACTAACACTAACGCTTCCTTCGTTTTCAAGGCAGTCACACCAAGCGTAATTAAAGCGAGGGTAAGAATTTCACTGTCACTGAATTTGGGTTTGACTCCGGGCAGATGGCTTCGGGGAGGGACGGCTTTTTGATACCAGTCATCAACAATGACGAACACTGTTACTAATAGGGTTTCAAGGTCTATACTATTCATGGGAAAGGACAGCAGAATGATGATTTGGCTAATTTTCATTCTCGGTCTTTTCCTCTCTTTTTCCTAATTCATATTAAACGTATGGTTAAAATTATCAATCGTCAATCACTGGGAAAACAAAATGTTTATGATATTGGCGTGGAGAACGATCATAATTTTCTCTTGGCTAATGGTTGTGTCGCGTCCAATTGTTTTAACAAATCGCACTCCACGGCTTACGCTTATGTGACTTATCAAACCGCTTATCTGAAAGCAAACTACCCAGTCGAATACATGGCTGCCCTCCTCACAGCCAGCAGCAATAATACCGACAAAGTCGAGAAATATATTGATACCTGTCGGCGGATGAATATTGAGGTGGAACCGCCAGATATTAATCGTTCACAAATTGATTTTACCCCCGATAATGATAATATTCTCTTTGGTTTATCGGCGGTCAGAAACCTAGGACAAGGGGCAATTGAAAATATCTTAAACGCAAGAGACCAAGCAGGGGGTCAGTTTACCTCCTTAGCGGACTTGTGTGCCCGAGTTGACCTCCATACGGTGAACCGCCGCGCTTTAGAAGCATTAATTTATTGTGGCGCGTTTGACACCATCAACTCAAATCGCAATCAACTTTTACATGATTTAGAACCGGTTTTAAGTTGGGCGCAAAGTCGCGCAAAAGATCAAGCCAGTGGACAAACCAACCTCTTTGATTCCTTGAATAGCGGCAAAGACAATAATAATGATCAGCCAAACTATAAAGATGTCCCTATTGCCTCACCGGTAGAAGATTTTAGTGCCACCGATAAGCTGAAACACGAAAAAGATTTATTAGGTTTTTATGTCTCTGACCACCCTTTGAAGGCAACAAAACCCGCGAGTGCCATGCTGTCGGCAGTGATGTTAGGGGATAAAGACAATCTTCCCAAGAAAAAGCCGGTGAGTGCCATTATTTTACTCACCGAAGTGAAGAAAATTATGACCCGAAATAATGATCCGATGGCATTTGTGCAAATGGAAGATATATCCGGACAAATGGAAGGGGTGATTTTCCCGAGTTCCTACGAACGAGTGAGTGCTTATTTAGAAGAAGATGCCCGGTTGATCGTGTGGGGAAAAATTGACCAGAAAGATGATCGTTTACAGATGATTATTGAAGATGCTGAACCCATTGAAAAAGTGAAAATGGTGATGGTTGATTTTAGTTTAGAACAAGCGCGCGATCGCGCCCAGCAAGAAAAGTTACAGCAAACCTTAAAGCAATTTGCCGGCAAAAAGAACGAAGCGAAAGTGCCCGTCATTGGCAGAATTAAAGTGGGCAATCAACAGGAACTGGTTCGGTTTGGACAACAATATTGGGTCAAAGATGCCAGTCTGGTTTCTCAGCAATTAAAAGCCCAAGGCTTTCAAGCGGAAGCCAATTCGCTGGTTGTCACTCCCTAATGTAGTAGAATCATTAGGGCAATTTGAGGGGGGATTAGTCATTGGTCATTCGTTATTTGATCACTCCTCAATTCACTGATCAAAAACCCGATAAAATGAACTGTTATTATGTATTCTTTACTTGAGCAACTGCGACAATCGTTTTCCCACGCCCTTGTTAGCGCCTTTGGAGATGATTATGCAGACACCGATCCTTTAGTGGTGCCGGCGGCAAAACCCGAGTTTGGCGATTATCAATCGAATATTGCCCTATCTCTGGGGAAGCAGTTAAAACAAAAGCCGAGAGAGACTGCCCAGCAAATTATCGATCATCTGGATGTTTCTGCCTTATGTGATCCCCCCGAAATTGCGGGACCGGGTTTTATTAATTTAAGGCTGAAACCGACCGCTTTACAAACTCTTCTCCAAACCATCGCCCAAGACAGTCAATTGGGTGCAGAAAAAGCAGAAACCCCACAACGGGTGATTGTAGACTTTTCCAGTCCCAACATTGCTAAAGAAATGCACGTGGGACACTTGCGTTCTACAATTATCGGCGATTGTATTGCCCGCATTTTGGAGTTTCGCGGTCACGATGTCTTACGCCTCAACCATGTTGGTGACTGGGGAACTCAGTTTGGGATGTTAATTGCCTATTTACGAGAAGCCTATCCAGAGGCGTTAACGAAAGCGGATGCCCTTGCTTTAGGCGATTTAGTCTCTCTCTATCGGGAGGCTAAAAAACGCTTTGATGAGGATGAACAATTCCAAAAAACAGCGCGAGAAGAAGTGGTGAAACTGCAACGGGGAGACAAAACCAGTGTTCAAGCTTGGAAATTACTTTGTGAACAATCGCGACGAGAGTTTCAGGTTATCTATGACCTATTAGGAGTGGACTTAACCGAACGTGGTGAGTCCTTCTATAATCCTTTTTTACCGGATGTGGTCAAAGAATTGGAAGCAACGGGCTTAGTGGAAGAAGACCAAGGGGCAAAATGTGTATTTCTCGAAGGCTTTAGTAATAAGTCTGGGGAACGCTTGCCTTTAATTGTACAAAAAACGGATGGCGGCTATAACTACGCGACAACCGACTTAGCAGCAATTCGCTATCGCATTCGCGAAGATGGGGCACAACGGATTATTTATGTCACCGATGCCGGCCAATCCAATCACTTTGCGCAAGTCTTTCAAGTAGCAAAACGGGCAGGTTGGGTTCCTGAAGAAGTAGAGTTGGTGCATGTGCCGTTTGGCTTAGTACAGGGAGAAGATGGCAAGAAACTGAAAACCCGTTCCGGGGAAACGGTTCGCCTGCGCGATTTATTAGATGAAGCGATCGCGCGATCGCGCCAAGATTTAGAAAAACGCTTTACCGAAGAAGGACGCAGCGAAAGCGAAGCCTTTATTGAAAAAACCGCCCTTGTTGTTGGGATCAGTGCTGTTAAATATGCCGATCTCAGTCGGAATCGCACCAGTAACTATGTTTTCAGCTACGACAAAATGCTTGCCTTACAAGGCAATACCGCCCCTTACCTCCTCTATGCCTATGTTCGGGTACAAGGAATCAGTCGCAAAGGCAATATTGACTTTACCACCCTCGCTAATGAAAACCTTTCTCTAGAAGATGAGAGTGAACTGGTGTTGGCAAAGCATATCCTCCAACTGAGCGATATCCTCAAAGAAGTGGAACAAGATTTACTGCCAAACCGCCTGTGTCAATATCTTTTTGAACTTTCCCAAAAATTCAACCAATTTTATGACCGCTGTCCGGTCTTACAAGCCGAAGAACCGAAACGCAGTTCTCGCTTGATGTTAGCCGATTTAACGGCCCGTACCCTCAAACTCGGATTATCATTACTCGGCATTGAAGTTTTAGAACGGATGTAAGCTAAGCTGACTCGAAGCCCTCGTGCTTCAGAAACGTGGTAATTATTGCAATTATTCATCAGCATCTGTCCCGAGCTTCTGATCGCAAAAATTAACATCTGTTAAGGGTGAAGTTCTCTCAAAGCATAGATATATCGAGACAGTGCTTCCTTTCCAGGCTACGCTGGTTCAACGATAATGAAAAAAATTAAAATTACAGTTGCAAACTATTATCTTTAAGGGTACACTAGCAACTACAATTCAATTTCCGGATCCTCAGCTTTGTTTTTTCTCAGCCGAGAGTACGGAACGATTGATCTTTATTTCGTTATTAATTGCAAATTTTTCTTGTTTATTGAAAGTATGAGTCATAATTTTTCTGAACCAACAGCAATAAGGACGCAAATTTCTTGCAAATGTACCGAACGTTGGCAAGTGTACCAACGGTTATTGGAGTTGGACATTCCCTGTTACTGTCGTTGCAATCACCCTTTGGAAGTTGAATTGGCAACGCCACTGAAAGTTTGGCAGTTTTGGCGTGTCATGTGGCGCGTCTCTGCTTCCCGTGACACCCTATGTCACTATCTCAATCAATGTTGGCATCTACCCGCTGCTCAACAGAATTAACTGTAGTTTAGTTATTAATAGTAATGTCGTTTAATTTTTTTTCACAAGCCCACCCTGATCATCATGATAAGAAAAACGATCAGCAGCGACAGAAACCTTGGCATTTTAGCTATTTAGGCGGTCAATTTAATCAACCGAAAACCTCTCGTCCTGCCAATAGTTTTTCCCTGGTCGAAGTAACAGAAGGCAATTGGGTGCAAATTGCGGCTCTTCCGAATCAGTTTGATTTTCCCATTCCTGGGGTTGCCGTGGGAACTTACTTGCTCGTTTTAGGAACAACCAAACGAGGGGCTGTACGGGTACAAGTGATTGGTCAACAAGTCACACTTGCTAGCGCGATCGCGCAACAAATTTATGTCCGACCTTTTTACTTTACTAATTAACTATTAATTGTTTATTTGTCAGTCATAATTTAACTGATAGTAATTAATCTCAATTATAAAAAACAGGATGATTCTTATTTGTCAATAAGTATTTTTTTTGCTAATATTCGGTAAAAGCAACAAAAAAATTACTGAGGTGGAATTCCCATGGCTACTGCACAAGGTTTACTCCAAGCATTTGGAGAGGTGAAAGATAATCCAGTCTTATTAGAAAAAAACGTTACAGAACCCGTATGTGAAGGATTAAACATTGCACTTGCCAGTTTCCAAGCCCTTTATATCCAATATCAAAAGCATCATTTTGTGGTTGAAGGCGCTGAATTTTATTCCTTACACCAATTTTTCCAAGAATCTTATGGGGAAGTCCAAGGTCATGTTCATGATCTAGCGGAACGCTTAAATGGCATGGGTGGGGTTCCCGTTGCCAGTTTCAGCAAGTTAGCGGAACTGTGTCGCTTTGAACCGGAAGCAGATGGAATGTATGCGGTTCGTACCATGGTCGAACATGACCTCAGTGCCGAACAAGCTTTAATTCAACTGGTACGTCAGCAAGCAGCGCAAGCGGAAAGCCTCGGCGATCGCGCAACCCGCTACTTATATGAGCAAATCTTACTAGAAACCGAAGAAAGAGCCTATCACTTGGATCATTTCTTAGCCCAAGATAGCCTGACCCTTGCTTTTGTCGGCAATGGCAGCAACTAATACCGACTAATTGCTTCTAAGCTGGGGCGAATTGCCAGTTAGTTCGTCCTTCTTTTCTTTAAGCGTTGAAATAGGCAAGAAGAACCTTCTGAATCTCCAGCTGCACCTGCTGCGGCGATTGATTCGCGTTAATAGGAACAATCCGTTGCGGAAATTGTTCAGCGAGCGCCCTATAGCCTTGTCTGACTCGCTGGTGAAATGCAATATCAGCTTGTTCAACGCGATCGCGCTTTCCTCGCTGTTGCACTCGTGCCAAGCCCGTTTCCACCTCGACATCCAACCACAAGGTTAAGTCACTTTCCAAACCGTCAGCAGCAATGGTATTGAGTTGTTGAATTAAGTCTAAATCTAAGCCTCGCCCATACCCTTGATAAGCGGTGGTGGAATCAATAAAACGATCACAGAGAATAATCGTTCCCGCTTCCAAATGCGGTTTCAAAAATTGATTGACATGTTGCGCCCGGTCTGCAGCATATAACAATAACTCACTACGGTAATCAATATGCCAATCGTGGTCATTGAGCAGCAGCGATCGCAGCTTTTGACCTAGCGCTGTTCCACCCGGTTCCCGGGTTTGTATCACTGCTAGGGATTTTCCTAACCCTCCTGCAAGGAGCCACTCTCGGATTTGTTCAATTTGGCTCGTTTTTCCTCCGCCCTCGATTCCTTCAAAAACAATAAACTGACCTTTCATATTGATGATGAGCTACAAAATCTCTGAGGGAGTTATACCATACTTTTCCCTCTTGCTTCCGGTCAGATCGAAAACAAGCAAGCCATACTTGATGATTGGGTTGGGGGTGGTAGTGCCGACTCAATCCCCCCCCTCATTAACAACCAACTAGCAGTTAATCGCCAAATCTTGATATTCTTGCTCTAACATTGATACCAGTTGCTCATTGCCTTTTGCTTTTGCAACTGAGATCCGACGTTCTAGGTTACGACGGATGCTTTCTAGATGCACTTGTTCCGCTTCCGTCTCTTCTTTCTGAGTTGTAAAGTGCGGGGGACTGGGGAACTCCGAATGAGGGTTCACCGCTGGAATTAACTTCTCTGGTCGCTGAGAAGACTGAACCACCGGACGCTTGCTATAGCGGACTCCTCGATACTGCAACCACAGTTTTGGTGGTAGTTCTGGAATATGGCGTGGATAATGATAACGCCAAGGTTGTCCTCGATATTTTCCGCCTACCTCTCCCTCAGTGGTTTCAAAGGGCATGGTTTCGGGTTCGTAGTTTATACCACGATAAGTTAATCTCATGATTTTCTCCTTAGCAACGAATGATTGGATATGAGGCTTGAGTCAGTTGCAGCGCCCTTTCAGCTTGGATGCCAATACCATTGGCAACCTTCTTGATCAAAACGTCACTTAATCCGTTATTAATCCACTCCAGATATTATTATAGTTTTTATTTCTGTATATAAAGTTACAATCTATAATGATCTTCATGAAGTCTTGAAGACTTGTTTATCCATTCTTCCCCGAAAGAAGGTCTGTGATCGCGGCGAATACGATAAGCTAACAACAGAATTTTCGATCCATGAAGCTTGATAACTTATGAGATTTCAAAAACTAACCTTAATTGCGCTGTCTCTTACCTTTTGGCTAGCAGGATTATTCATCTCTCCTCATGCCGAGGCAATGACACAAATTAAACTCTCTAATCTTTCCTATCAAGACTGTCCCGAAGAGTATGAAGGCGGATTACTCAGCGGTAGTTCTAACGCAGCAAGCTGTTTTCTCATTACGGGAATCGCAAAAAACCCCTCGGGAAAAACGATTTATGATGCAGACGTTTTTGGGCGCATTTATGATGCCAATGGCAACCCTGTCCTACAAAACCGCACCCGTGTCGGCTCAATCACAGAAGTCCCACCTGGCGTTAGTGAGTTTAGCCTCAGAATTAGTGTACCGGCCAATCAACCAACGCCATTACAGCTTGAGCAATTTAAAGCCTCTGGCTTTTCCAGCCGTGTCAGCCCGAGAGTTCGGTTTTAATTAAACACTGGTTAATAAGCTAGAAATAATTTGTAAGCTAAAAATTGCCAAAATCGGTGATAAGTCAATTCCACCCAATGGGGGAATAAAAGAGCGGAAAATATTTAGATATGGATCAGTGACCGGGCTGAGGAATGACATAGCCTGTTGTGCCCAGCCCGCTGTTTGAAACCAGCTTAAGAGAATCCGCACAAAAATCAGAAGGAGATAAATATTGAGAAAATTAGCCAGACTATTTGTTAGTAGTTCAGTTGCACTCATAAGTATTAATGGGTATTTCTAAATGAATTCAGCAAGGTGCCATTGCGGTTAGTTTAACCGATTGCCCGTGTTCTTCGCACTGCCCTTATGGCAGAAACTAGCTAGCGAATAAACTTGGGTAATTCTACTGCTGAATAAGATTGGCGCTTTTTACGACTTGACACCAGTAGAGGAGCAGGAGAATAACGAGAGCGGGTTTTTTGAGCAACAGCAGTTAGGCTTGGTTTAACCTCAGGTTCTGAAATATTGCCGGTTAAAGCGTCTGATGTGGCTTCACCAGAAGCAATGTTCTCTTCTGCAGCTGAGAAATTGGCACTCTCCGGTTGAGCGTCTGCATTTTCCTCGAAAGAAATTGCTAAGTCAACCGATTTATCTTGAGATCCATCATCACTATTGTGTTGACTCGACCAAGCAGGGATGGGTTGGGAAGAAACAGTTGGATTCGGGATCAGTTCATAATCCTCTTTTTCAGCCGTTGTTTCCAAGCATTTATTGAGAGCAGACTTAAATTGCCAAGTATGACGACGCTGTTGCTGTAGGCGGAACGATAATTCTCGGGAATATTTTTCAGCTTGACATAGTTTGTAAGACTGTTCTTGAAATTGCTTTTGAATTAGCGCACATTCTCGTTCGAGTTGGGCAACCCGTTGCTGAGAAATTTGTAACTGGTGCGTGAGTTGAGTAATTTTCTCGACGTGTTGTTCTTCTTGAAGACGATAGTTTTTTAACTCTTGAGAAAGACTCAAATTTTGTTCCGATGCAGCATTAATTTCGTCATTTTGCTGGGCATTCAGGTCTTCTGCTTCACGCAACCGCAACTGTTGCTCTTCTAATTCAGCTTGGGCATTTGCTAAGGCACTTTTTAGTTCAGCAGTGCGGAGTAAAAGTTGGTGGTTTTGTTCCTGAAGTTGTTGATGGGATAAGGCAGTGTTTGCCGTTGCTGGGATGGGTTCTTCCCTAAATCGTCGATCACCTAGACAAGAATCACGATCGTTTGTTTCTGAAGTAGAGGTGGAATTTTCCAATGCAGCAATCACTTCATCAAGGGAATCACTCTCGTCTGTGTCATCTTCAAACGTAATGAGTTCGTCGATGGAATCATATTCGTTACCCGAAGAAGGAGAAGGTTTAGGAGTATCAGCTTCGCTCATGGTTTTGGGTCAGATATCTATAAGATTTATCTTAACGTTGTTTGGGTTTAATGATGTGAAGATAACCCATAGCTATCTTCTAGAATAATTGATTCATCATTAATTTTACTTCAACAACTCGAGTTTCTTGCCATACTTCTTTTTAAATACACTGCCGAGCTAACCTGAAGTGGTAAAAAATAAATGGGTTAGATGACACTGGAGACTCACCTTTGCAACGATATTGGTTCGTCCAGGTTATAAGGTGTGGAAAACAACGACATGATTCAAAGTGATTACTTGTTTGAGAGACAAAGTGATGAGTCCTTTGCTGGTGACAAAACGCCTTTGGGTTTCAAGATTTCCCAATCTTTTTGCCTAATTGTTATGCAAATAAATCATGCGAATATCATCGGGTAAAGCAGTTTCTAAGAGTTGATATCCTTCTTCTAATTTGCGTTTCACCTCCTCTAAAGTTAACGGTTCATCAATTTCTTGTAAATAGTCTGCAATCTCTGCTTCGCTCCAATGGAAGGTTTGTGCCATCAAGATGATGAGACGCACAATGGGAGGTAATTGATTGAGAGCAATTTCAAGATAACACCAAAATGGGGGAGGAGCAGCTTCTAGCTTATAGTTAATGCTTTCCACTGCTGGAATTTCCACTTCGCGTAACGCTAACCCTGACATTTTAATCAACCAACTTTGTAAAGAGTTATCGCCGATTGCTTCTAACTCAGTGGGATTTAAAGCTTGCATTTCGTAATATAAATGTCGCCAAATCAGAGCAAACAGATAATCCGATTGAACGCGCGATCGCGCGCTATGACGTATAATCGTGTAAATCAAAGGACTATAGCGACAAAAAATAGCAGTAAAATGCTTGCCCTGTTCTGGGTGTTGTTGCAGCAGCGTTAATAATTCTAAATCGCTATGATGAAATAACGGTTGCACTAAAGGATGATGAGCTTCTGGAAAACGAGGTATCTGCACGGCGTTTCGTCACCCAATAATAAAGATAAAATAAGATAAGCTAGCCTTGAGCTGGATTTAAACCTAAGGGTTGGTTCTAGCAATTAATTGCACTTTACCGCATCCAACGGGGTTTGTCGCTGAATTTTTATCGTAATATTTAATGATTTGCTTATGCTTTCTGAAACGATGGTTAATTTTACCGGTTTTGCTGCATTTTTACCCGGTCTCGACACTGTTTTTTCCACACAGGGCATTATGGTCATGCTCTTAGTTGCCTATGCTGGGGCAATGTGGATGTTTCTAACGAGTGCGCCTAAGGTGCACACGGTTATGGTGACGGATTTAGAAGTAGCGCGCCAGTTTTATGAGGGCGTTTTAAACTTAGCCATTGCCGAAGTACCGCTTCACTATTATTACAACTATGAACAGTCTCTGGGGGCTACGGCGATGGATCCGCTCTATATGTCAGCGAATCCGGGGATTTCAACAAATCCCAGTTATAACGGTACGGAAGGACTATGGTATCAATTGAAAAAGAATACCCAATTACACATTATTGCCGGGGCTAGTTATGGTCATAAAGACCGTCAGCGTCATGTCTGTTTTGATCACGATTGTTTGGAACAAATTTTACTGCAGGTTCAAGCCAGACGATTAAAGTTTAAGGTGCGTCGGACGAAACCGTTGAATTTTTTAGTGAAGGATTTAGACGAACAGGTGATTGAAATGGCAGAAGTGTCGAATTAATGGTCATTGGTCATTAGTCATTAGTCATTGGTCATTGGTCATTAGGGAATAGGCAATAAAAAATTCTCCTTGTCTCCCCCTCTCCTTCTGGGAAGCTGGTTATCCTTTTTCCCATTCATGATTAATTTTGGTTGCCCCTTCATCATACTTGCGTAATGAATCCCAAATTTCTAAAATATTCTGAAATTTTTTCTTTTCTCGCCTTTATTTTTGTGATCTTTTTTGTGTTATTACGCTTAGATTTACTGCAAACTGAGCGTGTGGCGAGTCAAGTGCCAGAATTAGAAAAAAAATTAGCACAAGCGCAAGCGACAGCCAATCAAGTGCCCCGTTTACAACGACAACTTGCTGCTGCTAGAGACACAGCAGCAGAAGTATCTGCCTTGGAAAAAAAAGTAGAATCGTTGCAAGAAGAAGCGGAAAAAGTTGAGGAATTAGAAGCCAAATTGGCCGCAGCCGAAGCAACAGCAGAACAAGTTTCCGAGTTGCAAGAACAGTTAGTCAAGGCACGAGAAGCGTTGGCAAAAACACCGGAAAGTCCACCAATTATTATTCTCTCGGAACAGAATCAAAGTTATCGGTTTGCGGTCGGATCAGCAGAAATTTCCCCCGCCTTTCAACGGGCATTAGACAACCGGATTATTCCCGTTTTAGAGCGTCAAAGTCGACAGTGTAACTGTGATGCCATGGAAGTCATTGGACATACGGATAGTTTACCGGTTAATAGTGGGCAATCTAATCTAGATGAAGCACTCATCAGTGCGTTTAATCAACAAGAAACGCCGAGTTTAGTTCCTGGGAGCAACCTTGATTTAGGGATGATGCGAGCCTTGGCCATTATTCGCTATTTCAAACAAGCCCAACGGGAAGGACGATTAACTCAAATTGAATATTTTCTCCCTTATTCAGCCGGTCAAATGCTCAAACCGAACCATACCCTTGATACTTCCCCGGAAACCCGTGAAGATGAAAGTCGTCGTCGCATTGAAATGCGATTACTGCAATCGACAGCTTGGGAGGAGCAAATTGGGAATAATAACCGCTAACGGAGAAATGATGGTATAGTCATGCAAGTGAAGCAGTTGGGGTGTTTCCCTATGGATGCCGATTGGAAAACCCTTGATGCCGTCGCGATCGCGCAGGCGATTCGTCATCGCCACTACACGGCAACAGAAGTTATTACAGCAATCCTCGCTCGCATTGAGGCGGAAAATCCGGCGCGGAATTGTTTTACGACGATTACTCAGCAGGCAGCGCAGAAGCAAGCCCACACGATTGATCGTTATATCGAGCAAGGGAGTCCGTTGGGAATTCTGACAGGCGTTCCGTTTGGGGTGAAGAATTTATTTGATATTGCTGGGCTGACGACTTTAGCAGGGGCAAAGATTAACGCCGAACAGCCGCCGGCGACTAAAGATGCGACGGCGGTCGCGCGCTTAAAGCAAGCGGGGGCGGTTTTAGTCGGGGCATTGAATATGGATGAATATGCCTACGGCTTTGTTACCGAAAACAGTCATTATGGCGCAACCCCGAATCCCTATGATTCCTCTCGCATTGCCGGCGGTTCCTCTGGGGCTTCAGCAGCCGCAGTGGCAGCAGGATTACTTCCCCTTGCCCTCGGTTCCGATACCAATGGTTCGGTGCGGGTTCCCGCTGCCTTATGTGGGGTGTATGGGCTAAAACCAACCTACGGACGACTGTCGCGGGCGGGAACCGTTTTACTCAGTGACAGTCTCGACCACCTGGGCATTTTTGCGCGATCAGTGCGGGATTTGGCAACAGTCATGGATTTACTGCAAGGAGAAGATATTGAGGATCCGGTGTTGACGAAGCATCCCCCAGAACCTTGTTTACCGCAGCTGAATTTAGGAATTCGCGATGTGCGAGTAGCCGTAGCAGATGGATATTTTGCCACAGGGGCACAACCGGAAGCCCTAGCAGCCGTAGAGCAACTGGCAAGAGTATTGGGAACTGCTAAGCGCGTAACGCTACCGGAATCGGAACGGGCGAAAGCAGCGGCTTATATTATTACCGCAACCGAAGGCGCGTCTCAACACTTAGCTGCCTTAAAGTCACGCCCCCAAGACTTTGATCCGGCAACGCGCGATCGCTTTCTTGCTGGAGCTTTAATTCCGAGTCAGTGGTATCATCAGGCGCAGCGATTTCGGAGTTGGTATCGCGATCGTCTGCGAGAAGTCTTTCAACAGTTTGATATTATTCTCGCGCCAACAACGCCTTGTGTGGCACCGAAATTAGGGCAAAAAACAATTGAAATTGCTGGAGAAACGGTAAAAGTTCGTCCTCATCTCGGACGCTTTACGCAACCGATTTCGTTTGTCGGGCTACCGGTTTTATCAGTTCCTATTTATACCCCTGGCACTCTTCCCCTGGGAGTGCAACTGATTGCTTCTCCTTATAATGAAGCGTTGTTATTGCGACTGGCAAGTGTTTTAGAACGAGAGGGTATTATTAATCATCAATCAGGAATGATTCAAGAATGACTCGCTAATTTTTCCTTAAACGTTTGCCAAAGCATTTTCGCCGAACGTCGCAGTTCATATTTACGCTTCCAGCTTTCAAAAGCGCGGTCATATTCTTCTCCTTCGAGGTGATAGGCTTTCCAAACTTCTAGAGAAAGAAAGAGTCCCCAAATTAAGAGGATAAATAGTGACCAATTTAGGGTGCTGTCTTTGAGGAGATCAAGGGTAACGAGAAAGGCATTCGCAATGAGATATTTGCCAACTTTTTGCTTAATTTGATGCCAACGATAGTTATCAAAGGCTTTACGTTTTTGCGCTTCAAGTTGCTGGTCTAACCAGGCTTTTTCGGCAGCTTGGATGGTTGTCAAAGGAATATCTAACTCGGTCGCCATTTCAAAGAGTTGATCGCGAGTGAATTCTCCTTGATTGGCCTGTTGCGCGATCGCGAGTTGCAAGATTTCTTGAACTTCCTCTTGACGATACGTTTGCTGGGTGTGGCTTTCTGTTACTGTCATCGTTGAGCAGGGGGAAACTAATCTAGCAAAAGGAAAAAAAGCATCTTACCTCTATTATGCCTAATTATGCCTAATCCCAAGCTGAGCGGAAACAAAGAAAAGGGCAAATTGGAACTCGAAACGCCCCTTAACTTCCCCATCTTCTTTTGCCACCCACTCAGCTCACATGATAGGAAATTAGCCTTTCTCTGCTTCAAGCAAGTCTTCTGCACGAAGATCGGTTTCCTCAATGCTGACGCGTTGTAATTTTGCCCCCAGTCTGCTTAACTTTTCTTCAAGATTATCGTAACCCCGATCAAGATGATGTAGCCCTTGAATGGTCGTTATCCCCTTGGCTGCTAACCCGGCAACCACTAGCGCAGCAGAAGCCCGTAAATCAGTGGCGAAAACTGGGGCACCGGTCAACATGGAAACCCCCCGAATAATTGCTTGCTGACCTTTCAGGCGAATATCTGCCCCCATGCGTTTAAATTCAGCAACATGACGGAGACGATTTTCAAATACGGTTTCTGTAATCACGCTATCTCCTTCGCTGAGGGCGAGCAGTGCCATGAGTTGGGCTTGCATATCAGTGGGGAAACCCGGATAAGGCAGGGTTTCAATATCGGTACCGTGAAGCGGACCCGGAACCAGACGTAAGCAGTTCGGTGCATCGTTAAGAATTTGTACCCCCATCCCTCGTAATTTAGCAATCACAGGGGTTAAATGCTCGGGAATCACCGGTGATAAGGAAATTTCAGAATGGGTAATGGCACCCGCAACTAGAAAAGTGCCTGCTTCAATGCGGTCGGGAATCACCGGATAATCTACACTATGCAGGGATTTAACCCCAGAGATCGTAATTGTGTTGGTTCCTGCCCCTTGAATTTTCGCTCCCATCGCAATGCAGAAGTTGGCTAAATCAACCACTTCCGGTTCGCGAGCCGCATTTTCAATGCGGGTTTCCCCTTCCGCAAGCGTAGCAGCCATTAAGATGGTTTCCGTGGCACCGACACTGGGATAATCGAGATAAATCTCTGCACCTTGGAGGCGATTTTGACGGCCCGGAATATCGGCATAAACAATGCCATGTTCAATACGGACTTTTGCCCCCATGGCTTCTAAGCCTCGGACATGGAGATCAACCGGACGGGCTCCGATCGCGCAACCGCCAGGTAACGGCACTCGTGCCACGCCTAAACGGGTTAATAGGGGACCAATGACAAAAAAACTGGCTCGTAAACGCGAAACCAGTTCATAGGGAGGTTTAGAAGTCGTAACGTCTTGAGCGTTAATATCGAGTGTATCGCTGTCGCGGTTTAGCTTAAGTCCCAAACTCGATAAAACATCTCCCATGTGATTAATATCAACAAGAGACGGGATATTCCGCAAACGGCATTCACCCGGACACAAGAGGGTTCCTGCCATAATCGCTAAAGCCGAATTTTTTGCCCCGCTAATGGTGACATGCCCTTTTAAGTGGGTTTCGCCCCAAATCTTGAGAACGGAAGGGGGTTGGGTATCAGTTGGTAAATTAATGGGTCTATCCTCCAAAAAAACACACCACAAGACAAATTAGAACTGAAAAAGTTGTTTTGATTGTATCGGATTCCGGGGTGCATCAAGTAACTAATCACACTTTTTCTATTGATTTTTGTCGCGATTTCTAGGACGCTAGAGGTTGCTCATTGGATTTAAGATAAAGATTAATTAGCAACTAATGTCATCACAGCATTTATCAGGAAAAGTAGCGATTGTGACTGGAGCTTCTCGGGGAATTGGTCGCGCGATCGCGATCGCCCTTGCTACAGAAGGGGCGAAGGTCGTTGTCAACTATGCCCGTTCTGAGGCAGCAGCCCAGGAAGTGGTGAAAGCGATTACGGATCAAGGGGGCGAAGCCATTGCCATCCAGGGGGATGTCAGCGATGCTGAACAAGTGCAAAACTTAATTAAAGAAACCCGTAATCAATACGGATCAATTGATGTTTTAGTCAATAATGCCGGAATTACTCGCGATACCTTGTTATTGCGGATGAAGCCAGAAGATTGGCAAGCGGTTATCGATTTGAACCTGACGGGGGTTTTTCTCTGTACACAAGCAGTCAGTAAGATTATGCTCAAACAGCGTCAGGGAAGAATTATTAATATTGCCTCGGTTGCTGGACAAATGGGAAATCCCGGACAAGCCAATTACAGTGCCGCGAAAGCTGGGGTAATTGGGTTTACGAAAACCGTCGCAAAAGAACTGGCTTCCCGCAATGTGACCGTTAATGCCGTTGCACCGGGTTTCATTGCCACGGAAATGACCAGCGAATTAGATGCAGAAGGGATTTTAAAGTACATTCCCCTCGGACGTTATGGTCAACCGGAAGAAGTAGCAGGCATGGTGCGTTTTCTTGCCAGCGATCCGGCAGCGGCTTATATTACTGGGCAAGTGTTTAATGTGGATGGTGGGATGGTCATGAGTTAAAGCAGTGACCAGTGACCAATGACTAATGACTAATGACTAATAACCAATGAATTTGGATTTTCGTAATGTGAATACACTCTGGAGTTCAGTGTTAGTGGAAACGCTCTCTTGCTTAGGCGTTACCACAGCAGTGGTTTGTCCGGGGTCTCGCTCTAGCCCTCTTACAGTGGCATTTGCTAAACATCCTGCCATTGAAGCAATTCCGATTTTGGATGAACGTTCCGCCGCATTTTTTGCGTTGGGGAGAGGGAAAATAACCGGGATGCCCACTGCTTTAGTGTGTACCTCGGGCACAGCAGGGGCAAATTTTTATCCCGCTGTGATTGAAGCGAGGGAAAGTGGGGTTCCCTTGCTGGTTCTCACCGCAGATCGTCCGCCAGCATTGCGTCATTGTCACAGTGGACAAACGATTGATCAACAGCGACTGTATGGCAATTATCCCAGTTGGCAGGCAGAGTTGGCATTGCCTAGTGCTGAGATGGCAGCCTTACGCTATTTGCGACAAACCCTAGTGCAGGCAGTGGCGCGATCGCGCTTTCCCCTTGCGGGTGCGGTTCATCTTAATTGTCCGTTTTGCGATCCCCTGGCGCCAATCGAAGAGGATCCCCTCGAACCGACTGCTTCCGACTTTCAAGGGTTCTTCTCCCATCTGGTTCCGCCGGTTACCCCGAGCCTGCAACAGCCTTTACCGTGGAAGACTTGGCAAAGCTGTGAGCGGGGGATTATTGTTGCTGGGGTGGATCAACCCTTAGACCCCGAAGCGTATTGTCGCGCGATCGCGCATTTAGCCAATTGTTTGGGCTGGGTTGTCTTAGCCGAAGGACTCTCTCCGGTTAGAAACTACGCTCATCTGGTTCCGAACCTGATTTCGACTTATGATTTTATTTTGCGCGATCCAGAGGCTGCTGCGACTCTCACACCAGAAATGGTCATCCAAATTGGTGCCTTTCCCACTAGCAAAACCCTGCGCCGTTGGTTAGATCAAATTTCTCCTCAATCTTGGCTGATTAACGACCGAGGAGAGAACCTCGATCCGCTGCATCAGAAAACAATTCCTCTACACACGACAATTTGTAATCTTGGTCCGCTTCCCACTGCTTTACCTGCTTTATCCGCTTACCAAAAACAGTGGTTATCCTTGGAAGAAACAACGCGATCGCGAATCGATCATCGGTTCAGTGAGACCGAAGAACTGATTGAACCGAAGATTGCCTGGTTTCTATCCCAAACTCTCCCTAAAAATACACTGTTATTGATTGCCAATAGTTTGCCGGTTCGGGATGTCGAGTGGTTCTGGCAACCCAATCAACGTCAAATTTATCCCCTATTTAATCGGGGAGCAAATGGCATTGATGGCACCCTTTCTACTGCCTTAGGCATTGCTCACAACCACAAAAGTGCGGTTTGTTTAACTGGGGATTTAGCGCTGCTTCATGATAGTAATGGTTTTTTATCTCGTCACCACTTCCAAGGCCATCTCACCATTGTTTTAGTCAATAATAATGGGGGTGGGATTTTCGAGATGCTCCCAATTGCTGAATTTCCCGATGTATTTGAAGACTATTTTGCCACACCTCAAAATATTGACTTTTCTAAGCTCTGTGCAACTTACGATATTGAACATAAACTCATTAGCAACTGGCAAGAATTAAGCATATTATTAGACCCTTTACCCAAAACAGGCATACGAGTCTTAGAACTGCACACGAACCGCAAGCAAAGCCAACAATGGCGGAACATCAATCATTAAATCCCCCTTCCGTAGAAGAGGGAAAAATCGAAGTTCTAGTGCTTGACAATAATTAACTAATGATGTCAGGGGCTTGCATGGCAACTGGTATGGCTTCGCCAGTCGCTAAATCTAACGGGAAGTTGTGTACATTACGCTCGTGCATCACTTCAATTCCTAGGTTTGCCCGGTTTAAAACATCAGCCCAAGTATGAAGCACACGACCTTGGCTATCTAAAACAGATTGATTGAAGTTAAATCCGCTGATATTAAAGGCAAAGGAAGAAACCGCCATTGCAGCAAACCAAATGCCAATGACGGGCCAAGCAGCGAGGAAAAAGTGCAGGCTACGGCTGTTATTAAAGCTGACATATTGGAAGATTAAGCGACCAAAGTAACCGTGGGCGGCAACAATGTTGTAAGTTTCTTCTTCTTGTCCGAATTTATAGCCATTGTTTTGGCTTTCGTTTGAATCCAAGACGAAATATGGTGTTTAAGCAATAATGCATATACACTATATAACTATTTAGTTAAAAATGCAATCGATGAGCCAAAACCTAAATCTTAATTTTTAATTAGCTAGAATTTGTCTAAAGTAATGTCATTAAAGACCAACACTTTAATCTCTTATGTTGGCGCGTTTCTATTTCCTGCCACTATTCCTTCTCATTGCCATTGTGAGTGCTACTATTTTCCTGGTTAGCGATCGCGACCCCCAAGATATGTCTACTCCTAATCATTCTCCCAATTCTGGTCTCTTGAGTGACCCCTTTTTGCAACTTCCGACTGCCGATTCGGTACGGGTGATTTGGTTTACGGAATTTCCAGGAATCGAGCATACTTTAACCTATGGCAATTCCCCAGAACAAACAGTCACAGCAACGACGCAAAAACTGACCCGCGTTCGCGAGGATCAAGAGTCCCATGTCCCTCATTTCAGCAGCGAAGTCTCCCAAGAACCCCTCTTTCGAGAAATCTGGCGTCATGAAGCACAAGCCACTAATCTCTCTGCTGAGGAACGGGTTCCTTACTACATAACCAGCAAGAAAGAAGACGGTCAAACGCTGAGAAGCCGTCAGTTTAGCTTATCTCCCGCACCACCGCCAGGAAAACCGCTGAAGATTTTACTCACGTCCGACCATCAGCAAAAGCCGATGACAGCTGCTAATTTACAGAAAGTTGCGGAAACGATTCCCCAAATCGATGCGGTATTGGTCGCCGGGGATCTGGTGAATGTTCCCGATCGCGCCTCGGAATGGTTTGACGACAGCCGCGGCGGTGCTTTTTTTCCTTGTTTACAAGGGAATGCCAACTATCAATTGGAAAAAAACGAGACCGAAACCACTTATAACGGCGGCGAACTCATTCAACACGCTCCTTTATATACCGCGATCGGCAATCATGAAGTAATGGGACGTTTTTCCGGATCAGCCAGCCTCAACCAGCAATTTAATGATGCGTTTCCGAAAGCAGTTGCAGAAAAACTTTACCAACAAAACGCCCAAACGATCAATTCTCGGCAAGACCCCAAGGTTAAAGCAAACTGGATTAAAGCGAATTCTTACAATACTGATACCTACCAAGAAATCTTCACGCTTCCTCAAAGCATCCCGGGAGAAGAAAAATACTACGCCACGACCTTTGGTGACATTCGCCTGGTCGTTCTCTACGCAACCAATATGTGGCGGAAACCGTCTCTCGATGCCAATGCCAACGGGAAGTATCACGAAGCGGAAGCTAACTTAAACGATCCTGAAGCTTGGGGATACGGACAAATCATCTTTGAACCCATTGCCAAAGGAACTCCCCAATATCAATGGTTGGAACAAGAAGTCCAAAGCCGACCGTTCCAACGGGCCAAATATAGGATTGTCATGCTTCACCATCCTCCCCATTCTTTGGGAGGAAATGTGGTTCCGCCTTATACCGATCCCGAGCAAATCATCCAACAAGATGCCTCAGAAAAGATTCAAGCCATTCGCTATCAATATCCCCCCAATCAAGATTATTTAATTCGCGATGTTGTTCCTTTACTGGAATCAGCGGGTGTCGATTTGGTCTATTTTGGTCATTCTCATCTGTGGAATCGTTTCCAATCCGGACCAACCCATTATTTAGAATCATCAAATGTGGGGAATACTTATGGGGCGCATTGGGAGGATCAACAACGTAATGTTCCTGAAGAATATCAAGAGCAATATGCCCTAACTGGAGATCCCAATGGCTTAAA
Source organism: uncultured Dactylococcopsis sp. (assembly GCA_964489465.1). GTDB lineage: Bacteria > Cyanobacteriota > Cyanobacteriia > Cyanobacteriales > Rubidibacteraceae > Halothece. The sequence goes on along the minus strand of CAZAYV010000002.1, from coordinate 11,701 downwards.
ACCGGTTGTACCAACCGTTGCTCCTTTGAGCGATGATGGTCAGAAATTACCTTATCTTGCCAGCAATGACATTACAGCGTTTAGTATTTTAGACACTGAGACTCAAACGGTCAGCAGCTACTATTTTGATACTCGTCAGCCCAATTCTCAGGTCGTGAAATTTGATGAATTTTCGTTAAAGGAAAACGGCAGATAAAGGTTTGGAATCGGAAAGTTAAGCTTTTGTTGTCACGGGATGTTTGCTACGTGATCCGGCGAAGTCATCGCGCCTTTGCAGTGGATAACCGGCAAACCCCTGAATTGGATGCGCGATCGCGCATCCTTGGCTTTTGACCCAGCTTTCTTCTGCTAATTCGTTAATATAATTGCGTGATGACGGACAATGGTTCAGTTATCCGGAGTCAAACAGACACCGAAAGCAAATGGCGAGCTCGTTAAACGCCAAACAAATCTATAATCTTGCTCGTTTTCAGCAACGTTTACCCAAAAGTGCCAGTCCAGTAAGAATCTACGATCTTCCTAATGGCGGAAAAGCCTTCCAAGCAGATGTCCCCGCCAGAAATATTCCGGGGTCTTTTGCCACCTATGAAAAACAAGTAGATGCAGTAGGGATAACGATTTTGTACACTAAAACTACTTACGCTGCTGATGGTAGCATTGTCCATGTCAAGCAAAAATACCCATGAAAACTAGAGTCGAACTCCTCAATTCACTTTTAAACTTCGATCGACCTTTATCAGAAATTTGTCAGCCGCTCAATTCCTATAGTTGGGATAGTGCAAGAGGACTTGTGATTCTCAAAAAACAGCAGATTGTTAATGTTTTAAGACGATATCTCGACGGTCAACTGTCATCATTAGATGTAGAGAATTGGGCAAATGCCATTGAAGGACGCGAGGATATTGAATACGAAAGCGACTTTGAAGAGATGGTTGACGAGGTCATTTTTGAACTGGCGAATCCCTTGTTAAGTCGTCCTCTTTCCCACGATTCTGCTAGAGAATGGCTCAATCAACTAGAAGGTTCAGCTTCGTTAATTTGACAACTTCCAGACATCGAACCTCCCTTTTTCACTGTCGCTTCTGGAAAGATATGAAGGTTGAGGACTGTTTTTTTTGCACAAAAGAGTGAGATTTAATTGTCCATTTTTATTTTTGATCCCAACGGGATCATTACCTACAAAATCAAAGCAGCGATCGCGCTTTCCCAGTGGATAACCGGCAACCCCATGGATATGATTTGCAGCAAACTAAAATTATAATTACTCTGACCCAAAATCATCGGCATTTTTAGCTCACATTAATACTCTTTACCGCTGATGATGAGCGTTATCCTTGCAATGATCGCTCTGTTGATATGACGTTGAATTACACCTCAGAAAAAGGGAGGGCAGATTCGATGGCGCAAACAGTCTCAGGTTCTTCCCAATGCCTCACAATGGAAGACTATTTAGCGTATGATGATGGAACCGATACGCGCTATGAGTTGGTCAATGGAGAATTGACGGTAATGCCGCCGGAAAGCCAAGTTAATGCGAGCATCGCGAAATTCTTATTTTTTGAACTGGCAAAATACCTTCTGAATATGCAGCGCGAGGCATTGCAGAATATTGGATTATTGATCCCGAACCGCAACAAGTGACGGTGTGTGTTTGGGTGGAAGGGAAGTATGAAGATACTGTTTATCGGGGTGAAACGCCGATTCAATCAACGGTTGTGACAGAATTTAACTTTAGTGCGGATCAGATTTTAGCGTTTGGGAACCATTAAGGGCGATCATGACTCAGCAGCGCGATCGCCCTCAGGTGACATCAACTACTCTTGGCTGTTTTCCTGACTGGCAGGATTAGACTGTCCAATCCGTTCTGCCATACCAGGCAAATCAATGCCGGTGCTTTCTCGTAGCTGTTCGGTAAAGGCAGCTAATTTTGTGGCATTGCCCCCTTTAGCCGGATCAATCACTGTTACCTTTTGCACATCAATTTCGGGAACCGTACTGACCATACTTGATAGCAATGGTTCCAGTTTCTGGAAGAGGAAGATTTCTCTAGCGTTTTCACCCGCAGCATTCCAAGATTTGGCTAAACTGCGTAACCCTTCGGCTTGCGCTTTCCCGTCTTCGATAATACTCGCCGCTTGTCCTTTGGCGTCAGCTTGCGCCCGTTGACAGTCTGCTTCGGCGGGGGCAACCACATCCGCTTGTAATTGCTGTTCCACTTGCTTGCGTCGTTCCCGTTGTACCGCTAGTTCCGCTTGCGTGCGCGCCACTTCCGCTGCAATTTCCGATTCCGCTTCGGCAATGCCCGCTTCCCGTTGAGTCAGGGCATCTTGGAGACGGCGGTTGGCTTCGGCACGAACTTTGGCAGTTTGGGCTTCGACTTGCCGCAGAGAGGTATTTTTCTTGTTTTCTGCGGCTTGCAGGGCAGATTCGGTTTTCGTTCTCGCTTCGGCGATGCGGGCATCCCGCATTAAGTCAGCGCGTTGTTTACGCCCAATCGAGTTGAGGTAGTTGACATCATCAGAGATGTTCTGAACTTGTAAGTTATCAAGCACTAAGCCTAACTTTTGTAAGTCGTCTTCGGCTTCTTCCAAAAGACTGCGCGCAAATGCCATTTTGTCTTCGTTCACTTGTTCGGGGGTGAGACTGGCGAGGACGCCTCTTAAATTCCCTTCTAGGGTTTGTTGGGCAATTTTTTCGATTTGTTTTTGGCTTTTTCCTAACAGGCGCTCGATCGCGTTGTGAATGGTGGGTTCTTCTCCAGCTACTTTAATATTGGCGACTCCATCCACTTTCAGGGGAATGCCCCCTTTCGAGTAAGCATTGGTCACTTTCAACTCAATGATCATGTTGGTGAGGTTCATCCGAAACACTTTTTCTAACAAGGGTTTGCGGATGCTACTTCCGCCTTTAACCAGACGATAGCCAACAGTTTTTTCATCAGCAACGGCTTGACGACTCCCGGCAAAAATCAGGATTTCACTGGGCTGACAAATGTAATACAAGTTTTTAATCACCAGGGCAATCGTGCCTGCCCCACCGAATAATAGTACGAGTAAGGTAATAATTGCGCTCATGCTTCTTCCTCCGTTTGAGTTTCCTCAGCTGCTTCTCCCTTTTTCCCACTTAAGGTAATGCCCAAGGTTTCTTCTGATTGTTGTAAAAACTGACGGATCATCTCCGGATAGGCATTGGAAAGGGAGGCAAGGGCTTTGCCATCGCCGTTGTCAATCACCGTGACCTCCCCTAAATGCAAACGATGGGGAACTTTTGCCGCTTGTTTGAGGATCGTTTCCATTTGTTGGACCAGGAATAATTCCGAGGCATCAACCCCAGTTTCTTGCCAAATTTGAGCGAGCATTTCGTTGACTTGGGCTGACGCTTTGGTATCTTCAGCCACTTTTGCCGCTTTCCCTTTGGCTTGTAATTCGTCCGCTTTTTGTTGCGCTTGCGCGGGTAAAATCTCATCCACTTCTAAGCGCGCTTTTTCCAGTTGGGCACGAACCGCTTGTAATTCCTGTTGGGCACGGGCTTTGGCTTCTTTGGCTGCAGCGATAGTGCGTTCTTCTTCCACTTTGGCTTCTTTTTCCACTTCCGCTTTAATCCGTCGCAATTCGTTTTCTTTTTCTTGAACTGCTGTTCGGGTTTGAGTTTCAGCGACTTCTGCTTGGCGATCGCAGTCGGCTTCAATTTGGTCGGCTTCGGCAACCGCGTTGGACTCGGCAATTTCTGCATCCCGCACAATGGTGGCAATTTGGCGGCGTCCAATAGAGTTAAGGTAATCCACTTCATCCGAGACGCTTTGAATTTTGAGGGTATCCAGTTGTAACCCCAGTTTGGCTAAATCGCCACTGACATCATTGGCAATTCGTGCCGCGAATTCGAGGCGGTCTTCATTTAACTGTTCTGGAGTGAGCGTTGCCACCACTCCTCGCAAGTTCCCTTCTAGGGTTTCTCGTGCCACGCGGGAAATCTCACCGCGATCGCGCCCGAGAAACCGTTCAATGGCATTCCCCACCAGTGACCAATCCCCAGAAATTTTTACATTCGCGATCGCTTGAATATTCAGAGGCGTTCCCCCTTTCGCGTAAGCATTCGTCACTTCAATGGGAACGGGCATGGTGGTTAAATCCATAGTTTCCACCTGTTCCAGGATGGGGATCCGAAACGTGCGTCCGCCGTAAATGACTCGGTAGCCCAGTTGCTGTCCATCTTTGCGCTTATATTTGCGACCGGAAATAATCAAAATTTTATTGGGATCGCAAATTTGCACCAAACTATTAATCGCCCCGACCATGAGAACAGCGACAAAAATGATGAGCGCGATCGTGACGCTTGTTCCCAAAGGATTACCATTACCATTATTGGTCTGGGCAAAAACTGGTGGCGATGAAACCTCCATCACCGTTTCCCTTTGTATATCCCGTTGCTGAACCATAACTCAGATTGTCTCCAATTGTCTTATTGATCTTTTAAGTTATCGGCTGAAACTACCCAAACTCGGTTATCTTGGCAGGAAACCACTAAGACTTCTTCCCCGCGCTGAAATGCTTTATCTTGTTCAGTCATCGCAGAGAATCCCAAAGTTGAGCCTTTCACCGACAGCTGCACTTTGCCACGGCTACTGGCATCAAAGGGAATTTCCACGGTTCCCACAACACCGACTAAATCATCAGTCCGCGTGAAACTATTGGTGTAGTTTCCCCCTAATACCCGCAACAACCAAGCCATTGCTGTGCCAATGATTAATCCCATCAAGACAGCAATGAGTGCGATGAGAAAGCTGCCCAAACTCGGTTGCAGCCAGGTTAACGCTAACCCGGTCAAGCCAAAAAAACAAATACCAAATGTCCAAAATTTGAAACTAAAAATGGGCAGCCAGAGTTTTTGTTGGGGAGAAGGCTTACCCAGCCAAGGATTATATTTTTTTTCCGTTTTCCCTTGGTATGTGCCAAAATCGACATCATCAAAATCGGCTTCGGCGTCCACATCAGCATCGACATCAAAATCAGCTTCGGTATCAAAATCAAAGCCCTCAAAACCGCCAGATACCGATAAAGCAACAAAGACACCACCGATTAAAGCACAGGCTAAATAAATAACAAGCATTATTTTAAAAATGAGGCTTGGGCTGAAGCAGAGAACTGATCTCTAATTAACATACGCTTTCACTTTAAACCAGGTTCCTCTTAAAACTGCCCGAAAAATTTTATTGGACCGTCAAAAAAAACGAAATGTTTATATTTCTTAACAACTAGGTGCAAGACTGAAAATTATAGGTTGTTTTATTCTCTTTCGGATGTAACAGTGTCTAATGTAGGTTAACTCGATCTCTTCGGAGTACCTTAGTATCAAGTAGAATTACACAGAACGTTATGGAACTTGACCGAGCAAGCGGAATTTTACTACACCCCACCTCCCTTCCCAGTCGCTACGGAATTGGAGATTTGGGCGCAGCAGCCTACGAATTTGTCGATTTTTTAGCCGGAAGCGGACAGCAAGTCTGGCAAGTCCTTCCCCTAGGACCCACTGGATTTGGCAATTCTCCCTACTTATCTTATTCAGCATTGGCAGGGAATCCCTTATTAATTAGTCCTGATAAGTTAGTAGAGGAAGGCTTACTCACCCAAGAAGAAGTGGATCAATATCCGAGTTTTCCGGAGGAACGGGTCGATTATGACCGCGTGGAAGCAATGAAAATGCCGCTTTTACGTCAAGCATTTGAACGGTTTGCTAAACTCCCCGAAGATCAGCGAGGTCCTTACCATGATTTCTGTTACAAGCATGGCTATTGGGTAGAGGATTTTGCCTTCTTTATGGCGCTAAAAGAAGCCCATAACGGCATCAGTTGGCATGAATGGGAGGAAGGTCTAGCCAAGCGCGACCCGCAAACCTTAGGGAAATGGAAAGAACATCTGGGCTGGGAGATTTACTATCATAAGTATCTCCAGTTTGAGTTTTATCGCCAATGGCAAAACCTGAAAAACTATGCCAATGAACGACGAATCAGAATTCTGGGCGACATTCCCATTTATGTCGCCCATGACAGTATGGCGGTTTGGGTCCACCAAGATATCTTTTGCTTGGATCCAGAAACTTGTCAACCCTCTTGGATGGCAGGTGTTCCCCCCGATTACTTCAGTGCAGGCGGACAATTATGGGGCAATCCCGTTTATAACTGGGAACAAGTGGAAGCCAATGGCTTTGATTGGTGGCTGCATCGCTTTGAAGGCACGCTCGATTATGTTGATTTACTCCGCATTGACCATTTCCGGGGCTTTGAGTCGTTTTGGGCAGTGCCCGAAGGAGAAAAAGATGCCCGCAATGGCCACTGGGTAGAAGCACCGGGAGAGAAGTTCTTTAAAATATTGCGGGATCGTCTCGGTGAATTGCCGATTGTCGCTGAAGATTTAGGGATTATTACCTCTAATGTGGATGCCCTGCGGGCTCAATTCAATTTTCCGGGGATGAAAGTGTTACACTTCGCCTTTGATTCCGGTCCGGAAAATCCCTATTTGCCGTTTAATTATCATGACCGCAACTGTTTGGTTTACACCGGGACTCATGATAATGATACGACGGTAGGCTGGTATAAGAAACGGAATGCGGAACAAAAAGAGACGGTGCGTCAATATGTGGGTGGAATTTCCTCAGAAGGCGTCCACTGGAGTTTAATTCGGGTCGCCCTGGGATCAGTTGCCAATCAAGCAATGATTCCTCTCCAAGATATTTTAGGCTTGGGTAGCGAGGCCCGAATGAATACACCCAGTCAATTGGGCGATAACTGGGCATGGCGCTATCGTCGTGACGAATTAACCAATGAATTGCGCGATCGCTTGGGACTGTTAACGGAACTCTATGGTCGCGCTCCCCGTTAGAATAGGCGGTAATAAGAGTGAGGGAGGTTTCTCCCTACTCTCTACCTGGCAAAGGACGTTAAGCGTTGCAGACCGCGTTGGGCAACCTCAGAATACTGGAGTTCCCCAGTGGCAATTTTGACCAGAGTCCGGGTCGCACTGGCTCGTTTCACCCCAATCCGATATCCAAGGGCGGGAAAACGATAAAACGTATCGGCGAGACGTCGCGCCCAAATCATTTCTTTGCCCCATTCTTGCGCGATCGCGCGCGAATAGTTTGCCAAAGCCTCACTTTCTCCCTGCAAAGCCCCAGCAATGGCTGCGGCAGCTTTAATCCCACTAAAAATCGCAGGACGGATTCCTTCTGCCGTAAAGGGATCAACGACACAAGCCGCTTCCCCTGCCAGAAGAGCGCGATCCGTATGCAGTGTCTGATCCCCATTCCAGAGACTAATCGGATGCCCCCAGTGTGGCGCTTCCTTGAGGTCAACATCAAACAGACCAGCATAATCCGCTAAAATCTGCCGCAGGTTTTGCGACCCACGCTTGCTAAAAGCGCCAATGCCTAAGGAGTAGCCATCCGCTTTGGGAAAGTTCCAGAGATAACCGGGCTGGACCATGCCAAACTCAAAATGAATCCGTTGATCGCGCTGATCAGGTATGGAAACTTCGGTTTCTAATGCCCCGGCTAAAATACGTTTTCGCTTCTTAAACCCTAACCAAGTCGCTAGCGGTCCCCTCCCGCCATCGGCAGCAATCAAATAGCGTCCTTGAAAGGTGCTGCCATGACGAGTCTGAACCAAAATTTTATCCGTTTGCGATTCCACCCCAGTCACTAGAGTATTCTCTTTCAGGTCTGCCCCCTGTTTTTGACTTTGTTGCACTAGAAACTGATCAAAAACCTCTCGCCTCACCATCCACAGCGGTTGTGTCTGATCGAGACTCACTTCTAAGGCATCCGCTTGCTGCCAGGTATAGCGACTCCCTGTCACTTTCAGGGAAATCGCCGGAGAAAAGTCAAAGTCAAACCACTCTTGAATAATGGGGGCAACGCCACCGCCACAAGGTTTATATCGAGGAAGGGTTTCTTTTTCAATGATTAAAACGGCGTGTCCTTGTTTTGCCAGATGATAGGCTGCACTGGCACCCGCCGGACCCGCACCCACAATAATACAATCATAGAGTCTGCTCATAGTTAGCTGGAATGATAAAACAGGGATAAATTTAATTCCGTTGCCGGAATCGTCAGATATAAAATATCACCTGCGGCTAAACAAGTGTTCAGCAGTTGCCAACCATGGCGAGTTTTTTTCTGGGTTTCCAAATAGAGGGGAACAAAGTTAGCGGTTATGGCACTGTCTTTGACCAACTGATTGCAAAAGGGATGCTGTGGGGTAATCCGTGTCGAGAGGCAAACCCATAGCAAATCCCCATTTAAACCATTCCCTAAAATTCTCCCCCCTAAAGCCGCCGCCGCAAAGGCAGGGGTAGCAATGTCTGTGGGACACAACACATTTTGAAACTGAAAGACCTCCTGCACAGAATCGGTAAACTCGGGATTATGGTTACGGACAATTGCTGGCAGCTTACCTTGTAGGGCTTTGGCAGTGAGGGCAATTTCAACATTCACCATATCGTCGCTGGTGACCGCAAAGATCGCTTCTGCTTTCTGGAGGTTCGCTGCTTGTAAGGTGGCTTCGAGGTTGGCATCTTCGAGGATGAGAGGAACGCCCAGCGATCGCGCCGTGTGGAGAAAGCGATTTTCGCGATCGCGCTCAATCACAACAATTTCATGATTTTGTTGATGGAGATATTCTAAAATCCGCATACCAATCCCCCCCAACCCACAGATAATATAGTGACCCTGGGTGGGAAGTCGCGCGACATCCCAAAACTCCTTGAACCGACTCCCCAGAACAAAATCATTAATCAGAGCATAGCAAATCCCAATCACGCCAGCGCCCACAATCATCATCAAGGCTGTAAAAATTTTAATCAATGTATTGGCATTTTCTGCTACTTGTTCTTGTCCACCAGCACCGGTAATCATTCCCACTGAAAAGTAAAGCGCATTGACAATGGAAGTTTCTAAGTTAGTGGATACATATGTGGCAGTGGCAAGAAAAATCGTTACCAATAAGCTCAAAGTTACTATGGCAACGGGACGCGCATGATGATGAAACAAGGGCAACCGCGTTATCGTTTTAATCCTTCGTCTGAGGCGCTGACGATGATTTTTCCGGATTTGCGGTCGAATTCCAACAATAATGCGATCTCCGGCTTTTAAGCGTTTTCCGGCTGTGATTGCTGCCACTAAATTGCCATTGCCATGACGCGGGAGATAATGAATTAGCATCCGGTGCGGGTTTTCCCAAAGTTCATCAATGGGGGTTCCCAGCCAAGGATGATCGGCACTAATTACTTCTTCGTGAAGCGGCCAAGTTTGATTAAACAGTTGCAGTTGTCCAATCGCCTCATTGCCCATGGCAGCAAAGGTAAAAACGGGGGCAGCTAAGGCGGAGACACTGAGGCTAACGTGATTCGGGAGAATCTGATCGAGGCGTTGACCCAGACTATGATTATACAGTCGGTTAACAATGCGAATCTCAGGATTGAGTAAGCGGGCTTGGGTGAGAATAGCTAGATTCACCGCATCGTCATTTCCCGCTAAAACCAGACTTTGTGCTGATTCGATCCCTGCTGCCATTAATGTCGCGCGCGATCGCGCATCCCCAATAATAATATCTTCTTGCTCCTTTGACTCCGGCAGCGGAGAATCACTCACTCCCACCACAGCTACCCCTTGCTTTTGAAGCAACACAAAAATCTTATATCCAGTCCGCCCTAAGCCACAAATAATAATCCTTGGCTTCATCCTCATCTCCTTAACCAAGCAGGGATGCTCTTGACCAACGGTCAATGATTGCTCGCTTCTGCCGAAATCCTATCTGAAAGTGTAACCCTCGCTGTTGAAAAAGAGATGTTCTTCACACACTAACGAGTCGTTTGTCAGTTTTGAAATGAAGGGTTGAGGGGGACAAGATTCAGTCCACTCTCCCCTCAATACAAAATTGATCCCCCACTCGATGTGAGGAATGAATTGCCATGTTATTTGCTTAATCTCAGAAAATAAGCTATAGTAGCTAGTTGGGCTTATTTTGAAGTTGCATTCATGTTGAGGCTTGCTGTGACGGGTTTGTAGTCGTCATCACCCTCTCACCTATAGATGAAATTTAATTTCCAGGGTAGCTAAAATAGCAAATTCATGATAGCTTAAAAAAGAGTGTAAAAAAATTGTAATAATTTTGAGTACAGTTACTGCTAAATTTAGACTGAATTCCTTTACGCGGTTTGCGTTATTCCCATCGTCAAGGTAACACGCGCGTCAATATGGAATTAAGGAACTTTAATGAATTGGCAAAAAGCTAAGTTGCAATTAATGCTTCAACAAAGAACACAATTAATGGGACAAACCAAATTTAACATGACTTTATTGCAGGTAAAGTTCCTTAGTTTGAAGTCAAAGATTACGCCTTCCTAAACGGAAGGCGCCTGCTTTGACCGTTGATGAAAAGTAACTGTATTAAAAAGTTTTTGACTAGTTAAATAATGCGAGGTATTTCTTATGTCTGTACGTCTTTACGTGGGCAATTTACCAAAAGATACAGTAGAGCGACAAGAGCTGCAAGAAGTTTTTGGAGAAGCGGATGATTCCTTATCGATTAAGGTAATTAAAGATCGCAAAACAGGACACTGTCGTGGCTTTGCTTTTGTGACGGTTCCCAGTGATGAAAAAGCGGATGAAATCATTGAAAAACATAACGGTCAGACGTTCCGCGAAAATGCTTTAAAAATTGAAAAAGCACTGCCTCGTAATAAAAATAAAGGGGACGAAAACGCACCAGAAGGAGAAAAAGAAGGGTCAGAAGCTCGCGAATCTTCCCGTCCAACAAAACAAAAAAATAAGGAGGGTGCTGCCAGTAATAAACGACGGGGTAAAGGGAGTAAGAAATCGAAACAACCAGCAGCAGGTAGCAGTAATAGCAACACTTCAAACCAACCCGACCCACGGTGGGCAGATGAATTGGCTAAACTCAAGGAAATGCTAAATGCGGTTGAAAAATAAAGCAATAAAACGAAGAATTTTTATTTAGTTAATTCGAGAGTACAAATTTTCTTGTACTCTCTTTTTTTAAGGTTGATTGCGACGATTCCCATGATCGGGAGGGTGATGGTCTAACCAGCCGGAAAGATCAGCAGAGAGTTGCGATAACGATTGTGTCAGTTCAGGGGTTAACTCCACCGGTAATTTACCGCTGCGAACATGTAAATCCCGTTGTGGAAACGGAATTTCTACGCCTCTTTCATGGAATAATTTATAAATTAAAAAATAGAGATCGCTTTTGATTTGAAATTGTTTGCGGGGTTCTGAAATCCAAGCAAGTAAATCAAAGTCAAGGGAACTATCACCAAAGCCGAGAAAGAAGACATTGGGTGGAGGAATGGATAAAACATCGGAATGATTCTTAGCGGCATCAAGGAGGGCTTGACGAACCATTTCTACATTCGAGCCATACGCAACGCCAACCGGAATCCGCAGTCGAGAAATGGGGCTGCGGTGACTCCAATTGACCACTTCTGACTCCAAGAAACGAGAGTTGGGTAAAATGACAGAAACGCGATCAATCGTGGTAATTTCAGTACTGCGAACACTAATGTGTTCCACGGTCCCCACGTACTCACTCACCTCCACAAAGTCTCCTGCTTGAATGGGACGTTCAAAAATTAACACTAACCCACTCACAAATTCTTTGGCAATGCCCTGAATCCCTAGATCGGAAGAGCGT
>CAZAYV010000001.1:67861-88177 GCA_964489465.1 uncultured Dactylococcopsis sp. | reverse complement strand
ACAATGCTTTGCTCGCGCCCAGTGCCTTTATCTTCAGCAGAGACCTTTAAAATGCCATTAACGTCAATGTCAAAGCTAACTTCAATTTGGGGCACGCCTCTCGGAGCGGCAGGAATCCCCGTTAGTAGAAACTTGCCAAGGGTTTTATTGTCTCTCGCCATCGCCCGTTCCCCTTGCAAAACATGAATTTCAACGGATGTTTGTCCATCACTCGCTGTGGAAAAGACTTGGGAGCGACTGGTTGGAATCGTTGTATTGCGCTCAATGACTTTGGTCGAGACTTCACCGAGAGTTTCAATCCCTAAAGATAAGGGAATGACATCTAACAGTAAGAGATCATTCACTTCCTGTTCTTGCCCTAAAACACCGCCTTGAATCGCTGCGCCCAGTGCGACTGCTTCATCCGGGTTAATTGAGCGCTCCGGTTCTTTACCCTTAAAGAAATCTTTTAATGTTTCCTGCACTGCCGGAATTCGGGTTGAGCCTCCAACCAACAAAATGCGATCAATTTCTTCTCTGCTTAAGCCTGAATCTTCGATGGCTTGCGTTAAGGGTTGAATGGTCTTTTGGAATAACTCACGGGAGAGTTCATTAAATTTGGCTCGACTTAAGTCTAATTTCAAGTGTTTGGGACCTAACTCCCCCCCGCCTTTACTAAAAGCGGTAATAAAGGGCAAATTAATTGATGTAGTGGGGCGAGTGGACAATTCAATTTTGGCTCGTTCTGCAGCTTCTCGTAGCCGCTGCATTGCCATTTTGTCTTCATTGAGATCAATGCCTTCTTCCTCCTTAAAGGCTGAGAGCATCCACTCAACAATGACATTATCAAAATCGTCTCCCCCTAAATGATTATTTCCTGCTGTGGCTTTAACTTCAAAAACACCATCTCCTAGTTGCAGAATGGAAACATCAAAGGTACCGCCTCCCAAGTCATACACAAGAACGTTCTGTTGTTGTTCTTGCTTATCCAAACCAAATGCAAGTGCGGCAGCGGTAGGTTCATTTATGATTCTCATCACGTCTAATCCCGCGATTGTTCCCGCGTCTTTAGTGGCTTGCCGTTGAGCATCTGTAAAATAGGCAGGAACGGTGATCACAGCTGCGGTGACAGATTCGTTGAGATAACTTTCTGCACTGGCTTTCAGGGTTTGTAAAATCATCGCTGAAATTTCTTGGGGCGTGTATTGTTTCCCCCAGCATTTCACATCCACGGTTTGATCCCGCCCGGTCACACAGTTATAGGCAACTCGACTGCGCTCTTGTTCTGTATCTTCCCAGCGTCGCCCAATAAACCTTTTGATGCTGTATATGGTATTCTCTGCATTCGTCACCGCTTGCCGTTTTGCGAGTTGACCCACTAAACGCTCTTGTTCTTTCGTAAAAGCAACAATACTCGGTGTGGTCCGCCCTCCGTCTAAATTCTCAATAACTAGGGGCTTGCCGCCTTCTAAAACAGCAAAGCAACTATTTGTGGTGCCGAGATCAATACCAATAACTTTTCCCATGAGCTTTGGAGATAGATGAGGGTTTTCAAAGATGAGTGATGATTGAGAAGTTTACAGAAAGTTTTCCCTCCCGAGTCAGGGAAAGTTACGGAGAGTGAAAAAACTTTCAGTGGATTCAAGCCAGTTGTTCTTCGTTATTGTTATGCTCATTACCACTTTCCTCTGATTCAGTGGTGGGTTCTGGTGCCGCTGCTACCTTGACCATAGCATGACGGAGAACACTATCGCCCAACATATATCCTGATCTCAACTGTTCAATCACAGTGCCTTCAGTATAGTCATTCGTCGGTTCTCGTAGCATTGCTTCGTGGTAATAGGGATCAAAGGGTTCTCCTTCCGGACGCATTTTAGAAACACCGAGGCTTTTGAGGGCTTCGACGAGTTGTTTATAAACCCCTTGGTAACTTTTGTGAATATTTTTTTCGCCTTCAGTTGTCGGTTTGATTTGCGATCGCGCTCTTTCAAAATTATCGACAATTTCTAAAATTTTAGATAAAGTCTCTCGCTTTTCATTTTGTTTAATTTCTTCTTTTTGCGTCTCACTGCGGCGACGGAAATTTTCAAAATCAGCAGCAAGGCGTTTGGCTTGCGCAGTGACAGCTTCTCGTTGCTGGGTTTCTTGTTCTAATTTTTGCTGTAGCGCTTGGATTTCTGCTTGTAATTGCTCTGTGTTCGCTGATTCCTTAGTTTGCTGAGGTTGTTGTTCGCCTTCAGCCTCTAACGATTGAGCCTCTGCTTCTTCGGATTGATTTTCTACGACTTCTGCCGAAACAACTTCCTGCTCTTGGGTTGCCGATTCTACATCTTGCGTTTGTTCTTCTTGAGGAATTTCATTATTCATTGCGTCTTGTTGTTTATGCTCGTCCATCATAATTGATCTTTTTTCACACTCTATCGCATTCTAGATTAACAGTTTTCATCATCTTCTCAATCAGTGTAACCGGTTCGGTTTTAACAATAAAAAACCAGCATCTAATCCACTTGAAGATGCTGGCAATGACGATAATTTTAGAGGTTTCAATTTAAGGGGCGAGGGCATGTCCTCGTAGTAAACTACCGACGGTTTTTGCGGTAATTTTCATTTGGACAAAAGGATTGCCAGGGGTGACTGTTTTATAAAGATAGCTATCAAAGGTCATCCGTTGCACATCTTTATCGGAACACATTTCCACAAAGGCTTCTCGGCTGGCATCAGAACGGTAGAAGACCCGTTGCAGTAAGTCAAGAACCAGATAGGTCATGCCATACTGTTTATCCCAGCGTTTGAGGTACAGTTTCAAATCTTTTTCCGTGGGAACGCGCTGTCCATTTTTGGAGGTTTCCACAATGGTTTCCGCACACATCCGCGCTGATTTGGCAGCAAAGTAGATCCCTTCACCGGAAGATTTAGTTACAGTTCCCGCTGCATCTCCAACGAGGGCAACGCGACCCCGTACCCGATGGGGACGAGGATGTTCCGGGATGGGGTGGGCTTCCACTTTAATAATTTCGCCACCGGTAATCCGTTCAGCAGCCCGCGTCCGAATTCCCGCTTGCAAGTCTTTAATCTTCGCTTTATTAACCTTCATTGTACCGGTTCCCACCGCCACATGGTCAAATTTCGGGAAGACCCAAGCATAAAAATCCGGAGACACATCATCGCCGACATACATTTCGGCGAGTTCCTCGTAGTAGCCCATTTTGTTTTCGGGAATCCGAATCCGTTCTTGGAACGCGATCGCGTAATTATAATCACCTGCCTCAATCGCTTTGGCAACCCGGGAATTGGCCCCATCGGCACCAATCACTAAATCCACTTGCAAGGTTTTTGCCGTCCCGACAGAACTGCCATCGGAGTGGTCGGCATAGTGCAGAGTGTAAGGCTCATGATCACTTTGCGGTAAGTCTAAGCGATGCACCGTCCCATTAATTAAATTGGCCCCAAGCTTAGCGGCGCGGTTTCTTAAAAAGCCGTCCAGGACTTCCCGACGGCACATACCAATATATTCGTCTTCGTTTTCTAAATTAATATCAACCGTGACATTTGAGGGTGAGATCATCTTCATTTTTCTCACCCGACGATCAATAATTTCGGGCGGGAGGTCAAATTCACTGACCATGCAGAGGGGAATTGCCCCACCGCAAGGCTTCGCATTGTCCAGTTTCCGTTCAAATAGATAGGTTTCGATTCCTGCTTTGGCTAATACTTCTGCCGCAGACGATCCCGCCGGTCCTGATCCGACAACAGCAACCCTTAACACCAAGGTTTATCTCCTCTACTTAGCTATTGAATACTCACCTTTGGCATCGTACCACGCCGTTTTCGGGTGTTTCTCCCCCAACTCTACAATCTGGGAACATTTTGAAACACTCTTTAACACTGCTCAAACAAATCTTCACATTTCCGGATTGGATGCTTCCGGTTCTGCAATTAAGGCTAATTCGACGCAGTCGGGTTGAGGCTGGCTCAGTTTAACTCGGATATTAGGACCAAAAAAGCGCTCGATTTTTTCCTGCTTTTCTTGCCAAGTGTCCCAAGAGACAAGAGAGGATTCAAATTCTAAAATTAGGGCATAAGCGCCATCAATCGCTTCTTCGCGCAGTCCGGTTAAAATGGGTCGTTCTTCATCGGTTGGGCTGAGTCCGAGGCGTTCTAACGATTCTTCAAGATGCACTTGCTGTCCGTAGCGATAACGCGTAACATCTTTGCGAATTTGATTTTGGGTGGGGGTGGCTTGTTCTTCCCGTAATTTAACCACCTCTGGCGGTGTTTCTTTCGTATAAGGAGTTGGCTTTAATTCCGCTGCCTTGAGGGCGAGTCCGCCTAAAAAAAGGGGAATCCCGTAAAAAAAACCGGCTAAATTGAGAGTGGCATTCCCCGCCCCGTAAGCGATAAAGCCCATGATCGCGAGCGTTCCCCCAATAATCATTCCCCATTTTCCTAAAGAGATTTGACCGAGCATCTTGACATTATGGTGTATTGAGCATTTATAGTCTATCGTAGAGCTACGCCAGGAAGATCATAATTTGGGGTTATGGATAAACAAACGCTAATTGAACGAATTCGTAGAATTGAAAGCAAGCGTGAAGTTCTGGTTGACCTAATGGAGCAACCTAACATCGGTAATTTACGTTTAGATGTCAATCAAGCTTTAGAAGAATTAGACGATTTACTCGAAGAATTCAAAGCCACGTTTCCCGAAGCACAATAAAATTAATGGTTATGTCCCAGTTGCTTGATGAGATCAACTAACTCTTCGGTGGATGTTTCTTTCGTGCAGAAGGCATCAATTGGAGCGGATTGGGACATTGCCTCAGTTTGTGCATCTTCGAGGGAGGAGTAGGCAATAATCTGTGCTGTTGGGTGTTCTTGTTTAATGGCAGTCGAGGCTTGCAACCCGTCCATGACTGGCATCTGCAAATCCATAACTAAGACATCGGGAGCATGTTGTTTTACCATCTCTAAGGCTTCTTTGCCATTACAAGCGGTTCCGACAAGGGTGATGGCCTGTCGCGTCGATAAGACAATTTGCAAAGCGTAGCGAGTTAGCTCGTGGTCATCAGCGATCAGGACACGTAAGGTTTTTTGCTGTGTGGCTGGTTTACTCAAGGCTTACTGGGGGGTCACTTAACTTCTAACATTATGCATTCTAGGCAGGTTTGTTGTCACTTTTCCTCTGTCATTCGAGAGAAGTCTGGCCTGATAGATTCAACAGCCAATTGTTCAGATCGAAGTTAACAGAGGAGGGATAGACTATTCCCCATAGTTCGCATTGAGATAAGTATAGTTTCCTAGCCCTTGCTGATAATTATTGAGTAAACGACGTGACTCAGGGAGGGAAATTAAGTTTTTTTCTAAAGCTTGTTCGGTATGACGCCGGAGATTTTCCAGTAATTCCTCGCTAGAGTATTGGGTTTGGGCGAGGACTTCAGTAATGGTATCGCCACGGACAAACTGTTCAATTTTGTAGCCTTTGGGATGGGTGCGAACATGGACGACATTGGTATCCCCAAAGAGATTATGGAGATTCCCCATAATTTCTTGATATGCCCCAACTAAAAACATGCCTAAGTAATAAGGTTGATTATCCTTTAAAGGATGCAGTTCTAAAAAGTCTTTCGGCTTTTGTCCTTTGGGGTTAATAAAGTGACTAATTTTACCGTCACTATCACAGGTTAAATCAGCTAAAATAGCACGCTTACTAGGGGCTTCATTAAGACGATGAATGGGCATGATGGGAAAGAGTTGATCAATCGCCCAATGATCAGGGGTGGATTGAAAAACCGAGAGATTAATGTAATAAATGGAAGTGAGAATATTGGCAATTGATTGCAATTCATCACTCACGATTTCTTGATGTTTAATAATTTCAAAAACTTTGGCACAACACGCCCAATACAGTTGTTCTGCTCTTGCTCGTTCTTGTAAAGTTAAGTAGCTAAAGTTAAATAAACCAATGGCTTCTTGTTTGAATTGAATCGCATCGTGATAATGTTCTTGGTAATTTTCATCGTTAATCAGTGCATAAGTTTCCCAAAGATTGCGAATAATTAAATGTTCTTCTTCTTCGACGACTGGCGGTGGAGTGATTGGCGGTTCATTACTGCCTAAAACATCAAAAATGAGCACCCCTTGATGTGACGCGATCGCGCGACCGCTTTCACTAATTAGGGTGGGAACTTTAATCTCTGCTTGGTCACAAGCTTCTTTGACCTCCGCTACAATATCATTGGCATAGTTTTGCATATTATAGTTTTTGGAAGCATTATTTTTGTTGGTTTTTGATCCGTCATAGTCAACGGCTAAACCGCCCCCAACATCGAGATACTTTAAATTTCCCCCTAAAGCGGTGAGTTCAACATAAATTTGGGCGGCTTCGCGAATCGCTTCTTTAATCACGCGAATGGAAGCAACTTGCGACCCCACATGAAAGTGAAGGAGTTGCAAACTGTCCAATTGGTTGTAAGTTTTAAGGGTTTCAACCGCTTGTAAGATCTGCCAAATCGTTAAGCCAAATTTAGCGCGATCGCCGGTGGAAACGCCCCAGCGTCCTGTTCCCCGCGTTCCCAATTTGGCTCGGATACCAATCACAGGAGCAATGGCTAATTCTTCACTAATTTCTTGGATCAGTTCCAATTCTTCTAACTGTTCAACGACAATAATCGTTTGATAGCCTAGGCGTCGAGAGAGTAAGGCTGTTTCGATGTACTCACGGTCTTTATAACCATTACAGATTAAGAGGGATGCTTGTTCTTGCTTAGGGCTAGTCGGTAAGGGATTCAGCGTCGCTAAGGCAATCATTAATTCCGGCTTTGATCCCACTTCTAATCCCAATTGGTGTTTGTTTCCGCATTCCACTAACGATTCGACTAAATGGCGATGTTGGTTGCATTTAATGGGAAAAACACCGCGATAACTTCCGGGATAGTTGTAGCGAGAAATAGCGCGATCAAAACAGGCATAAAGTCGTTCCACGCGATCGGCTAAAATTTCCGGAAAGCGAATGAGAATGGGCAGCCCAATGTTACGCTTTTTGAGGGCAGTGACCAGTTCATATAAATCTAGAGAGGTCCCGCGATCACCCTGTGGGGAAATGGTAATATGTCCGGCGCGATTGATGGAAAAATAGGGGTCCCCCCAGCCTTGAATTTGATAAATCTGTTCACTCTCTTCGATGGTCCATTGAGGTTGAGTTGATTGGTTTTTCGCTGAGTTGACGCTCCCTTCTAGTGAAGAAAAAGACTGGGGTTGAACAGACATAGCAATGAGTGTTGGTTCGTTAACAATTACCTAATATAACGCCAGTTCAGGGTACACTCTTGTTTTTTCTCCGTTATGATTGATCAGATTAGTGCTATTAGAAGTGATCGAAATGAGTCGTTGCTGAGAACGAACTGATATTCCTTTGAGTTAAAATATGTCTTCCTCTTCCTCCCGCCCGTCTGCTAGTTTTTTGCTCCAACAAGCTGCGTCTTTATTGTTGTATCAGTCAGTTTTAGCGGATGAGGTGGGACAAGCCTTTCTTGAATTATTACAAAAATTAAAAGAACAGCGCGATCGCGGCCTTTGTCTGCAAGCTTATGGCACTTGGTTTAAATCTCTCGCTGCTAGCCAGCAAAGTTGGGAAGATTACCTCGTGCAGCGTATTCTCTATGATGAAAATCCTTTTTCGCAACAAGTCCAAGTCACTTCTCTCGAAGCGTTACCCCCAGCCTTGGTGAAAGCAGCCCAAATTGATCTCAAGGCGTTACAGGAACTTTATCGCTGTGGCAGTCATACGCTAAGTCGTTGGGTACAAGCCGGTTGTCAACTCGATCATCCGCTGATTGCGTGGGAACAGCCCATTGCAACCGATCATTTTCTCCATCACCATGAGGATTGGCGGTCTATCTTACCGGAACTGGCGAGTCACTATCAAACCTACGGTTGTGGGATTTTTGCCCAATATCGAGCGTTTACTTGGCAAGCCGGACAATTAGTGGGTATTGCCCATCCCGATCCGGTGCCAATGACAGAAATTGTGGGGTATGATTGGCAGAAAGAAAAGCTGGTGCAAAATACCCAGTTTCTTTTAAAGGGCTATTCTGCTCTGAACGTTCTTCTTTATGGTAGTCGGGGCTCAGGAAAATCCTCTTTAGTGAAAGGGTTACTCAATGAATATGCTAGTGACGGCTTGCGATTAGTGGAAGTGCCGAAGGCAGAGTTGCGCAATCTCCCATTGATTTTAGAGCAATTACGGGACTTACCCCAGAAGTTTATTATTTTTGTCGATGATTTGTCTTTTGAAGAAGATGACGACTCGTTTAAAGCCTTAAAAGTGGTTTTAGAAGGAAATATTACCGCGCGATCGCGCAATGTAGTTGTTTATGCCACCTCCAACCGCCGTCATTTGATTCGCGAGTTTTTCGAGGATCGTCCGCGTCCTAGTGATCAAGACGAAGTTCATGCGTGGGATACCGTACAAGAAAAATTATCCTTCAGCGATCGCTTCGGTTTAACCCTCACCTTTGAACCGCCTAATCAAGACCGCTATTTGGAAATTGTGCATCATTTGGCTCAATTAGCTCAAATTCCGCTCTCAGCAGATGACTTAGAATTTAGAGCCAAACAGTGGGCAACTCGCCATAATGGCCGTTCTGGACGCAGTGCAAGGCAATTTATTGATTTTTTACAAGGGGAACTGGGAGGTTAACCAAAGCGACAGGTCACGCGCCCCACAATTTGTTCTAACCCAACACTGCCAAAACTTCTACTATCGGTACTTTCTTCCGGATTATCTCCGATCAGGAAAAACCGTCCTTCTTCGGAAATAAAACTCACCCGCTTGATCAACTGTAGATTGTCTTCCCTCGGATGTTGAGCAACCACCAGATCGCCAATTTGCGGCGATTGAGTTTGATTGATTGCCGGCTCAATCAACACTTCTTCTCCCGGTTTCAGCAACGGCAGCATTGAGTTTCCAACAACACGAAACCGTTTGCGTTTTCTCAGTAACCACAATAGAAATTCTTTCAGGGTAATGTCTGCTAGCATTGCAAGAGTTCCCAATCGAAATTCCCCCCAGTGGACTTGCTTCGCGAATCTTATCCCATTTGCCATGTCATTTCCTGCCCCGCCCGCAAAGGAACCAGCCCAGATTCCATCAATGGAACTTGATCAGGAACGCGCCAAGTCGTTTTGGACAAAGTAATTCGCTCGGTATTACGCGGCAGTTGATAAAAATCTGGGCCATAGAAGCTAGCGAACGCCTCCAGTTGATCTAGGGCTTGCATGCTTTCAAATGCTTCGGCATACAACTCAAGGGCGTGCAACGCCGAAAAGCATCCGGCGCAGCCACAAGAACTTTCTTTGCTGGTGCGGGTATGGGGAGCGCTATCGGTACCGAGAAAAAACTTCGGATTCCCCGATGTTGCCGCTTGCAACAAAGCCTGACGATGCTCCTCCCGTTTCAAAATCGGTAGGCAATAAAAATGGGGGCGCAGACCACCTTGGAACAGGGCATTACGGTTAAACAACAAATGTTGCGGGGTAATGGTTGCCGCGATCGCGTTGGCAGAGAGGACATACTGCACCGCATCAGAGGTAGTGATATGCTCAAGCACCACCCGCAGGTTCGGAAATCGCTGCTTGAGGGGGATTAAATGTCGCTCGATAAACACCTTCTCGCGATCAAACATATCAACCTCGCGATCCGTCACTTCCCCGTGCAGTAATAACGGCAGATCCACCTGCTGCATCGCTTCCAAGACGCGATCGCACTTGCGAATATCCGTTACACCGGAGTCGGAATTTGTCGTTGCCCCGGCTGGGTAGTATTTGACCGCTTTGATAAACTGGGACTCCTTTGCCCGGAAAATCTCGTCGGGGGTAGTGTTATCGGTGAGGTAGAGCGTCATCAATGGCTCAAACGGTTGACCCTCTGGAATGGCGGCGAGGATGCGATCACGATAGGCGGTTGCATCAGCCACTGAGCGGATCGGGGGCTTCAAGTTCGGCATGACGATCGCGCGGGCAAACTGGCGCACCGTGTAGGGCAGAACCGCTTTCAGCGTTGGACCGTCGCGGAGATGCAGATGCCAATCGTCAGGTCGGGTGATAGTAAGCTTTTGCATTCTTTCATTATAAGATGGCAACAAGAGCCTCACGTGGAAAGCCAGTTGAGTATTTGCAGAGTTCACCCCCCTCATAACTACCCAAGGAGCCATAATGGAATTCCGAGCCTATAAACCAAGCGATTCATCAACCATAGAAAGCCTTTTTGCTTCGGTGTTCTCCCACTCTGAAGGTGAGCAAGAAGGGAAACTGATCGGCAACCTGGCAAAGGAATTAATTGCCACTACCAACAGTCGAAATCTGTATGGATTTGTAGCGGTTGATGGGGAACAAATCGTTGGCGCTCTATTCTTCAGTCGGCTGACCTTCGAGAGTAATATAGATGTATTCATCCTGGCTCCTGTTGCCGTTCGTACTGAAGATCAAGGAAAGGGAATCGGACAGGCATTAATTACTCATGGCCTTCGAGAATTGAAGAAAAACGGTGTCAGGGTTGTAACGACCTATGGAGACCCCGCTTTCTACTCCAAAGTAGGGTTCCATCCCCTTTCGCCGGATATGATCGAGGCACCGCTTAAGCTTTCCCATCCGGAGGGATGGCTGGGGCAATCACTTACAAATGATTCAATAGAGCCAATACCTGGCCCTTGTTCATGTGTGAAGGCATTAGACAATGCCGCATATTGGTGAGGAAAGACCTTCCCTAAATTCAGTCTTGACTTAACCACAAGGACACAAAGATTGGGTCAAAATAGAGTTAAGCATCGGGTTCTAAGCCGACTCCTACTGGTGCAGTTGCACTTAATTCCAGTTCAGGATGATCCCCTTTGATTTGCTCTAAGTTCCATTGATTCTTGAAAAGTAACACCGGGCGTTCCCAGATATCTTTGACGGTAACGGTATTAAAGAGTCGTCCTGCTTTTTCTAGCGCTTCCCAACCGCCTTTCACCCAGCGAGCAACTTTATAGGGCAGCATTTCCAAAGTGGTTTCTACACCATACTCATTTTCCATCCGATATTGCACCACTTCTAATTGCAGTTGTCCAACCGCAGCAAGAATGGGATCGCGCTTACTTTCATCTTTGGAGTACATGATTTGAATTGCCCCTTCTTCCCGCAGTTCAGTCACGCCTTTATGGAATTGCTTAAATTTTGAGGGATTGGGGTTTTTCAGATAGGCAAAGAGTTCAGGGGAGAAGCAAGGAATTCCTTCATACACGACTTTTTTTCCCGCATAAACGGTATCGCCAATGGCAAACATACCGGGATTGTTTAAGCCAATAACGTCGCCTGGATAAGCCTCGTCAATGGAGTCGCGATCTTGCGCAAAGAGCTTTTGCGGACGAGAGAGGCGGACGGTTTTACCCGTTCGGGCATGGTTAACGCTCATATCCTTTTCAAATTTTCCGGTACAAACCCGAACAAAGGCAACGCGATCGCGATGTTTCGGATCCATATTCGCTTGCAGCTTAAACACAAACCCAGTAAAGTCGGGATAAGTTGGAGCCATCTCTCCCAGCGAAGATTGGTGCGTTTCTGGGGGTTGGGCATACTCCAAAAAGGCATCGAGGAATAACTGTACGCCAAAGTTGGTCATGGCACTGCCGAAAAACATGGGCGTCAGTTCGCCGTTATGAATCTTCCTGAGATCAAAATCTGGCGCAACTTCTTCAATAATTTCAATTTCGTCTTTCAGTTGGAAGTAGAGATCTTGATCTAAAATTTCTTCAATTTTCGGATCGCCGAGAGAAATGACGGTTGTTGCGGCTTGGGTACTGCCGTGGGCAGTCCGTTGGAATAAATGAATCTGTTGACTGCGACGGTCATACACCCCCTTGAACCGATCGCCCATGCCGATTGGCCAATTTACGGCATAGGTTTGTAAGCCTAATTCTTGTTCGATTTCGTCAATGAGTTCTAACGGTTCTCGTGACGGGCGATCCATCTTGTTGGCAAAGGTAAAAATGGGCAGCGATCGCATCCGACACACTTCAAACAATTTGCGGGTTTGTGGTTCTAACCCTTTTGCTGCATCAATTAACATCACTGCATTATCGGCAGCAGCAAGGGTGCGATACGTATCTTCACTAAAATCTTGGTGACCGGGGGTATCTAAGAGATTAATCTGAAAGTCTTGATAGTTAAATTGCAGGACAGTAGAGGTAATAGAAATTCCCCGTTGTTTCTCTAATTCCATCCAGTCGGAAGTGGCTTTCCGTTGCGCGCGTTTCGACTTGACAGCACCCGCTTGATGGATTGCCCCTCCATATAAGAGGAGTTTTTCGGTGAGAGTGGTTTTACCGGCGTCGGGGTGAGAAATAATGGCAAAGTTCCGTCGGGATTCGACAGCAGCTTTTAATTCTTGTTCGAGGGGAGGTGTTGACATTCGGTTCGTTAATTGTTCTCGACGATGACCAGGGCTTATTTTAGTTTAACGTTAGGGGATGAGCTTCACCTTGGAAGCGGGTAAAGTCAGGGCGAGTTGCATCTGGATCACTGAAATTTAGCCTAGAAATTAAAACTGTTGAGAATGGGAAACTTGAATTACACTTTCGGCATGAACAATCTCTTGCTGATTTTCTGAGGAAAGATGATGAGGAAAGTCACTGTTATAGATGACCATCGTTGTGGTCTGATTTTCCTGAAAGCCAATTTGTTTATAGAAGTTTTGTTGGTAGGTAGTCATCAAATACACTCGTTCAACCCGACTTAAGCGAGGATGGGCAAGCATGGTTTCCACTAATTTACTCCCTAAACCAATGCCTCGATATTCTGGATGTACCACAACATCCCAAATCGTAGCGCGATAGACACAATCGGTTGTCGCCCGAGAAAAGCCGATTAAGCGTTCTCCCTCCCAAACCGTAATCACTGGGTTACTATTGGCAATCGCAAGCTCTAATCCTTCTTGCGTGCGTCCTTCTGCCCAAAAAGCACAGAGATTGAAGAGATTTTGCAATGCAGCAAGGTCTATTTTTTCTGGGTCATCACAAAATTGAATTTGCATCTTTATTTTTCGTTATTCGTTGTTATTTTATTGGTTCTTTGTCCACTCTCTCACCTGGTCTCCCCCTCACTCCCTTCACCGCTTCACCCGAAAGTACTAAAATCGGTTACGCTTTATCTTATTAACTCCGTCGATGCACCATTGTGGCGCCACTTTGATCGGTCGGGATCACTAACATTTCACTGACGTTAACGTGGGGAGGGCGTGTGGCACAAAAATAGATGACATCGGCAATATCTTCTGGTGAAAGGGGGGTTAACCCTTCGTAAGTTTTTGCTGCTTTTTCCGCTTCTCCGCGAAAGCGCACTAAACTGAATTCCGTTTCCACTAAACCCGGATCCACACAACTAACGCGCACGGGTGTTCCTAGTAAGTCTTGCTTTAATCCTTCTGAAAGGGCGCGCACAGCTGCTTTGGTGGCACAATAAACATTTCCTTTGGGATAAGTTTGATGTCCGGCGATCGAGCCGATATTAATGACATGACCCCTTCCTCGTTCGACCATCCCAGGAGTCACATAGCGCGTCATATAAAGTAAGCCTTTGACATTGGTATCAATCATTTCTTCCCAGTCTTGGATTTTTCCTTCTTGCAAGGGATCTAAACCGCGACTTAAACCAGCATTGTTAATCAAAATGTCGATATTGGACCATGCAGCGGGGAGAGAACTAATTGAGCGTTCGATGGTTGCGCGATCGCGCACATCAAAGGGCAGCAAATGACATTGTGTCCCATAGTCTTGCTCTAATTGAGCAGCGAGCTTTTCTAATGTTTCTTGACGACGGGCATTGAGAATTAACTTTGCTTTACCCTGGGCAAAGAGTTTGGCACAAGCAGCACCGATGCCGCTACTTGCCCCAGTAATTAAAACAATCTTATCTTCAACCGAATCCATCAATCTTCCTTAGAGTTCGACAACGCAGCAGTTGCAGGAACAATATTCAGTCGTTGCGAGACGAGAGTCATCCCATTATCGCGAACCACAATCGCAGAAAGCCAACGCTTACCCAGTGCTGTCGGTGCTTCTCCCAAACGGTAAATCCCACCGGCAGGTAAAATTTCTAGATCCAGGTTTTGTGGGTTTAAATAGCCCTGGGCAGTGACTTCTTCTTCCAGCGCCGTTCCCATTAAGATATCATCCTCAATGGGGTCTTGAACAATCACATCAAAGCTAAAGCCTTGTCCCACTTCCACTTGATTGGGGGCGCTTACTTTGACCCGCGGGGCATTATCACCGATGTAAACTTTGGATTGTTCACTGAGCATCTGTTGAGAAACAATTTGCTCGCCACGAATTTCTTGGCGCGATCGCAGCGTCGCTTCTAAGACGACGTCTCGCCCTTGGGCGCTTCGTAAGCCGCGAATGCGAGTGAGTGTTTCCGCAACCAGGGTATCTCCTTGTGTTTCCCAGTTTTGTAGATCGATCTGATAATCAAGCTGATCATACTGTTCCCAGAGGGTTTCTAGCTTTTGCGCTAAAGTCTCACCATTTAAACCGGATTCAGTGGTAAAATTCGAGCTGTAAGCAGCGCGAACCGCTGCCGTATCCTCGTTATTAGCAGCCGTTTCCAAAGCATTAAGGAATTGAGTTAAATTGTTCGGTGCTGTATTCGCAGGTTCAGCTTGAGTGAGCTGAGGCGGTAAGAAGAGCGCGATCGCTGCCACTAAAGACCATCGCGGTAGTTTTTTCAAAAAAGAATCGAGCATTGGCTTGTTGGTATTGTACGATTAGGGGGGAGTTGCTCGTTTCCCCTTCCTGCAGTGGGAAAGGGAATTTCAGGTAAAGATGGATTTATTCGTCACTACTCATGATTTGCGGAACTCGGAAGAACGTATCTTCTCGCTCTGGGGCTTGATCGAGTAAAGCTTCTTGCTCTAAATAGGGAAGACATTCGTCTTCTCGGGTCACATTGCTCACATCAATCGCGCGAGTGGTCGGTGAAACATCAGTCGTATCTAATTCATTCAGTTGCTCCACATACTCCAAAATACTGCTCAGCTGGGTCGTAAATTGTTGTTCTTCTTGTGGTGTCAGCTCTAAACGGGCAAGATGAGCAACTTTTTTCACTTGTTCGAGATCAATCATCGTTAATTTGCTTAGAAGTAAACATCTATATCCGAACGACCAGTGGTTTTTAGCCAATTTTGAGCTTCAATATAGTTATTCGGCGCCATGCGAATCGCATCTTTCCAATATTCCGCTGCCTGATCAAAGAAAGCTTCTGCTTCTTCTTCTCGCCCCTCCTGTTTCGCTAAATCTCCCTGATGGTGATAAATGACAGCGATATTATTGAGGGCTTGGGGAAGACGAGCATTGGCTTCAATCGCTTCTTGGTAATATTGGAGTGCTTTTTCGTACTCACCATTACTGGTATGAATCAAGCCTATATTATACAAGATATAGCTGCGATCATTGGGATCTTCTTCTAATTTCAAGGCTTCATGATAGTTGTCTAAGGCTTCTGCGTACTCCCCGTCTGCTTGGGCTGACATGCCATCCCGGTAATAAGTGAAGGCTTCTTTCGACTGTTTTCCAGTGGGCAGCATTTTTAAGATTAAATCTGCCATAACCGTAAATGATTTATCGATAAAGTTATCGTTACGCTGAGTCCGTGGCATAGGGTTTTAAGAGTTGAGTTAAACAAGCATTTTTTTCATCTTACATTTTAGTCTCTCTTCTCCGAAGGTTGGGGTTGTCTATTCGTACTGGCAGATCCTAAACGGCTTAAGATGCGAAAGCAAATTGACGCTGCAAGTTGGTTTGGGGTTGGGATAATGCTGTTTCTTTCATGAGAGATGCAGCGAGTAATTCCCGGTAAATGACGCTGAGTTGTCCTGCGACGCCGGACCAACTGAAGTAATTCTGCACGCGTTTAATGGCTCTTCGTTGCAAGGTTTGAGCGTAGTGAGAATCATTGAGAATTTGATTAATGGCTTGGGCAAAGGCAACTTCATCTTGTGCTGGAACTAGTAAACCCGTCTGATGAGAAACAACGGTAAACTTCAATCCTCCCACATCAGAGGCAATGACCGGTGTGCCACAAGCCATCGCTTCAATCGCGACTAAACCAAACGGTTCGTAATGACTGGGGACGACGGTAACATCCGCTGCTGCATAATAAGTGGGCAAATGATCATGTCCAATTTGTCCGGCAAAGATCACGCGATCGCGCAATTCTAATTCTGCTACTAAATCCGCAATCCGATCGCGCTCACTATTATCCCCCCGTTTTTTATCGCTACCACCTAAAATCACTAATTTGCGTTTTTCCGCAACACTTTGAGCAAAGGCACGAACCAGGGTTTCAATCCCTTTACGAGGGTCAAACCGTCCTACGTAGAGGACAATTTGTTCGTCTGAAGAAAACCCGAGTTGGGCTTTCGCTTCTGCTTTCGGTTGAGGCGAAAAGCGTTTAATATCCGTACCACAGGGAATAATTTCAATCTCGCCTTGGGAAGAAACGAACTCCCGCAAGTGTTCTTGTTCTTGAGGGCTAGTGGCAATGACGCGATCGCAGTTTTCTAGAATTTCCCGCTCAATTTGCAACCGTTTGGATGCGATTAGCGGTAGCTGATTCGTCGCTTGATATTTAACCGCCCCTAAGGAATGGTAAGTGTGCAACCATTGTAAGTTGTATCGCTTTTGCAGTTGTAACCCCACCCAACCGGACAGCCAATAATTCGTATGGATGAGGGGATAGCGAATTTTACTCTGATATTTTTCCCAAGCGGTGATAAATTCCGGTAAATATTCAAACAACTGATCGCGCGGAATAAAAGCTTCGGGACCCGCTTTGAGGCGAATCGTGCGACAATAAGGAGAATGTTCGACAATTTCTGGGGCATCGGGATCTACTTTGCGAGTCAACAAATCCACTTGCCAACCCCTTGCGGCTAACGCCTCGCCCAGTTGACGGACATACACATTTTGACCGCCCGCTTCTTCGGAACCAATTTCGGCGGCGGGATCCCCATGAACCGAAATCAGGGCGATCGGTTGTCGATTGGGCACTTGAAATTGTGGAATGGGAAAAGCAAAGGTTGGGTTCTGTTTTTGTGTCAGCATCGTTCTTTTCCTCTATCATTCAATTGCGTCACGTTATTGTGCTAAAGGGAACTGCCCCAGATGTAGTGGGAGTTAGTTTTTGGAAAAGCTCCTCAAGCATCTTGAAAAGGAAGGAGTTACTTAACTGGCTAAGCTGATTGCGGGTTCTGCGCTGCGATGTCCATTGCGGACGAATTGTTCATCCAATAATTGACGATAAACCGCTTCGTAACCATCGGTTATTTGGGTAATACCGAAGTGATCCGCAACAAATTGACGACAAGTTGCTCGATTAATTTCTGGAATCCGACTGACAGCAGCAATGCATTCCTCGAGAGAATCACATAAGAAACCGGTTCGTTCGTGATCAACAATCTCAGAAGTTGATCCGCGACGCATTGCAATGACAGGCGTTCCAGCAGCCATGGCTTCCAGCATAACCAGCCCAAAGGGTTCTTCCCAAGCGATAGGAAATAACATCGCGATCGCGCCGCCAAGAAGGGCTTTTTTCTGGGTATGGGTCACTTCTCCCAGAAATTGAATTCTTTCCCCGTCAATGTGAGGTTGCACTTGTTCGACAAAATAGGATTTGTCAATGGCATCAATTTTTCCAGCGAGTTTCAAGGGGATGCCACTTTGTTGGGCAATGGCAATGGCTAGATGTGGCGCTTTGTCTGGTGACATCCGACCTAAAAAAGCAAGGTAGGGCGGATCTTGCGGTTTGGGATAATACTGATGGCTGCTGACATCAATTGCGTTATAGACCGTTCCCGCATAGTTGAGATCGGGTTTTAGCTGTCGTTGAGCATCAGAAATGCTGACAAAATGTTGTTGCCGAAATTGATGGTATAGCTTGACGTTATCTGGAGTAAATGACCCATGTAAGGTATGAAGCGTTGGTGTAATTTTATTGGTGAATTGAGCGTAAGGAAAAGCCGAATAACCGACATGAGAGTGAATAATATCGAATTCATCCACACGAGAATAAACGAGTTCAAGTTGAATCGCATTATAGAGTTCGTAGTCTTCAGGGTTGCGATCCCGTCGCATTGCTCGTGGATAAACTGATTCTAGCTTTGCCGAAGTTTGAGAATCTCCCGTGGCGAAAAGTGTGACCTCATGACCTCGGCGAACCAATTCTTCGGTTAATAAACCAACAACTAGTTCAATCCCCCCATAAGCGGGAGGAGGAACTCGTTCCCAGAGTGGGGCAACTTGAGCAATCCGCATACAAACCTCCTTAACGTAGGGAAAAATAAAGGGATGAGTGAGAATGCTGTTTGCTATTTAGGTTGAGCAATTTCTAAATAAAATATTAAGAAGGGGGATTGCTCTTGCCAAGTCTTGCCAACCGAACTTCGGAGTTAGGAAAACCGAACCCCTTGCATTGGCTGAGGTAGGAATTTAAAGAAATCTTCCCCCTGAAAGTTTATCGAAGGCGCAAACTTTAGCGATAAAGATGACTGAAATCTTTTCATTACAATTGATCATACAGCTTATTTGCTTTGAGTTGGAGTGAAAGAGGAACGATTTGACAATGGTGATTAAGCAAACACTGAGAAAAAAAGTAATTTCTTTATTTCATCGCAATGTCATTGTCAAAAACCTAGAGAACTTTCAAGACTTTATTATCATTTCCCTTTGTATTGGACTATTTTGTGTGATGTTAATTCGGTTAGGAGAAATGTTTTACTCCTTAATCGAACCCTTAAATTTTCAAGCTCTAACTGCTGATATTTTATTTATCCTGATTTTAGTTGAGTTATTTCGTTTGTTAATTATTTATCTTCAAGAACAAAGGATTTCGGTTGGAGCCGCCCTAGAAGTTTCTTTAGTTTCAGCATTGCGGGAAGTAATAGTAGAAGGAGTTCTAGAAATTCCATTACCGAAACTATTAGGAGTTTGTGCTTTTTTAGCGATTTTAGGGGCACTATTGTACCTTCGAGTCTGGATGTTTACTCGCTTTGATTTAGCGCATCAAAAGAATTTGAGAGATATCGAAAAAACGGGAGACTGGGAAAAAGATCATCTTTATACTTCCAGCAAACGCTATCCCATTTGAACTCAATTCCTATGACTAATGGTCATTTCAATAAAATAGAGAGCAAGGTGATTTTAATCTTACTTAAATGTAAAAATTAATCAAAAAAATGGTTTATCTTCCTGTTTCTCTCTTACTATTTTTATTGCTGTTATTCCTCCTACCATTTCTCTGGATCGCAATTACCCTTGAAATTGTTGAGATCGCAGTTGCCAAATTGGGGTTTTCTCCTAATATGGCAGTTTTAATTTTTGTTGCCATGCTTGTGGGGAGCACCATCAATATTCCACTTTATCGCATTGAATCGGTGAAACCCATCGTTCCTGATGTTCGTGATTTGTGGCTACAACAATTCTGGGGGATTCCCCTACATAAAGTTCGCCAAAAAACAGTTGTGGCGCTTAATGTTGGCGGGGGGTTAATTCCGGTTTTGTTAGCGATTTACGAATTTACCCGTTCCAATCCGATGGCTATTTTGGGAGTGACTGTGATTGTTACGGTTGTCAGCTACTTTTCCGCTCAAATTGTCCCTGGAATTGGCATTCAGATGGATGCCCTCATTTCTCCCCTCACTGCAACAATTAGTGCGGTTCTCATTGCTGAACCGATTGCCCCTTCCATTGCGTTTGCCGGCGGAATTTTAGGGACGCTGATTGGGGCTGATTTACTCCATCTCAGAGAAATTCAACGGATGAGTGCAGGGGTTCTCAGTATCGGTGGGGCTGGGGTCTTTGATGGGATTGCGATGTGCGGTTTGTTTGCTTTGCTTTTAACCTGAGGGAGCAATTAATGACCAATGACCAATGACTAATGACAGTAGCTGTATAGCACGACTTAATCAATTCCAGACAATAAAGCCCACTCCTTGTTTAATTCCCCAGTTTTAAGCCAGTTTTGGAATTCTTCGGGTAAGTGAGTTCTCGCTAAATAGGCATGCAATTCTTCCCCTTCTAGGGTTTCTTTTTGCAACAGAACCTGAGCTGTTTCTTCTAACAATGCTCGGTTATACTCTAGAGTCCCTTTAGCGACGTGAAGCGCTCCATTAATTAACCCTTGCAGTTGGCTATCAATCATTTCTGCAACTTTCGGACTGACTTGGCGACGAGGGTTCATATAATCGTCTAGAAATTGTCCTTTGATTCTCTCATAAGCAACGGGTCCCAGTTCCTCACTCATTCCATAAAG
>CAZAYV010000001.1:66221-67761 GCA_964489465.1 uncultured Dactylococcopsis sp. | reverse complement strand
GTCCTTTGATTCTCTCATAAGCAACGGGTCCCAGTTCCTCACTCATTCCATAAAGGGTGATGGCTCGCTCTGCTAAATCGGTTGCTTTTTGAATATCATCAGCGGCTCCCGTTGAAACCTCCCCAAAGACCAACTCTTCGGCAGATCGTCCCCCCAGTAATGTGGTTAGTTGCCCGCGAATTTCGCTTTCACTGAGCAAGAAACGATCTTCTTCCGGAAGTTGCAAGGTGTACCCTAATGCTCCACTACCCCGTGGCACAATTGAGATTTTTTCCACTGGGTTAGCTCCGGGCATTAACCCACCGACAATGGCGTGACCGACTTCATGATAAGCAACAATCTGTTTTTCTTTTTCACCGAGCACTCGGGATTTTCGCTCCAAGCCTGCCACAACTCGCTCGATCGCGCTGTTAAAATCAGCAAACGTTACCGCTTCTCGTTGATTCCGTGCAGCCAATAAAGCAGCTTCATTGACTAAATTGGCAAGATCCGCTCCAGCAAACCCGACCGCGCGAGCGGCAATCTTTTCTAAATCCACATCATCGGCAAGTTTGACCCCTTGAATATGGACTTTGAGAATTGCCTCTCGACCCTGTTTATCGGGACGATCAACGACGACTTGGCGATCAAAGCGACCGGGGCGCTGCAGCGCCGGATCAAGAACTTCCGGGCGGTTGGTTGCCGCTAAAATAATGACACCCGTGTTGGCCTCGAAGCCATCCATTTCTGACAGCAATTGGTTCAGGGTTTGCTCACGCTCATCATTCACGCCACTATAGGGACCAATAGCGGCTCGTGACTTGCCTAGGGCATCCAACTCATCAATAAACACAATGCAGGGCGCTTGCTGTTTGGCTTGTTCAAAGAGATCTCGCACCCGAGAAGCGCCAATCCCCACAAATAATTCATTAAATTCTGATCCAGAAATACTAAAGAACGGAACCCCGGCTTCTCCGGCAACCGCTCTGGCGAGGAGGGTTTTCCCCGTTCCCGGGGGACCGACCAGTAAAACGCCTTTCGGAATTTTTGCCCCTAGACGAATGTAGCGTTCCGCCCGCTGCAAGAAATCAACAATTTCTTCCAGTTCGGCTTTGGCTTCATCTACTCCTGCTACATCGGCAAAGGTTACACCCGTATGTCCTTCTGAATAAACACGGACTTTACTTTTACCAATAGTCAGTGCAGCCGGACCTTCTGATTGCGCACGGCTAAAGAGCCACAGCCAAATGCCAAAGAACAGCAGCGGAGGGAATACCCAAGACAAAATATTCCCCAGCCATTCCCAATCACTGGGAGGAGGTGCAGAAAATTCAACCTTATTTTCTCGTAAAATCTGAGGTAATTCTAAATCCA
Organism: uncultured Dactylococcopsis sp.; assembly: GCA_964489465.1. Lineage (GTDB taxonomy): Bacteria > Cyanobacteriota > Cyanobacteriia > Cyanobacteriales > Rubidibacteraceae > Halothece. Next base: position 66,408 of record CAZAYV010000001.1, on the reverse strand, counting down.
TTGCCACTGGGGTTGTGGTAAAGACTGACGTTCCCTCCTCTGACTCGGATTTCAAAACATACTCAATGCGGTCTGGACTGATGGTGGCTCGCTCGACTTTTCCTGCTTCAACTTGCTGAATAAATTTGCTATAGGCAACTTCTGGCGGTTGTGACTTGAAGACCGTTGCAAACAGAAAATTGATCAA
>CAZAYV010000001.1:40706-66121 GCA_964489465.1 uncultured Dactylococcopsis sp. | reverse complement strand
GGAGCGCGATCGCGCACGTTTCCAATGGGTGACATATCAATGACATCCACCTCAATGGGTTCCCGGGTTAGTAGTCTTAAATGTCGCGTGGGAGAACCATCTCCTAACAGTAAAATTTGCCAAGCTGGAGGCAGTTGTTCGTGAGGAAGTCCAGTTTTAACCACTTCTTCGCCCCCTTGCCACAGGGGATTGAGTGCGTACCAATTCGTTTCTAGAGTAGGAGTCGGTTGCCAGTTCAAAATGCCAATTTAAATAATTTACAAAACTTAATGCCTACCTTTATCATAACGGTTCATTAAAATTTGTAGCTCCCCAACGCAATCGCGATGAGAAGCTACAATGATTAGTAGTGCGGATGGCGAGACTCGAACTCGCAAGGCGTGAGCCACACGCCCCTCAAGCGTGCGTGTCTACCAATTCCACCACATCCGCAAGGATATCAGTCTTTATCTATAGACCTTTACGACTATAACACACCCATTCTGATTTTGGAAACTATCGATCAGCAACGTTTCTTCATTTCTGTTGTCAACTTGTGTTCCCGTCTTCCGATATGCTAGTAAACGGCGATAATCATAAAAAATTTTTAGGAGTCATTCTTAAATGGTTGGCATCATCAAAAACCTCTTTGGTGGCAAAAATAACTATTACGCAGAATTAAATGAAGAGCAGGCATCAAAAACAGCGGAAAGTCAGCACACTGAACCCCAAGCTGCCTCAACAGCCGCCTCCCCGGTGAAAGAACAAGCAAAAGAGGAGGCCCCAACCCCGCAACCTCAATCTCAACCAATGCCAACGGCTGCAGCACCCTCTGCACCAGCGCCGGTTCAAAATAGTAATCAGCCTCCCGAAAATCCTCTCGCGGGAGAGACATTTGCCCCAACTTATCTCATTCCTAAATCGACGATGCCACGACGCCGTCCTGGGGTGAATATGGGTCAATTTCTAGATATGGCACGTGAGGTCCAAGTTCCTCGCAATCAATAAGTGTGATAGCTGATGGGGCAGGATTTCGCTTCTTACTCGCGCCAAGCTGTGAGCAGGGTTACTGGATTAAGCGGAGACAAGCGAGTCAGATGGCCGAGGGGGAGCGATCGCGCAATTTGAACTTGCAAAACGCGATCGCGCCACTGATGTTCCCTTAACCATTGCCTTGCTTGTGCTAAATGTTCTAGGGTCGCCAGTGCTAAAACAATCCGACCCCCAGGGGCTAATTTTTCTTGACAAAGCGTTAAAATCTCTTTCATCTTACCGCCCGTGCCACCGATAAAAATCCGGTGGGGGGCGTCTGATACCGGTAATTGATCGGGTGCTTTTCCGGCAATAGCGGTAACGTTAGTGACTGCTAAACGTTCACAGTTTTGTTGAATGAGGGCAACCCCCATCGCCGTTTTCTCCATGGCATAAAGCTGCGATGTGGGAAACAAACGGGCAATCTCGATAGAAACGGCCCCCGTTCCTGCCCCAATATCCCAAATGATTTGCTGCGGTTGTAAGGCCAGTTCAGCAATGATTAAGGGTCTAATTTCCCGTTTGGTCATTAAGCCAGGACGATCCGGAAAACTGAGAAAGGTTTCATCGGGTAAGCCCAGAGATGGTAACGCTTCTAAAGAAGGTAAAGGCGATTTTTCTCGCAGTAAAATGACGACATTAAGCGGAGAAAATTGCGTTTGTTTAACAGTTTCTAAGTCCAGACATTGGCACTTTTCCTCCTTTCCTTCTAAGTTTTCACAAATCCAAAATTGATAGGAAAAGGGGAGATCCAGCGCCGTTATTAATTGCGCGATCGCGCTGGGACTATTTTCTTGATCCGTGAGAATACCAATTGTTTCGTCTCCCCGTTGCATTGCTTTGACTAAGGCTTCAGTACTGCGTCCATGGCTACTAATCAAAGTCGCTTCTTGCCATGGGACTTTGATGCGATTAAAGGCAATTTGGAGGGATGATAAATGAGGATGAAAGGTTAATTGTTCGGGTAGAAAATACTCTAATAACAAGCGACCGAACCCAAAAAATAAGGGGTCACCACTGGTGAGAACAACGACCTTTTCGGAACCCTGAAGATAGGTTTTAATTTGCGCGATCGTGGTTTCCAAGTTACCAAGTTTTAATTGAATAGCAGACTGCTGAGAACAATAACTGAGTTGGCGTTCGCTGCCCACTAATACGGTGGCTGCTTCCACAATTTGCCGAACCGTTTCGGTTAATCCCGCTTTGCCATCTAGCCCAATTCCCACCACATGAAGATGTGAGTGCTGATTCATGTTTCCTCTGCACTTAACACTAATAAAGCATTCATAATTGCACCAGCTACTGCCGATCCCCCTTTGCGCCCCTCCACTCGAATTTGAGGAACTGGTGTTTGTGCCAGGGCTTGTTTTGACTCGACCACTGAGACAAACCCCACGGGTGCGCCAATGACTAAACTCGGTTGTGCCTTTCCTTGCGCGATCGCCTCACAAAGCGCTAAGAGGGCAGTGGGGGCATTCCCAATCACATAAATCCCTTGGGGATAATGTTCTAGACAATTGAGTAATCCGGTTTCAGTGCGGGTTTTGCCAACAGGAATTTTGTTTGCCGCTTCCAGGGCACAAATGATTGGATTTTGGGACGTTTTATGGATCATCCCTTGAATTCCTTTTTCTACCATCCCCACATCAACGATAATCGGCGTTTTAGTTTGAAGAGCTTGAATCGCTTTTGCAATCACTTGCTCACTGAAATAAAACAAGTTTAAAAAATCAAAATCTGCTGTTGCGTGGATCGCACGACGAATAACCCGATATTCTTCCTGAGAATAGGAATGATCGCCAACTTCGTGATCAATAATGGCAAAGCTTGCTTCGACAATAGGATGATTTAGGGATCGTTTACTCATAATTGCAGTTACTGGTTACTAGTAAGCTGTGAACAAATAACCAATAACAAATAACAGCTTGAATTATTTCTCACCAAAGGTAGTGACCGGAAAATCAGGTTGGCGTGTAAAGGCTGTCATATCAGAAAACTTGCGTAATTCAGCCCGATAGACCGTTAAGATTTTGGGATCGGCTTCTAACCATTGGTCATTAATTGCGGTTAATGTCGTGCAAATTTCATCTTGTTGAGAGGCTTGAGGCACGTTGCCAAAATAGCCGAGGGTAACATGAGCTAAGAAATGATAATGCTGTTCTAAACCTAACGATAATAAGCCTTGATTTTGATAGATGGCACGGCGTAATTGGATAACTTGCTGATAAGAATTTTCGTCTTTGGGCAATAACCCAACGACGATCGCGCGCGGACGAATAATTAACCCTAATAATTGCCACTGCAAGGGGTTAGAAACGTAATTTTCTTTTTGATATTGTTCAAAACTAACAGCAATTTGATGTCTCAATTGCGTTTCAAATTCAGAATTTTTTGCAACTGCCGTTTCAAATTGATCACCCCAGATTAAATCCGCTAATGTGACATGAAAACTGGAAGCAGGAACCGGTAAAATAAAATCCTGAGGCAGTTGAGTGAGTAAACGTTTCTGTGTTTGAGCAAGATGGTGATAAAATCCCTCATTCCCTGTATCCTCCTCATAAGGAGGAGTAACGACACTGTATCCAGGGAAAGCCTGTGCTTTGACTCGTCCTTGGTCATCCCGTTGGAATTTAGGGGATTCTTGGATATTTTTTAATTGGGTGGGATATAAAATCGGTTGCGATAATCGTCCGACTCTTTCCACATACTTTTGATACGCTTCGTCCAAGGCTAATCTATCTCCTAGTAACCTTCATACAACCACAATAAAGGAAAAACCGACAAAAAACATCACTTAGATATGCCAGTTTACTTTTTTTGGGGGGAAGACGAGTATCGATTAAATCAAGCGATCACTGCTTTACGAAACAAAGTGGTTGATCCCCTCTGGAGAGAATTCAATGAAGATCTCATTCCTGGCGATAAACTAGAGGCAGTGACCGAAGCACTTGCTCAAGCTTTCACCCCTCCCTTTGGGGGCGGTGGCCGTCTGATTTGGGTCAGGCAAACGAGTTTGGGTCAACATTGTTCTTCTGCCTTATTATCGGATTTAGAGCGCACGTTACCCCAATTACCGGCAACCTCTCATTTACTATTCACCAGCGACAAAAAACCAGATGGACGGTTGAAGTCCACAAAAGTCTTAAAAAACTATGCCACGATCAAAGAGTTTGCGGTTATTCCCCCCTGGAAAACGGAACAACTGTTGGCGCAAGTAGAAACGATGGCTAGAGAAAAAGGAGTGCAACTGACAATGCCAGCAAAGGAACGTCTGGCAGAAGCGGTGGGCAATAATACGCGCTTATTATCTCAGGAATTAGAGAAACTGTCTCTCTATGCTGCCGGAAAGGAGGTTGCCCTTGATGAAAGCGCGATCGCGCAACTGGTCAGTGCCAGTACCCACAATAGTTTACAATTAGCAAAGGCAATTGCTAACGGAAATACGAACCAAGCCCTAAAGTTGATTGCTGAGTTATTAAACCGCAATGAACCTGCCCTTAAAATTGTTGCTGTTTTAGTCGGACAATTCCGGACTTGGTTGTGGATCAAGCTCAAAGTGGAACAAGGAGAAACGGATCAGCAAGTGATTGCCCAAGCGGCAGAAATTAATAATCCGAAGCGGGTTTATTTTCTGCGCCAAGAAGTCCATTCCCTTGCTTTGCAGCAATTCTTAGATGCTTTCCCGATGCTGTTAACTTTAGAAGCTGATCTCAAAAAAGGAAAGCCCCCGGAAATAACTCTGCAAACCCAAATTATTCAACTTTGTGAAGTTTTTCAAAAGCAATGATTGAAAGTTTGCTGAGGAAGAACCGAGTTGTCAATTCCTATTTCTTTTGACTCAAAAAATACATTCCTAGTAAAAATTCTAATGATAAAATTACGTTAATTACTGAGTTTGAATTCTAAGACTACCGAAAAAATAAGATCATGAATTGAGTCTAACTCTGTCAATTCTTTAAATTAGATGTAATTATTTATACTCTATTAATTGATTAACTAAACTGCTGAAACTTTTAAATTTTTCTTATCGTCTCTTATCCAAGAAAATAACGCTCTGCTGAATAACAAGTTAATTTCAATCAATAAACGACCCAACTATGAGACTCTCTTCCTTAAACTTAATTAAAGTTACCTTCTTGACAGGAACTTGGCTCTTGACAGCAAGTGGACTCGATATTGTTAGTAATAAAATCTTTGATCATCCTACATTTCAGATTCGCCTCATTGCACAAGCACAAAATTACGATGAAAATACTTTAAGGAATTATGCACAAGCCCTACTAGAAATTGAGCCCTTACGCCAAAGGGCATTGCAGGATATTCAAACCGTCTTAAATTCCCAAGAGGTTCCCAGTATTGCTTGTAACCGTGAGCCAAGCTATCAAGACCTCCCCACCGAGGCCCAATCCCTCATTGTTGACTATTGTAACCGCTCCAAAAATATCGTTCAGCAACAGGGGTTAACCGTCTCAGAATTTAATAACATCACGACTGAGGTTCAATCTAATCCCCAGTTGAAACAGGATGTACAAGCAGAAATGCAGGAGTTGCAATAATCACTCCCTTTAAACAAACGTCAACTCACCAATGACCTCTAAGCGCTTATGTTCATCAAAACTCATAAACTTTTCCGCCAAATTTTCGGATATGCTCGGACTAATCCAACCCATTTGCATCAACAGATGAATGGCAGTGGCATATTTTGCTCGTTTTGAACCATCGAGGGCTTTGATGGCTAAACCCATTCCTTCCCCAATGCGACCAATACACTGTACCCCTTCCGCACCCGATTTACTAACGATTTCCCCATTCGTGGCTTTCATTAACTCCGTATCAAAGGACCCTTCTCCTGCAACCATTTCTGGATAATGGGTCATCGCCCGACTAATCCGTTCTAAATAAAGGTCATCTCCCGAAGATAAATGAGCGTAAAGGGTTGCCATTTGCGACAGTTGCATAAAATAGGTGGGGGCACCACAATCATCTTGAACCCCAATAAACTCGGCACCCGGCATCTGTAAGAGTTCGCCGACCCCTTTGAGAATCAATTCTTGGATCGGACTACGATGACGCAAATACTGGCTGAGGGGCCAACCATACTGTTGGCAAGCAGCAAGCATTCCAGCATGCTTCCCCGAACAGTTATGTTCGAGAGGACTGCGTTTTCCCGATGGAATTGGACACTGTAAAGCAGTGGGTTCAATATCAGCACGCCAGAGAATATTAAATACTTGTCGGGCTTGTTGCACCGTTCCTTGATGGGAACTGCACATGATGGCGAGGTCTTTGTCTGTGAGTTGAAACTGTTCAAAAGCACCACTCTTTACCGTTGGTAGGGCTTGAAAGGGCTTTAAAGCGGAACGAATGAACGAAGCTGTTTCACAATGACCGGCAAAAGATAAAATACGTCCTCGGTCATCACAGACGAGGGCATGGACTTGATGGAGAGATTCGATAATTCCTTCTCGCAGGAGATGAACTTCCACTTCTGGGGTTTGCGTCCGTTTTTTGTTCATAAATGATTGATCAATTTAGAAAAAATGAGTGAGAAGTCGCCAAGCCAAAATATCGATCGCGCTTAGAATAATCAAGATAACACCCGTCATCTGCAAACGTTGAAAGATGGGCTGTATTTGATAAGACACCACAAGTCGATCACGCTCTAAAACCGGTTCCGGCTTTTCCCAAGTTTGTCCATCGTACCAGCCTGACTCTTCATAGGGAATCTCTGCTTTGTTTAAACGCGTCCGAATATAAGACCATCCTAAATAAAGTCTCACCACCATAAAGACAACTAATAAACTGCCCCCTAAAGCACTACAACAAATAAATTCCCAGGGATGCGTCTCCAGGGGAAAGCTGCCAGCGGTGAGGGGGGCTGCCAGAATCCAGCCCCAACCCCATGTCCACAAAAGTTTCCGAATATAAGCCGCGCGAGTCAACGTCACCCAACGAAAGGGCCAAGCCGTTTTTAATTGGTCATATTCATTGAGAGGGAGTTGTTCGGGTGGAACCGGACAAGGCTGAGATGTCGATAAATCTCTCATGGGGATTAACCTGCTTCTGCTTGTTGGACCGTTTCAAAGTCAATCCGTTTAGCGTGTCCCCAAAACGCTTCAATACCGTAAAATTCTCGTTCTTCAGGTAGCAAAATATGAGCAATGACATCGCCATAATCTAGTAAAATCCAGTTCCGTTCCTTTTGTCCTTCTATGCGTACTGGCGTCGAATGCCATTGCTGTTCAACAGCGTCTTGGATAGCATCAGAGATGGCTTTCACTTGGGTCCGAGAATAACCTGTGCCAATGACAAAGTAATCAGCAAGGTACGAGACATCCACCACTTCTAAAAGCACAATATCTCCTGCTTTCCGGCTATCCGCAGCGTGCGCGATGGTCCAAGCCAATTTTTCTGCAGCAGCCAAGGTCGGAGTGTTCGGGGAAGTAGGATTAGAATTAGCCTGATGATTCATGAAATACGTTTGAAGGTTTGCTGAGTCTTACAATAGCGACTAACTTGAACTTACCACCAAGATAGCGTGGATTGTTTTTGATCGGGATTCAATGATACAGAGGCGTTAACATTTTTGCGCTTGCATTGCCCAGTTCCGAGTGGCCACTGTTCGCGGGTGGATGGGACGTCCCTTTTGAATTAGTTTTTTGATGGCAAGGTCACAGACTTGATAAACACCGCGATAGAGATTTTCCCCGGTGGCTTCGCGCATTGCCTTCAATTCTGGGGTGTCGCCGCGGTTGGGTTCTAATTTATCGGCGACAAAGACAATGCAACTGGTTTTGGACATTTCGGCATTGCCCAAGGTATGTTGCGCGATCGCGCTTAAAATTTCTTCATCTTTTACAGCAAAGGTTTCTTTGGCAACAATCGCACTCACATCGGCGTGTAACAAGTGAGGACGCACCGCACAAATCCTATCAATGGGAATTGATTTTTCCTGCGCCAAGGTTAACAGTTTATCGGCGGGAAAGTATTTCGCTAAATCATGCATTAGCCCTGCAATTTGGGCTTTCTCTTCATTGGCTTGATGTAACCGGGCTAATTCTTTTGCCATTTGTTCAACTCCCAAAATATGTTGAACGCGGGCACTCGGAACATTTCTTTCTAACCATTCAATCACAACATCTCGATTGTCAAGCAAATATTGTCTCCTTAATTATTCCTTCCTGGTTTTTGGGGCAATCGGAAATACTCAAGAGTAATTTCTCCCCTAAATCAATTCTAAACCCTACACCTAGGGCCGAAATCCCCCAGACCTTCCTTCTTCTTGTCATTCTCTTTCCCAATCTGGACAATTTTCATCTTCCCAACCATAGGGGTGCATCCCACAAACAAAGAGATTGCCGCCATAAACATAGCCATGATAATGACGACAGCCCTGACACGCCGGATGCGTATTTTGATCGGGAGTCACTTTCGAGGTAATCACAAATTCGCTGTCATGATCCTCTTCTTCTGACCAATCAAAATCGGACTCAAACCAATCCCAAATTTCTTCGCAGTCTTGCCAAAATAGTTCTAGTTCTTCAGTTAGGGTCGTTTCTACTTCCTGCACCGCTTCATCAAGAGTGTGAGGAAACTCTGCAGCCCATTGTTCCATCTCTACACAAACCTCTTCGATTTCTTGGTTGATGGCATCACAGAAAGCAAAAAATTCTTTTGTCCAGTTCTCGATCATAGCTCTGTCTCCTCCCTAGGAATAATCACAATTTCAGGAATTAATTCCCATTGTGCAGTAGGAGAAGCATCATTTTTGGGACTGGGTTTTGACCAAACATATTCTTTGGGTTTCGTTAATTTGGACTTCGATCCCATTGTATTCGGAAGGTTGGGAAGGACAGGAGGCGTTTTCTTCTTCTTTCTCGATTGCGTTGATAATTTGGGTGGAAAGACACCTTGCCAGCGAGAAGTATAAGAAGCAGTCTCTTGAGGTTGCTGAGGATTTAAAGGCGATAAGGGGGCTGGTGGATGGGAAACGGTAGCGGTAGTAATAACTCCAATCAGAAACGGTTGTAGGTTTTCCCATTTCGCACTCACGGTAAACCCTTGAGAGGCGAATATTTTTCCTTGTTTTCGAGGCATATCTTCGCCAAGGGTCACTTCTCCTTCAAGGAGATAACTTTCGCAAGCCGGGGGAACGCTGAGGGAGTAGCAGAAGGTAAGAGGAAAACTTTGCTCGCGAAGGCGAGGGGAGAATGCTGCGACTATCTCGCCTGTTCTGGGATCGCGCAGAGAAATATTGAGACGTAATTGGGGATGAGGCGGTTGCTGCTGGGTCGTGATTTGTCCAGAGATAATAATCGGTTTGGTGGTTTGGGCAATCAGGATTTCTTCATCTAAATGGAGGGAATAGTCGCTGTTCGAGGGGAGAGAATCAAGATGAGGAGAGGGAGTCACCCGAGGAAACAGATCATCAATCACTTCCTGCAGCATCTGATCGGCATCATCAATTAAACGAGATCGAAGCTGATTTAAGTCTTGTTCTGAATCGGTTTCGGCAACCTCAGTCGGGAGTGCTAAGGGTTGGGCAGCTGCGGGTTGGAAATGAGCGGTCGCTTTTTCTAACCCCAAAGTGACGCGCAATAAAAGGGTAACTTGCCAATCTTCTCCCATCAAAGCAGAGAGAATATCCCCTCGACACTGAATTTCCCACAAGCCGGGAGTCAGTTCTATTTCCGCCACTAAAATGGCAAACCCAGTTTCATCAAGCTGACAAGTGTGTTGGTGCTTGTGGACTCTTTCTCTGGTCCGAAGATTATTACGAGTACTGATATCGACTTCAATCAATTCTTTTGGGCGATGGGCAGCACGGGCGGCAATCCCATATCGCCCGTTGGGAAATTCCGGTTGCCGAGAATCAATGCTCAACCAGTTTTCCTCACCGACTTTTTGCAGGAAAAATTCCCAGTTTTCCATCATGATGGTTTCCAGCTAGTTCCGGTTCTTAACTTGCAAAATTTGCTGACGGAGTTGCTCATTGTTGGCAAGCAGTTCCTGCTGTTCCATGACAGTTTGTTCTTGCGTTGCCATCCATTTTAAGTTAACTGTACCTTGTTCAACTTCAGTATCCCCTAAAATTAAACAGGCGATCGCACCATTGCGATCAGCGCGTTTAAATTGTTTTTTAATTTGACTGCCGCTGAGATCTAATTCTACGCGCCAGCCCTGGTGACGCAGTTGTTGAGCAATGGTTAAGGCTTGTGCAGGGGCGCGATCACCGCGAGAGACCACATAAAAGTCTAATTCTGGATCAGGCACTGTTTTCAGTTGTTTCAAGAGCAAAATCAAGCGTTCCATGCCAATTGCCCACCCCATCGCTGGGGTTTCATTACCGCCGAGTTCAGCAATTAAGCCATCATAGCGGCCACCGCCACAAACCGTTGCTTGTGCCCCAAGGTCCGCCGATTGAATTTCAAAGGCCGTGTGGGTGTAGTAATCTAAACCGCGGACTAAATTTGTGTTCAGGGTGTAATCAATGCCCAACTCTTTTAACTGGGCTTGGACTTGTTCAAAGTGCTGGCGCGAGGCTTCTCCTAAATGATCGATGAGGCGCGGGGCATCTTGGAGAATGGCTTGGGTTTGTTCATTTTTACTATCGAGAATTCGCAGGGGGTTACGGGTGAGGCGATCTTGAGAATCGGCATCCAGTTTGTCTTTGTAGGAGGTCAAATACTCAACCAGGGCAGTGCGATAGCGTTCTCGGTCGTCCGTATCCCCCACTGAATTCAGTTGCAAGCTGAGGTGTTTTAAACCGAGGGTTTCTAAAATATCCGTTGCCAGCGCGATCGCTTCGACATCCGCAACGGGCGAGGGAGAGCCAATTAATTCGAGTCCAATTTGGTGAAATTGCCGTTGTCGCCCGGCTTGGGGGCGCTCATAACGAAACATGGGACCGGCATACCATAAGCGTTGTACCCCTTGGTTGTGGAGTCCATTTTCAATAAACGCCCGGACCACACCCGCAGTGCCTTCTGGTCTGAGGGTACAGCTGCGATCACCGCGATCACGAAACGTATACATTTCTTTGCTTACTACATCGGTGGCTTCTCCGATCCCCCGTTCAAACAACGCCGTTTGTTCAAAAATCGGCGGACGAATTTCGGTATAAGCCGCCCTGGTGAAAATTTCCTTGGCAACCGTTTCCACTTCTTGCCAGTAACTCACTTCTTCTGGCAAGATATCTCTCGTTCCTCGTAAGGCGTGAATTTTTCCCATACTCTCTTTGTTATTGGTCATTAGTCATTGGTCACGGGTCACCGTCTTCCCTTCATTATTAATTCTGACCCGATTGATTCATTAAGGGACGCGCCACCATAAATCCAATACCGGAAAAGGTAAAAATAATCATAATGAGGGTGGCAATGATAAACCAGCCATTAATTTCTTGTTCCTGATGGTGGGTTTTCTGCTGCGCCGGATCGGGGGGAGATTGATGAGTGTACCAATGCTCTTGCGAGGGAGAAGCATTGCGATTTTCTCCTTTGTTCAGGGTCATTGCTGTGGGCGGGGAGGAGAACGCTTGCTCCCAGTTATTAATGGCATTGTCTAATTTTTGGACGGACTGCACCAGTTTTTTAATTTCTAAGCGTAACGTTTGATTTTCCTGCTGTAAATGCTGATTCTCTTGCCTTAAACCATCCAATTGTTTTTGAGTGGCTTGTAATTCTCCTGCCAGTTCCCGATAAACCGACATGGGAACCGTGGGGGTATTTTGATGGGGAGGGGAGGAGGTCATCCCTTGAGAACGAGAATTTGAGGTCATAATTTTTCCACTTGACAATTCTTATTGACGTTGGAGTGGGAAAAAGTGTCCCACCGGTCCATTCCCTGCTCCTAAGTCTAGAGCAAATTCTAAGGCAGTGGTGAGATATTCCTTTGCGATGGGGATTGCTGTTTTGAGATCTTTACCTAAAGCAATTTGAGCCGCGATCGCTGCCGAAAGGGTGCACCCAGTACCATGGTTGTTTTTCGTCTCGACCGGTTTCGCTGGCAAAAGGTCAAATTGTTCGCCATCAAACCAAATATCTACCCCTCTGGCTTCTCCTGACATCGCCCCTCCTTTGACCAAAACCGCCTTTGCGCCTTGACCCCAAATGATTTCCGCTGCTGATTTCATCTCATCAACGGTGTTAATTTCTAGCCCACTTAATATTTGGGCTTCGTAACGGTTTGGTGTGACAAGCGCTGCCAACGGGACGAGTTGTTTTAACTGCTCGACTGCCGAATCATCCAGAAGCTGGGCACCCGTGCGAGAAACCATCACTGGATCAAGAATCAGCAAAGATTGTAACTGATAGGTTTCAATCATGCGTCTCACGGCTTGAATAATCCCGGCATTGAGCAACATTCCCGTTTTTATTCCTTGCACACCAATATCCTCTATCACCGACTCAATTTGGGCACATACCGCTTCGGGAGGTAATGGATCAACCCGTTGGACCCCGACTGTATTTTGAGCGGTCACACAAGTAATTGCACAGGTGCCATGAACTTGCTGAAAGGCAAAGGTTCGTAAATCCGCTTGAATCCCAGCTCCCCCCCCACTATCAGATCCCGCGATCGTTAAAGCAGTTGGACACTTCACTTGCATCTCCTTTTAGCGACGACGACGGCGTTGTAAAAATTCCGGAATATCTAATCCTTTACTTTCTCCTTGCGATTTCTCTGTTGATTTTGTTTTTGACGTCATGGGAGTCGGGTTTTTAGTTTGGGACGTTCCTTTGGTTGTCTCTTTCTTCTGAGCTTTGCTGGATTCTTCTCCAGAAAAGCCCGTGGCAATCACCGTAATCCTGATTTCTCCTTCCATTTTTTCATCGTCAATGACTGCCCCGAAGATAATATTGGCATTGGGGTCAACATTATCGTAAATGGTTTCCGCAGCAGTATTCACTTCATGGAGGGTCAAATCACTTCCACCTGTAATATTAAAGACAACTCCTTTTGCCCCCTGAATCGAAGACTCGAGGAGGGGAGAAGAAATGGCACCGGTCGCTGCTTCGGCTGCTCGCGATTTGCCAGAAGCTGTTCCAATGCCCATCAATGCTGAGCCAGCATCGGCCATGACCGCACGGACATCAGCAAAGTCTACATTGACTAAACCTGGAATCGTAATAATATCGGAAATTCCTTGCACCCCTTGGCGGAGGATATCGTCAGCCACCCGAAACGCATCTTGCACCGGCGTTTGTTCATCAATTACCGATAAGAGCTTATTATTGGGAATGATGATCAGCGTATCAACCCGGGTTTGTAGCGCAGAAATCCCTTCTTCAGATTGGCTGGTGCGTCGGCGTCCTTCAAAGGTAAAAGGGCGTGTCACAACACCAACTGTTAAACATCCCATTTCTTTGGCGACTTCTGCAACAATAGGAGCTGCACCGGTGCCGGTTCCGCCACCCATACCAGCCGTAATAAAGGCAAGATCCGTATTTTCAAGGGCACTGGAAATTTCATCTCGCGATTCTTCTGCCGCTTTTTGACCAATGGAGGGGTTCCCCCCTGCTCCTAACCCTCGTGTCAGCTTTTCTCCAACTTGCAGGCGATTGGGCGCACTGGCTCGGGAGAGGGCTTGAGCATCCGTATTAATTGCCCAGAATTCCACCCCAACGACATCACTGGCAATCATGCGGTTGACTGCATTACAACCGGCACCGCCCACACCAATTACTTTGATTCTTGCCACATTTCCCGGCACGATATTGTCGCTCCTTAGTTGTTCTTTAGTCGGTTTCGGATCATCACTGTAGGATGAGTTCAGTAGTTCATCTAAGTTGAAATCGTCATTAAAGGAATGATTATCATCACTGGACACGTTCATAGAAAGGGGATGTTGAGTGGGATTTTTTTGATCTTCAATAGTCATTGCTGAAACGGGAAATTACTGAGAAGGCTCGTCAGACTGGTCTTCTGGGTATAATTTATTTATAGAAATAAAAATAGAATGATTAACCTTTATTGATTATTGCTATTAGCTTAGCTTAAACCTTACCGGTCAAAACATTTTCAAGAATATTATAAGGTTAATCGACACTTAGATCGTCAAGAAAATTCTATTATTTATTATTTTTCATTGATTTTTTTCAGTCAGAAACGAGCTCAATCACGATAAAGTCGGGGTTTTTTAAATTAATGTAGCGCATCTGATTCAGGGGCTGTTTTTGGGGAAGGTTCTTGAGTTTTGCTAATATCTGGAGTTGTTTGGGAAGCGTTTCCATATTTCCACCGAGATGAACTTGACCCAGCTCTGTTTCTAAAATTAGGTTCGTTGGATCTTGCCAGTTAACAGCATGAATTGTCATCGGTAACGCTTGGAATTGGGGGTAAATTTTTGTCCATTGCAACTGATATTGAGGCTGATAACCAATTACTTTGAGGGAAGGAGGGGGAAAGGCATCAGAACGATAACTCTCAGCAGGCATCCAGGTACCGTTAGCAGCAAGATATCCTTTCTCTTGGGGATGAATTCCGCTAGGGTTGGGAACGGTGAGGGCAACCGGTTGGTGTTCAGTCACTGCAATGCTGACTCGAGGGGGATAGAGTTCTCGATTCACTGTCACTTGTTCAATGGGCGCTCGATTTTGCAGAATTTCCTTAATTTCATCCGGGGTTAAGGTCAGAATGGATTGGGATGTGGTTTCTTGTACCATCCCTTTAATCGCTTCACTACTGAGGTACTGATTGCCTTCAATTTCAACTTGTTGCGGTTGACGAAGAACCAATTTTGAGAGAAGAGTTACCCAAATCAGCACCCCCATTAAACTGGAAACAAAGAGAAAACGCCAGCAAGCTTGAATAATTTTGAGCTGTCGTTGTTGCTTAAGAGCGAGTCTGCGACCTTTGATATCAACAGGAGAATAAGTGGAGGTCATAATTTTTTCTCCAAGTTAGTAATGAATTTATTTAATTCAATTTAAAGTTACCGCACCGAATGAAATTTGCGAAATATTTTTCTTTACCAGCACTCCGGAAAACCTGTGCTAGGGTAGGCGTAACCCTTCATATTTTTTATTGGTACAATCAATTCCCCTAAACATATGGTTATGAGAAAACGTGGATTAGTTCTTGGGGCGACTGCAGCCATGTTGACCACCGTTGCTGTCACTGGTGCGGGGCTTCATTTATCACAAAGTCAAGCTTTTTTCCAAGAAAGTCCGAAAGAGCTGGTTGATGAAGTGTGGCAGATTGTGAATCGCCAGTATGTTGATGCTACCTTTAATCAAGTGGATTGGCGAGCCGTGCGACAGGAATATTTAGATCGCACCTATGAAGATAAAGAAGCGGCTTATGATGCAATTCATAAGATGCTTGACCAGCTCAACGATCCCTATACCCGTTTCATGGAGCCGGAAGAGTTTAAAAACTTGCAAATTGACACCTCAGGAGAGCTGACGGGGGTAGGGATTCAAATTGCTCTGGATGAAGAAACGGAGTATATTCGCGTGATTTCTCCCATTGAAGATACACCCGCTTATGAAGCAGGAATTTTAGCCCGAGATTTGATCATTGCCATTGATGGTCAAAGTACAAAAGGTATGGAATTGAGTGAAGCAGTGAGCTTAATTCGGGGAAAACCCGGTTCTGACGTGACATTGACCATTCAACGTCAAGACCGAGAAGTAGATTATCAAATTACAAGGGCACGGATTGAAGTCCACCCTGTACGAGCGCGCTTACATGAAACACCGCAAGGGGAACCCATTGGTTATATTCGTCTCAATCAGTTTAGTACCAATGCCAGCGAAGAAATGCGTAGCGCCATCAAAGACATGGAAACGAAAAATGTCGAAGGCTACGTTTTAGATTTGCGCTCCAATCCAGGGGGATTGTTGTATGCCAGTATAGAAATTGCTCGGATGTGGCTCGATGAAGGGAAAATTGTTTCCACTGTGGATCGCCAAGGGGAAGTGGAACGCCAAAAAGCGCAAGGCAATGCCCTGACTGATAAGCCTTTGGTGGTATTGGTGGATGGCGGTTCAGCCAGTGCGAGTGAAATTCTTTCAGGCGCTTTGCAAGATCAAAATCGAGCCGTAATTGTGGGGACACAAACCTTTGGCAAAGGGCTGGTGCAGTCGGTGCGAGGGTTAGGAGATGGTTCAGGTGTGGCGATTACGGTAGCCAAATATTTAACCCCAGATGGACGCGATATCAATGAAGAAGGCATTAAACCGGATGTGGTTTCAGAAATGAGTGAAGCACAACAAAAAGAACTGCAGCGCGATCGCGGTAAAATTGGTACTCTTGATGATCCGCAATTTACACAAGCCCTCTCTGTTCTCAAGCAAGAAATTGCTCAGCAAGAGGCGCAACAAATGGGGGTCAATCAGTAAACCATAGGATGGATCATTTTCCACCCGCCTTAAGGCGGGGGATTGAGTTTGAATTGTGCCGCACTTGCAAGGAAAAACTAGGACTGAGAAGAAGAATCGGATTGATCCCCAGTCGTTGAGTGATGAGGTGCCGTTAAAATCGACCATGCCGCTTGTGCTGCTTCATTGAGACGATTGCCAAACCCCTCAATCTCCTTAACTAAAGACTCCCAATTTTTCTCCGCATCCATCTGCATTAACTTAACAGACTCTTCAATTCGTTCGGGATCGAAGTTGAGTTTTTCCACCTCAGTGCGAACGTTACGAACCGCTTCTAGATAATTTTCTTTCGCATATTCTCCTGCCTTTTGGGTTTCAGACTGCGCTTTGCGCGTCATGGCTTCAATGAGCTGTTTCGTTTCATTTCTCACTGATTCTGGGGCATCCGGTAAATTTTGCTCTACTAGAGAATTGGTGCGATCACTGACTTCAATGGAGCTCGTTTCAGATACGTTAGTTTGATTAGTTTGATTAGTGGCGTCACTAGATTGGGTCATCATTACCTCCTTGAATGTACTGAATTTACAACTAAATTTTGGCTAAAACAATCAATGTGAACCTGATTTAATATTTTGAACGCTTGATTCAGGGTCAAAGCTTTTTATTTCCTACCAATCACAACTTGCCAAAAAAATCAAAAAATGACATCTACCGAGAGAAACGATTTGTGCCCCGACCTAATATAGTGAATATGATCGGATCGCTAATGAGAAAGTAGCTTTGACTGAACCTCTTTCTTCCCTAGAAAACACCCACCATAGCGAAATTCCGCAGTTGGTGAAAAATCAACTGGAAATGTTGCTAGAAAATGGCAACCTAGAAGGAGCCAAATCCCTGCTTGTACCTGTGAAAGCAGTGGATATCGCTGAGGCAATCGAGAACCTGCCAGAATCCATGCAGGCGATCGCGTTTCGTCTACTTTCCAAAACTGAAGCCATTGACGTTTACGAACATCTCGACTCCAGCGTTCAACAAGCGCTAATTGAGGAGTTTAAGCGTCAAGAAGTGATTGAAATTGTCGATCAGATGTCACCGGACGATCGCGCCCGCCTCTTTGATGAGCTGCCCGCGAAAGTGGTGCGTCGCTTACTGGCGCAAATGAGCCCGAAAGAGCGTAAAAGTACGGCGTTACTCCTGGGCTATCAGGAAGATACCGCAGGGCGGATTATGACCCCAGAGTATATCTCCCTGAAAGATAATCTCACGGTAGGTCAAGCTTTGGAACGGATCCGGAAGTTAGCGAATGCATCAGAGATTATTTATTATCTCTACGTTACAGATGCCTCCCGTCACCTGACTGGCATTGTTTCGTTGCGGGATTTAGTCTTAGCCGATCCAGACGTTTCCCTGGCAGAAATTGTCACTCGGGAAGTGGTGTCGGTTTATACCGATACCGACCAAGAAGAAGTGGCGCGATTGATTCAACGGTATGATTTACTAGCGATTCCGGTGGTAGATCGAGAACAGCGTTTGGTGGGGGTGGTCACGGTTGATGATGTGATGGATATTCTGGAACAGGAGACGACTGAGGATATTTATACCTTGGGTGGGGTGCAATCCGATGGCGATAACTACTTCCAAACGAACCTCTTAGCCGTGGCGCGTAAGCGAGTGGTTTGGTTGTTTGTCTTACTCCTGACGAATACCGTAACCGGAAGCATTATTCAATCTCACGAAGCGATCCTACAACAGGTGGTGACCTTAGCGGCGTTTATCCCTCTGTTAACCGGAACGGGCGGCAATGTCGGTGCCCAGTCTTCAACGGTTGTGATTCGCGGCTTAAATACGGATGAAATTCGTTCCCTTGGTGCCGGCTATGTCATTATTCGAGAAGCGATGGCAGGCGTGTTGTTAGGAACAATTTTGGGATCTGTTGCCACTCTGTGGTCATTTTGGTTACAAGGGAATCTGATGGTTTCCCTAGCCGTTGGCGGTAGTTTGATCGCGATCGCGCTGTTAGCTTCGGTTGCTGGTTCGGCTTTGCCCTTTCTCTTTCGCGGATTGGGATTAGATCCCGCCTTGATGTCTGCCCCCTTTATTACCACCGCTGTAGATGTCCTTGGGGTCTTAATTTACTTTACGATCGCGCGACTTGTATTAGGATTATGAGGCGCGGTTTGATGGTAAGTGCAACAAGCGTGTAAATTAAGGTTTAGATGTTCTCCTAAAAAAAAAACAAAATTTAAGTATGCTAAAACCGTCAAAATGGCTAGAAAAATTACGCCTTCTAGCTAGAACCAGTATTATTACCCTTTTATTGCTGAGTTTATCAGTCGGACTCAGTGGGGCGTGGTGGAACTTCTGGGGAGGAGATTCTCAAGAGCAACAGCAACAGAAGCGGGAAAGCGTCCTGGCGCAAGGGGAGGCGATTACTGATCCTACCGCTTTACTCCGTTACTCCCTTCCCTTTGATAATTATCCAGCGCGAAAACTACAGGATAGTATTGAAGATATTGGCTTACAACTCCGCGGTAAACGGTGGGGTCCCATTAAGAAAGATCTCAAAAACGCCAGTCGTGTTCTCAATTCTAAAACCGATGAGCTCTTAGCCGATATTCCTGAACAAAATCGGGAAAAAGCACAAGCTTTGCTACCGGAAATTAAGGAAAACGTTAACGAATTGCGAGAAGTCGTTGATCAGCGTGAACTAGAAGCAATTTGGCAGACTCGTCGTGATGTTCTCCAACAACTCGACGCTCTCGAAGCCTTATTTGTGGAAGAGTTTCCGTTTTCCGTACCGGAAGAATATGCGGATCTCCCCCAACTGAAAGGACGAGCTACCGTGGAAGTAGAAACCAATAAAGGCAATTTAACGGTGGTTGTGGATGGTTATAGTGCGCCCGTGACAGCCGGCAACTTCATTGATTTAGTGGATCGCGGCTTTTATGATGGCTTAGAGGTGAATCGGGTCAATGACTTTGCGGTGCAAACCGGTGATCCTCCAGGACCGGAACAAGGGTTTGTTGACCCGGAAACGGGAGAATATCGCTCAATTCCCTTAGAAATTTTAGTTAGAGGCGATGAGAAGCCAGTTTATGGCGCAACCCTCGAAGAAATTGGTCGCTATCAAGATCAGCCTGTCTTGCCCTTCTCTGCCAATGGTGCTGTCGCGATCGCGCGTCCCAGCGGAGATCCTAATGGCGGATCGTCCCAGTTCTTCTTCTTTAAGTTTGATACGGAATTAACCCCACCCGGATTTAACTTTATGGATGGACGGTATGCCATCTTTGGTTACACCGTGGAAGGAGATGAAATTCTAGAAGATATGCAAGAAGGCGATCAAATTATCTCCGCCCGGGTTGTCAGTGGTATTGAAAACTTACAACGTCCCCAAGATGCTTCTCAAACCGCTGCGACAAGCGACGATGACACGAGAAGCTAATTTGACCAACGGTCATCCACAAGCTTCTCCAGCAAAGGCAGAAGGAGGGATGACCGTTGCTGATTTGGGGGAACAAGGACTACTAGCCAAACTGCATCGCTTTTGTCCGCCGCAGATCGTGGGGGATGATGCGGCGGTGGTGGATTGGAGTGGCGATCAGTCTTTGGTTGTCACCACTGATGTGCTTGTGGATGGCGTTCATTTTAGCGATGGCATGGCGCAACCCGAGATTCATACGACAGCCGCCGAAGATGTGGGTTGGCGTGCCGTTGCTGCTAATTTATCCGATTTAGCGGCGATGGGAGCAACGCCTCGGGGGATTACGGTTGGCTTAAGTTTACCGAAGACCGTGCCAGTGGCTTGGGTGGAACGTCTCTATCAAGGCTTAAGTGAGTGTTTACAGCAATACCAAACGGTACTGTGGGGAGGAGATGTCACCCGGTCTTCCCTGGTTACGATTGCGATTACTGCTGTTGGCAAAGTGGAACCGCAGCGAGTGATTCGGCGTCAGGATGCTCAGGTGGGAGATGTGATTTTAGTGACGGGAGAACACGGCGCATCTCGGGCAGGGTTAGAGTTATTATTACACCCAGAACGGCAATCTGAACTCGATACAGTGAGTTGCCAGCGTCTGATTCACGCGCACCAACGTCCGAAACCCCGGCTAGATGTATTGCCCTTGCTGGGGGAAGTGTTACCGGAATTTCGTGTTGCTGGTATGGATAGCAGTGATGGTTTAGCTGATGCAATTTTACAACTTTGTCGCGCCAGCCACGTGGGAGCCAACATTGATTTAGACTCGCTTCCTACGCCCAAAGCCCTATCAAAATGGGTTTCTCGAAATCAAGCCTTGCAATGGACGCTCTACGGGGGAGAAGATTTTGAGCTAGTGTTAACCCTGCCGAGACATTCAGCACAGCAATTACAGCAAAAATTGGGTAATGGAGCGAGCATTATTGGTGAAATTACAGCCGAACCGCAAGTAGAAGCAACTAGTTATTCCTCAGGGCAAAGTTGGACACTGGATTTAAGTCAAGGGTTTCAGCATTGGGGTGATTCTAGTGAAGCGTGACCATATCTAGGGAACTCATCTAAAAATTGATCAATGTTTGCTACAGATTGATTGGGGAGACAGGAAGAGGGTATTTCTCTTTCATCTATGTGTCGCATGAATTAATCCATTTCAGAGATTCAGTTCGTTGCTGTTTGTTCCAGATAATGATGCACTCCCTTGCTCATTTGGATGAGGTTAGGGACAATCGTTTTCCCTAAAAAATTTTCGGTTATCCTAGCAATTTTATCCCGAAAAGACGGCGGAAATCCTTTAATTTGCCCTGGATCGATTTTCATCTCTCCTCGCGTCTCGATGATAGTCTGCTCATTATTGCCAAGGAAGCAGTTCTTCCCCGCGCAAAAAACGGCTTCTGTGAAGGCATGGGTTTCAATGCGCCACTCCAGTGTAAAGTTTGATTCATCCCAGATGTCATATTCAGTCCAAGAAAGCATTGCTTCCCCCATCACGGCTCTGAAGGCTAACGGAATTTTGCCGCCCCCATGCCAAATATTGGTGCAGAAAAGCTGCTCATTCTCTTGACGACGGGATTTGATTTCAACGGCTCGAATATTGGGTATATAGGGGACTAACTCAACTAGCCGATCGCGATAAGTTCTATACACGAGAGAGCGGGAAAAAGGAAGGTTTAAATCGGCACTAATCAGCATTGGTCCTGGGCGATGGGGTTAATCTAGGGTAACCAACCGGTCATCTTGAAGCTGTTGATACATCAAACCGTTCGTTGTATTATACCGTTCCCTCTCTCTTAACCCACCAATTCTGCCATTAATTCGGCAACTGGGGTAATTCGCTCAGCACGCCCAGCATTACTGCCAGCAAAGATTAGTCCATTGTCTACATCCCCACGAGCGGCTTTATCTAAAGCCCGGGCAATACAATAGTGTTCAGCGCGATCGCGACAGCTACAAACTTGCAGACAACTGCCAAAACAACGTTTGTCTAAATCCGGGGCTTGCGCCATCGCTTTTTCCGCGAAGGAATTCTTTAATGCTCGTCCCGGAAGTCCAACCGGTGAGGGAACAATCACCACATCTTCTGGTTTTGCATCACGATGATATGCTTTATATTTCCAATCCGCATCGCATTCATCCGTTGTAATAAAACGGGTTCCCATTTGGACGCCACTTGCCCCTAACCTCAAAGCGCGATCAATATCCGAGCGATCCCAAATGCCACCCGCAGCAATCACAGGGATTTCCACTTGCAAGTCTTCTCGCAGATAAGCAATTAATTCGGGAATCACTTGTTCTGCACTGAGATTCGGTTCTCCTAACTCCTCTTTTTTCGCCCCTAAATGACCCCCAGCCGAGTTGGGATTTTCCACCACAAAGGCATCCGGTAAGCGCCCATGTTGACGTTGCCATTTGCGACAAATCACTTTTGCCGCTCTTGTACTCGAAATAATAGGAACCAAGGCAACATCTGGATAATCACGGGTATATTCGGGTAAATGCATCGGTAATCCTGCCCCAGCAACAATTAAATTTGCGCCATTTGCCGCTGCTGTCTTCACTATAGTTTCATGGTCTTGTCCGGCAACCATCGAGTTAATGCCGATAATGCCCTCTGAACTCAGTTGACGGGCTTTTTGTAATTCATCGATTAAGGCTAAACGATTCGCTTCAAAGATGTTTCTTTTCCCGCGTTGCTTGGGATCAAAATAGGAGGAACCAAACCCCAAGGCAACAGCAGAGATAATGCCGATACCGCCAGCATTGGCGACAGCACTCGCTAAACGCGCACCGGAAATTCTAATTCCCATTCCACCTTGAATGATGGGGTAGCGGGGGATATGGTTACCAATCTGAAGAGTTGGAAGGGTTGTCATAATGGTTCTTTATCTTACGAGGTCACGTCAATCACACCAGAGCCTAAACAGTTTTAATAACTATCTAGCAATTTAATTGTATAAGTATATAAAATAACAGACAAGTTTTCACCTTAACTTTGAACGCTTCGTTATGATCAGCCAATCATTTATTTAAATGCGAAAGCGGCAATGGTAAGGCAACCCCAACCGATCAGAAATGTTGCACCTCCTAGGGGAGTAATAGCACCTAACCCTTTGATTCCTGTCAAGCTGAGGGCGTATAAACTACCTGAAAAAATGACTATCCCCAAGATAAAGGCGGAACCGGCAGCGATTAGCGGTGTCTGCGATGCCTCAGCACGACTCAATAGCAATGCGACTACGAGCAATGCTAAAGCATGATACATTTGGTATTTAGCCCCAGTCTCAAAAATTTCCAGTGCCCTTTCACTCAGCTGATCGTTGAGGGCATGACTAGCAAATGCTCCAGCTGCAACTGAGGTGCCGGCTAAAATTGCTGCGATTGCTAAAAAAATCCGAGTCATCACTCTCTTACTCTTTCTATCTGTTCTCTCCACGCTAGCAATTTTGATCAGCAACACATTTTAAGGTTTGATTGTCTCAGAAACTCTCTCAGGAAGTTTTAAGAAAGACCCGTTATAATTCATATTTAACTGTTAATAAATTGCCAACCTGGCTATCTCATTTGTAGTTAGGTTTCCTTTTTCAGTAGCTGATGGCTTTACCGGCAACGATCAAAAAAGACAAGAGGAATCAATCCCCTTGCCTAATTCTTAACTAGAGAGTGTAAACGTTACACCGTTGCTGTTGTCCCTGAGACAGAGGTTTGAGTAGTTTTGTCATATCCTGACCCACTACCGTTTCCTGCTTGGACCTCTTCTTGAGACTTAATACGAGCAATGGAGAACGCAAGTAAACCAAATACCGGTTTTGCCAGCAAATCAGCGATCGTATAACCAATTTGGACACTGACGATTGCCACTGGTCCGGTAATTCCAATTTCTGGGAGGAGGTAGGCAATGGGATAAACACCCCAAGAAGCGAGAAGTAACCAACGCATTCCTGAAATTAGGGTTTGCACTTGCTCCGACTGACCCATAATGGCGCCTTTGAGTTCAAACCAGAGGACAAAGAGGATGTAAGCAAAAGGAACGGTACTGACTGCTCCCCAAATGGCGCGTCCTTGAATGGTTTCAGCGACTTCACCCGGATAGCCGGTGGCAATCATTAACACGGCTGCCACGGCTAACTTAATAAACAGAGGGCGTGAGGTTTGCTTAGGTAAACCGAGAACCGCTACTGCTTCAATCAACAGTAAAGGAACCGTTAACAGCCAGTCCACATACCGATAGGCGTCATTGAACATTTGCCCGCTAGCAACGTAGCCGCCGTCTTCGAGGACATAGGCAGCTTCCCAGCTATTGAAAATGCGGAAATAGTGATAGGCCGCAATACTAACAATTAAGCCGGAAATGATCACAGCAATTCGATAGCGAGGACCTACTAACTGCTTACTATTAAAGAAAAACAAAGCAGCGGCTAACATTGCTGCGATGGTTAGAGAAAATGCGTTGTAAACCAAGTTAAATTGCTCGACGCTCAGCAATTCTGGCGTTACGGCTAAAGTATAGCTATTCATAATTGACTCTCGATTTTTCGCTCATCTTGCTTCGCGATTAATTCCAATTTAATGAAACTTAATGCCTTTTCCCTCCCTCTTATGAGAGACGTTCTAAGGAGAAAATACATCCCTAAAAAATGATGGTTACTACTGAAAATAAGTTGTTATAATATATCTTCCAAAGGGTAAAAAAAGTCATTTAACGCGAGACATTAGTTTTTCAGAGCTTAAACAGAGTGTTTTCATTCAGAAAACTCAGTTAATTGTACTAGCTGAAAACAGGAAAGCACTGCTTTTTAGATAAAGCATCTGGAGTCATCTTTTCGTTAAAAATCTTCTCAAATTCTAAAATTCTGTCCATTTTCGTAATAAATTGGCGCAACTTTTCGCAATTAAATCAAATTCCTTGGTTTTACCATATTTAGAAAAAATGGCTTGACGGGTTGTTTCTAAATCAAACAAAATCTCACGTTCATTTGGGTCACGAATCAAACTTTGCACCCAACTGACCGCCACTAAACGGACTCCCTTCGTTACCGGTTCGACCCGATGTAAGGTTGTAGAAGGATAGGTAATCATTGCCCCAGCGTTAAGTTTAAAGGACTGTTCTCCCTGTGTCGTTTCCATGACCAATTCTCCCCCTTCGTATTCTTCTGGAGAATTGAGAAACAGGGTAAAAGAAACATCAGACCGCATTAAATCGCTACCCTGACCCATTAAAGCATTATCGACATGAGTGCCATAAGACATTCCCGTTTCGTAGCGACTAATCAGGGGCGAACGAATATTTTTGGGCTTAACTGCCATCCGAAATAACTGACTCCGATAAAGCCCTTTGGTCACGGTTTCTTTCACGGATTTGGCAACTTTATCCTTTGTTGATAGTTGCTGGTTTTCTTTGACTTGTTTGGCATGCCAGCCCGCAGTAAGCTTACCGTCTACAAATTCGGCGTTATTAAGGGAGGAGTGAATAGCGTGTAACTCTTCTGAGGTTAAAACATGATCTATACAGAGAATCATAACTGAATAAGAAAGATTATCAATTATAAAAATTGCCTTTTAAGTTTAAGGGATCGACTTTGACCCTCGCAACATGATCTGACACTCATCCTTTT
>CAZAYV010000001.1:0-40606 GCA_964489465.1 uncultured Dactylococcopsis sp. | reverse complement strand
ATTTTTCCTGCTCAAGTCTGGATATAACAGAAGCTTATAAGGTTCAAGGAAAAAGGATAATTTTTGCTTCTAATTGTTCTTACTCCTTGCTTCTTTCCCTCTGGCACCGGTCTACTTGTGGATTCCGTCATTAGATGCAATAATTTTTCAGTTGATGTTTATCAGTACTGACTTAATCAATGAAATTTACGAGACGATTTTTTATTGGTGCGGGAACTGCAACCGCTGCTGCTACAGTCAGCCAGCTTGTTCAAACGAAACCGAGTTATGCTCAAAATGGAGAGATTAATCTTTACTCCTCACGTCATTACGATACAGATGAACTTCTCTATAAAAATTTCACGGATCAAACCGGGATTCGAGTCAATATTTTGGAAGGAAATGCCGATGAACTAATTTCCCGAATTAAAAATGAAGGACGCAATAGTCCGGCTGATCTCTTAGTTACAGTGGATGCTGCTCGTTTGTGGCGGGCAGAAGAAGCGGGTATTTTTGCCCCAGTGTCTTCTCCGATTTTAGAGGGGAGTATTCCCGAAAATCTCCGTCATCCCGATGGTTTGTGGTTTAGCTTGACGAAACGAGCACGAGTGATTTTATATAACAAAACTCAGGTTGATCCCTCAGAGTTATCGACCTATGAAGATTTAGCGTCTTCTAAATGGCGCGATCGCATTGCGATTCGCTCTTCTAACAATGTCTATAATCAGTCTCTAGTCGCTTCTCTCATTGCCAACTTAGGGGAAGAAGCAACAGAACAATGGTGCAGAGGAATTGTTGAAAACATGGCACGTCCGCCTCGTGGTGGCGATATGGATCAAATTAAAGCGGCTGCCTCTGGAATTGCTGATCTGGCAGTGGCGAACACGTATTACTTTGCTCGCTTTGCACCGGGTCGTTCTGCTAGTAATCCGGCAATTTTTGACAGGATTGGTGTTTTCTTCCCGAACCAAGAGGGACGCGGCACTCATGTTAATGTTAGCGGGGGTGGCGTAATTAATACAGCCCCAAATCGTGAGGGCGCAATCCGTTTCTTGGAATATTTAGTGAGCCCGCCGGCGCAAGCTATTTTTGCTCAAAGTAATAGTGAGTATCCTGTAGTGCCAAATGTTCCGCTAGATCCGGTCATTGCTCGCTTTGGCGATTTTAAGGAAGATCAGGTGAATGTGTCTCAACTGGGAAGCAATAATCCCTTAGCGGTTAAAATTATGGATCGCGCGGGCTGGGCATAGTTGCTATCAGGAAGGGTAATCGACTAAAAAGTCGGAAAGAACACATTCACATAAGTAGCAATCAGCCTTTCCCCATAAAAAATCGCGATCGCGCCGCCTAACGCTAAAAATGGACCAAAGGGCATTGGCTGCTGTCTACTAAGAATCCCCAGCGCGATCGCGCCACTGCCAATCACCGCACCGACAACACAAGCCAGAAAACAGCTCACTAACAACAGTTTCCAACCTAACCAAGCTCCCATCATTGCCGCAAGTTTCGCATCTCCCCCTCCCATTGCCGTTTGTCCCAGGATGCCGGAGGCAACAATAGTAATGACATCAAATAGCCAAATTCCTAAGACCGCACCTACAATTCCCAGCATCAACTGTTCCGAAACGGTAGTGTTTAAACTCTCGCCCTTCCAACCCCTAACGACTTGATACCCTAAGCCAACCAGGAGTCCCGATTGAGTCAGCGGGTTGGGCAATGTCATCGTATCAAAATCAATCAGGGATAAGGCTAAAAGCCAACTTAAAAGTGCCCAGTAGGCAAGCGTTGCAAGGCTAAATCCAAACTGAAGATAAACGATAACAAACAATAGAGCAGTGACCGTTTCAATAAGGGGATAACGAGCAGAAATTGAGGTTTTACAGTGACGACATTTTCCACGTAACCAGAGCCAACCCACAATCGGAACATTTTCTGTTTTACCCAATTTATGTTTACAAACCGGACAACGTGATGGCGGATAAAGTAATGATAAATGGGCAGGAATGCGATAGACAACAACATTTAAAAAACTGCCAATTGCAGCTCCTAATATAAAAACAAAACTACTGACAATAAAATTAGCAAAAACGTCCATTGATGATTGCTTCGTTTCTGTCGGACAAACAACAGAAATAACGCTGATGTTGTTTTTAACCTCAATTGTATAATGTCACTGTGCTACATTGCTCTCAGTAATAACCACAAAAAAACCCACCTGGTCAGGCGGGAAAAAGTGTTATTCTAGTCTAGAGAGAGATAAATTGGTGATCTAAGAAAAATTAGGCAGCGCTGGAAGTAGCTTCTACGGGATATTCTGCTGCTTTCCAGGCGCCTAAACCACCGGTTAATTCGGCAACACGCTCAAAACCGGCTTCTCTTAGGAGTGCAGCGGCATCTGCAGTTTCTTCGTCAGTGTCAGAATAGATGTAGATGTCGCGATCGCGCTCTAAACTGGCTTCAGCCCGAGCAACTAACTCGTCGCTAGGGAAAGAAATTGCCCCCATGATATGGGCTTCGTTGAAGGAAGCACGGTCACGCACATCAATAATTGTTAAAGCAGGTTCGCCCCAATCGAGACGACTTTTGAGATCATAAACGCGAGATTTCTCTTTAAACGAAGCGGGTTGAGGAAATAATCCAGAAACCATAATTCTAATGCCTCTTCAATAGCTGTTGGTTACAATGTAACAACTTTTTTACATTTTGCAACTTTTTTTTGCGCAACCTTTGACAAAATCTATCTAAAGTAGTAAGAGAGCAGTAGTAAAATTGCCTGGTCTTGTCAAGCCTACAGCAACGGCAGGGCTAGACCTCCGCACTTCGATAAGGCTTGGGGAGATGAAGTCTTTACTTTCGTGAGACGAGTCTTGTCAAAGTCAGCTTTGTTGTAATCTCCCGTTATAACGCGAAGCGTTTAGCGGGAGAGTGTAATCAGCGGTGTATTCTCCTCTGATGATTAGGGATTAGCTTTCACTATTTTTCGGTTGTTGTGCCTCTAGCTTGGCTAAACGACTCATCAAATCTTGATTATCTTGTTTGAGACGCTCAAACTCTTCTCGTAATTCCTTCATTGCTTGATCTGATCCCAAGTTTCCCTGAACCGTCTTCACTGCTTCTTCTGCCATGCGACGAACCCGTCCATCGGGGGTTTGTTCGGCAAGCGTCTGCAAGATGGAAATGGCTTGTGAGGTTTGCATTTGTTTTAATGCTGTCACCACAGAGACTTGAGTGAGGAAGAAACTTTCTCCAGAAAGCGCATCTAATTGTTCTAAAATCGCTTCTACTTGGGCTTGTTCTTGACCGGTAGAAACGGTCCCCAAGGCGCGAATAGCAGCTAAACGCAAAGCTTGGGGAACGCCAGCATAAGTATACGGTAGAATCATTTCCATTGCTGTTTGTGATGTCTTCATCTCAGACAGTCCACCGATTACCCCGCTACGAACCACTTCATTCCAACCCATACGATTGTCTAAACCTTCCCGGAATAATGCAATGGCTTCTGCTTCTTTATCCTTGAGGTTTCCCGTCGCCATTTTTCCTAGCATTTTGAAAGCGGTTGCTTCCGTATAATAACTGGGGTCTCCTTGCTGCGCCACGGCTTTCACCGCTTGATAACTGTCTTCGGTTTTGAAATTGGCTAACCCTTCTAAAACCGTTCGCCGTACTTTGGGGTGTTCATCTTTTAAGCCTGTGATTAACTCCGGAATCGCTTGCTGTAATTTAATTTTTCCTAACTGTTTGGCGACTTCCACTCGGACTCCCCAAAAGGGATCTTGGGTGAGACTTTCGGCAAGGGCTTTAATGACTTCCAAGCCCCCCTTTTTCCCTAATGCTTCTGCGGCATAAATACGGGAGGTTACATCCGGGTCAGATTTCAGTTGGGTTTTCAGTTCTTCAGTAGGATACTCTAAAGTGACAGTTTTGAGATGATAGTTCCCTTGGTCAAAGCTAATGAACTGGGGTTGTTGGGGTAAAGGAACATAAAAATTATGTTCTTTTTCGTGGAGATGGAAAGACATAGTTTCAAAACAAACGTCTCCCGCGTCTGACACATAACCAAAGCCCACTGGAATTTTGAGATCAAATAACTCATTTTCCGTTACATCTTTATCCGTTTTGCCTTGAGTTTGAGTAACGGTGAGTTGAGCTAACTGATTCTGTGCATCCCAGCTATAGCTAACTTTAAAGTCTGGATGTCCACCCCGGAACACATATTGGTCAAATAGCGGAGAGAGATTCCGTCCGGTGACTTCATCGATCGCGCGGAGTAAATCCACCGTCTCCACAGTGCGGTGGGCATTTTTCTGCACAAAGTTATGGATCGCTTGGGTAAAGCCTTCTTCTCCCAGTTCCCCCCGGATCATATGATAAACACACGCCCCTTTTTCGTAAAGGTGACGGTCATAGAGTTCGATGGCTTCCCGATAAATATTCGTTACAATCGGACGACGATAGCGGGAAGAGTCTTCATTGAGATAACTTCTGGCTTCGTTCAAGATGTAGTAGGTTGCCTCATCTTGACTATAGTCTTGTTCGGTCCACAGCACTTCTGAATAAGATGCCATCCCTTCCTTGATCCAAGCATGAGACCAATGCTTAATCACGAGTAAATCGCCAAACCATTGATGAGCAAGTTCATGGGCAACTAAACTTTCTGCCCGTTGTTTGTCTAGCATCGCCCGTTCATCTAATAAGCAACGGTCAGTCAGCAGGGTGGTGGAAGTATTTTCCATTCCCCCAAAAATGAAGTCCGCGACACAAACTTGGGCATATTTCGGGTAAGGATAGGAATAACCAAACTGTTTTGAGAAAAACTCAATCATTTGGGGCGTTTTGCCCATGGTCCGTTTGGCATCAGCTTCCTGTCCTTTCTCGACATAATATTCAACTGGAAGATTATGCCAGTGATCTTCAATTTTTGCGAAATCTCCCACCGCCAGGGTCATGAGATAAGTGGGATGGACTTGGTTTTGTCGCCAGTGATAAATGGTTGTTTCCCCTTTATCTTCAGTGGCGACTAACTCCCCATTGGAAACCGCCACATAAGGTTTGGGAACTTCTACTCGCACTTCGGAAGTGGCAAGTTGTCCGGGATAGTCAAAACAGGGAAACCAGAAGCGAGAATCTTCGTCTTCTCCTTGGGTCCACACTTGAGTGGGTTTATCCGGATAATCTTGGTCCGGTTGAATAAAATACAGTCCCCGTTGTGGATGATCAACCCGATAGTGAATCACTAAGTCAATCGAGTCAAAGGTTGTGGGTTGCAGGAGTTGGACTTGTAGCTGTTTCCCGTCGTAGTGAAAGGGCTGGCTAACTTGGTTGATTTGTACCCTTTCGATGGTTAAATCTTCTGCATCAAGGGTAAGGTGCGTTAACCCCGACTGCACTGGTTTGAGGGTAAGGGTACTACTGCCCTGAAACGATTGGTTGGGAATATCTAAAACGAGGTCAAGGAAAATATGTTGAACGTTTCCGGGGCGATCAGGGGTGTAGTGAGGTTTCGCCCCCGGAAGAATAAATGATTTGCGTCCGTTTTCTTCAGTGTCAAAGAGGAAATAGTTATATTTCATCGCTAAGGTTCGACAAGTTGCGGTATTTCTCTCTAGGGTAGCGTTAGAACTTGATTCCTAGCTGTCCATTGACACCCCGCACTGAATGATAGCCAGCCCCAACGAAAATATTACCTGGCGGCTGCACTTGTAACCCACCAGAAATGGCAATGTCATCTTCTGCATCCGAATAAAAGCCAAGACCAAGATAGGGAGAAACAACGGGAAAGGAAACAAACTTGAGTAGATCAACCCCAGTTGCCCCATCTTCACGACCGCCGAGTTCAACGCCAAAATCAAACCAACGCGCGCCTATGGCATAACTAATATCACTATCTTCAAGACCAACCGACCCCCACGGCTGCGGCGTCACTTGACTCGCTGCCGGTTGAGGGTAGGAAATTGCCCCAAGGGTAGTCAATCCCATGGTTGCTGTCAGAGAGAGAAAAAATTTCAGCGTCGCGTTCATAAACATTAAGGGATTAAGTATTGTTTACGATGACGCAGATTTTAAGAGTGAGGTTGCCTAACTTTTCACCGAACCTAGCGGAGGTTGGGAAATCTAAAAAGAAATGTATTCCTGATCCGCAAAATTAGCCCCAGGAGCAATTTCCTGGAGCCCACTTCATCACCTTAATCGTCCTCGGCAAAGATATAGCGACGTAACTCTTTTGGATCAGGTTCAGGGCTATTTTCAGCGTACTCTACTGCTTCGTCAATTTCAGTTTGCACCCTGTTTTCAATCTCAGAAAGTTCTTGTTGAGTTGCCAATTCTTGTTCTACCAAATAAGCACCTAATTTCTTGATTGGATCTCGAGCAAACCAAGTATCTTTTTCTTCTGAAGGACGAAGCTCATCGGGATCGGCAAGAGAGTGACCGCGAAAACGGTAAGTTAGTGCTTCAATTAAGGTGGGACCTTCTCCGGCGCGCGCGCGAGCAATGGCTGCTTCGGCAACGGAACGTACCGCTAAAACGTCCATGCCATCGACTTCCACACCTTCCATGCCAAAGACGCTGGCTTTTTTATAAATTTCCGGTTGGGAGGTCGCGCGATCGTGAGCCATACCAATTGCCCATTTGTTATTTTCGACCACAAACAAAATCGGTAAGTTCCATAAAGCAGCCATATTCAAGCATTCAAAGAACTGACCGTTGTTAGTAGCCCCATCGCCGAAAAAGCAAGCCGTTACTTGATCGGCATTGGGATCACCCAGCACTTCCCGGCGATATTTGCTTTGAAACGCCACCCCAGTTGCAACTGGAATTCCCTCAGCAACAAACGCATATCCGCCTAATAAGTTGTGAGCTTCCGAAAACAAGTGCATGGATCCGCCACGCCCTTTACTACAGCCGGTTTCCTTACCAAAGAGTTCTGCCATCACTTCTTTTGGGGGAACACCAGCACTGAGCGCATGAACGTGGTCACGGTAGGTACTTGCGACATAGTCTTCGTCTTGGCGCATGGCTTTAATCACGCCAGTAGAAACAGCTTCTTGACCGTTATAAAGGTGAACAAAGCCAAACATTTTGCCGCGATAGTACATTTCGGCACACTTATCTTCAAATAAGCGTCCGAGGGTCATATCCTCATAGAGAATTAAGCCTTGTTCACGATTAATTTGTGCGCGTTGCGGTTGAAAGGTGGGTAAAGTTCGTTCAGCGACCATAGATTTTATATGATTTGAAATGAGTGAACTACCTACACTCAATCGCACTCTGCGATATGAGTGAAGTTTCCTACCCAAAGAAGTGCCTCCAAGTGAGAGCCTTTTTGGTCTTATCTTCTGGCGATAGGCTTTGCCCCGTGTTCCACAGGTACCAAATTCACCGCCCTTCCGCTCTGGGGATTCAATTTCCAAAGGGTTGGCGGTCAAAAGCATGGAAAAAATGGAAAATTCTTTAAGGCTGGGCTTGATTTTGACTGCATTGTCTCCCATGCAAGACTTGATTCATTTTATCACCAGTGGGACGATTAATCTACGATGCAATCGTAGATTAATAAAGCGATTCAGAGGAAATTTGCTTAACAAACCGGGTATCATTCATTTGGACAACGATTAAAATCAAATTGTCATTAGATATCTTGTTTACTTAAAGTAAGGGGATAGCTCATTTGTCTGAGATTTCTCTCTTAACTAAATGTTAATGTAACCGCTCAACACTGGGGAAGTAAACCGTGCGCATTCCGCTCGACTATTACCGGATTATTGGTCTGCCTTTACAAGCCACTGCTGACCAAATTGAGCAGGCTTATCAGGATAGGCTTCGCCAAACTCCTCATTCGGAGTACACTCAGGGGACACTCGATGCTCGTCAAGAGCTACTCGACTGGGCGTATCAAGTTTTATCGGATCCTGAACAACGCAGTGAGTATGATGCGAATTATCTACTCACTACTTATGACATAGATGACATAGAAGCGGAAGAAACCATTACTTTACCTGATCTGGAGAGTGCCGAAGAAGCCGTAGTAACTGGTTTTGACACGCCGAAATTAGAAGTGGAAACCCCTCAGCAATTAGTAGGAGCGTTGTCACTCTTATATGAACTTGGGGAATACCAGCGAGTCCGCAGTTTAGGAGAGTGGCTTTTAGCGAATCCCGATCAGGCTCTGATGAGCCAAGAGCAAGGGCTGCCAGCAGCCATGGAAAGAGATTTGATTTTAACGGTCGCCCTCTCTTGCTGGGAGTTAGGGCGTGAGTTATGGCGACAAGAGCAGTACGAAGCAGCAGCAGAAGCAGTGGCAAGAGGAAAAGAGATCTTGGTGAATTGGGATCTCTTTCCGGAATTACGTCAAGAAATGACGAGTGAATTGAATAAACTTTCTCCTTATCGTATTTTTGAGTTGCTTTCTCAGCGTGATTCTGATGGACAAGCGGTTGCGAAAGGAATTACTCTGTTACAGGACATGTTCATCCAGCGCGGTGGCATTGATGGTGAAATTCCAGATGAGTCAGGTTTAAATGTAGATGAATTTCTGCACTTTGTTCAGCAAATTCGAGAATATTTGACAGCTCAAGAACAAGAAGAATTATTTGCCAAAGAAGCCCAAAGATCTTCAGTGGCAACTTATTTGGCAGCTTGTGCTGGAATTGCGCGAGGCTTTGCTTATCTAGAACCTCATTATATTCGCAAAGGGAAACAATTTTTGCAACGCTTAGAACAAGAACATGAGCGAAAGGGAAATCGCGCTGATGTTTACTTAGAAGAATCAATTTGTGCCCTTTTATTGGGAGAGACGGAGGCGGCACTGCATTCAGTAGAAAAGAGCGAAGAAACTGAAGCGATCGCGCAAATCCAAAACTATGCCGCAGAAGCAGGTGATCCCCCCGATTTGCTGTTAGGGTTATGCAATTATGCGGAAGAGTGGCTGCAGTCAGTGTTGTTTCCTAAGTTTTTAGATCTAGCCGATCAATCGGCAGCGCTGAAAGATTATTTTGCCAGTGAGTGGGTGCAACAAACCCTTGAATCTTTCCAAAATAGCGAAACTGAACCGATAGAGAAGAAAAATGAAAACATCCCTGCTCATTTCTTGACCAATACAGAAGCTGCTAATTCACCATCTCCGGTTCGTGAAGGCGGGGAGATAGCGCCCTCCCAAGAAGAACAATCCGCTTGGCAAAAACGCCGTCACTCCCGTGCAAAACGATCGTCACGGTTTTCCTCAAAAGCTTCACGAATGACCGCCTTATTAGTGGTGACGGGGGTGGGATTAAGCGCGATCGCGCTCGTTAGCTTCGGTTTATATCGAGGGGTGAGTGCGTTGTGGTCACGGTTCGCGCCGGGTCGTCAGACAACAGGAGTGCAAGCCCCACCGTTAGCCTTAGAACTCAATACTTCTCCGGTTCCGGTTCCTAATTCTGTTTTGCCTCAAAATTCAACAAATTCTCCGATTTTAAATCGCGATCGCGCTGAGGAAGTGATTCGTACTTGGTTAAGCAGTAAAGCGCAAGCCTTAGGCCCAGAACACCGCATCGAAGCTCTGAATGCAATTTTAACGGATCCCTTACTGGCATCCTGGCAATATCGGGCTCGAGTCTTTAAACAAAATAATTCCTATCAGCAGTTTCGCCACAGTGTTAGCATTGAGAGTCTATCTTATCCGGCGGATAATCCCAACGAAGGGGAAATTACAGCCACTGTGCGGGAAGTGGCAAAGCTTTACCGCAATGGTCAGCCGATTCAATCAGAATCCTACGATTCCACCTTAAAAGTACGTTATGATGTAGTGCGCGAAAATCAGTCTTGGCGCATTCAGGAAATTGCAGTGCTAGAGCAGTGATCAAAAATCAGTGAGGGAATTAAAAGCAGAGGCAACCGGATGAAAGGAGATAGTGACTTCCTTTACCCTTTTGCCTAAACGAATTCCATAAATTTAACGAAATAATGAGGAATGACCAATAACAAAGAAACAATCACCAATGATAATCTAGTCAAACTGACTCCCAATGCCAGTCACAGTCTTGCCATTCAATTGTCTTATCCTAATGTTCCACTCAATGCACCTCAGGGCAAACCCGCAATGTTGGCGCAAATTACTAATACAATTACCCAACTGCGAGGCAAAATTGGTGATATTGTCGTCGAAGCCGAAACGCGGGAGACAATTCAACGCCACTTAATTGTCGATGCTTACAGTGAAGAACATGGGGAAGCTATTGTCCAAGGCTTACGCAGCATTCCTGACCTTAAAATTGTCAGTGTCTGCGATCGTACAATCGCCTTGCATGAAGGGGGGAAAATTTCTATTCAGAGTCGCATTCCCGTCCACTCACAAAGAGATTTAGCCATGGCGTATACCCCGGGCGTCGGTCGAGTCTGTCGCCTCATCGCCGATCAACCGGAAAAGGTTTTTTCCTTAACCATGAAAGGGAATACGGTTGCGGTAGTAACGGATGGCAGTGCTGTTTTAGGGTTAGGGAATTTAGGTGCAGCAGGGGCTTTACCGGTTATGGAAGGAAAAGCCTTGTTATTTAAAGAGTTTGCTAATCTCGATGCCTTTCCCATTTGCTTAGATACCCAAGATACTCAAGCAATCATCACTACCGTTAAGCAAATTGCGCCTGTATTTGGCGGAATTAACTTAGAAGATATCAGTGCCCCTCGTTGCTTTGAAATTGAACAGCGGTTGCGGGAAGCCTTAGATATTCCGGTGTTTCATGATGACCAACATGGAACCGCGATTGTGGTGTTAGCTGCCCTGTTTAACGCCCTCAAGTTAGTCGATAAAACCCTTGCGGAAGTGAAGATTGTCATTAATGGCGCGGGGGCGGCTGGAATCGCGATCGGGCGTTTATTAAAAGATGCCGGGGCAAAATCCGAAAAAATTATGCTTTGCGATTCGAGAGGAATTGTGAGTAAAAATCGCTCTGATTTGACCCCAGAAAAAGAAGAATTTGCCGCTGTCGAGGGTGGATCGTTAGCAGATGCCATGCAATCGGCAGACATTTTTATTGGCGTCAGTGTCCCTGGTATTGTCACGCCAGAGATGGTAAGCTCAATGCACCGCGATCCCATTATTATGGCGATGTCCAACCCGATTCCTGAAATTCAGCCGGAATTGATTAGTGATCAAGTGGCAGTATGTGCTACTGGACGGAGTGATTATCCCAATCAAATTAATAATGTCTTGGCATTCCCCGGCGTGTTTCGTGGGGCTTTAAATTGTCGCGCTTCTGTGATTACCGCTCAGATGTGTCTGCAAGCAGCCAGCGCGATCGCGTCCCTCATTTCTCCCAGCGAGCTCTGTGCCAACTATATCATTCCCTCCGTTTTCGACCCCCGAGTCGTTACTGCTGTTGCCGAAGCCGTTGCAAAAACAGCCCAACAAGAAGGAGTGATTAAAACGGAGTAGATGTTTGCGATCAATTTCTTCTGGAGAAGAGGTGACCAAGGGATCAAGGAGGGGGGGGAACTCTTGCCGATTTCCCAATGACGAATAACTAATGACTAATGACGAATAACCAATGACCGCTCACCAAGAACTTCAACAAAAAACGAGTAAAAGGTATAAAAAAAAGAACAAATGGGTTATACGCTTTGAACAAGTTATGGCATTTATTGCCCTATTTAACCTCGGTCTGGTTTTTTTTGATATTAGTTATATTCCCTTGCGGAACTTTTATCTCAAAGAATTTCGGCTGATTGTTCAAGGCTTAAACTACATTCCTCAATCAGACTTTATTGAACAATATATTCCTAGTTTAATCTCGGCCTATCGCCAAATTCCTGACTCTTTCCTCGAACAAGCCCCGCTCCTTGCTCAAGGATACGACTATGTTAAAGGGATTGAACCGCATCCGGAAACGGAACAATATTTACAAACGGTTGAAATTTTAAAACAACAAGTTACAAAAACCGGTTTAGAATCTTATCAAACCCAACGCATTTTAGAAGATTTACGTCAGCAAAGTATCCAAATTATTCAAAACAATCCCTTTGAAGTTGCCAATAAAACCGGTACGCTAGAAACAATTAAAGAGCGGATGCGGGAATATATGGCGGTTAATTCGGCAGAAAAAGCATTCCAAGAGTTTTGGACAGCAGAGAATTTAATGGCTAATGGCTATCAAAAACAGTTGCAATTCTTCGAGACACAAATTGAAACCTTAATGGATACCAATTACTTGCGAGGAATTGATATAGAAACAGGAGAATTTATTAATCGTTTTTGGCTTTTAGACTTACCGTTTGTCATATTATTTGCGGTTGAATTTGCTGGGAGAACCTATTTAATCCACCGCCGACATATTGGCTTACGTTGGATTGATGGCATGCTGTGGCGTTGGTATGATGTCTTTTTATTTATTCCCATCTTTCGGTGGTTAAGGGTGATTCCTGTAACCGTGCGAGTGGATCAATCAGATTTAATTGAACTAGAGGGAGTAAAACGGCAAATTTCGCAAGGGTTTGTGGCCAGTATTGCTGAAGATATTACCCAAGTTGTATTTGTTCGTCTCGTTAATCAAGTCCAAGGTTCCATTCGACGGGGAGAACTCAGAAAAGCACTTTCAGAAGCCAATACTCGTCAATATATCGATCTTAATGATACAAACGAAATTGCTGAACTGAGTAAATTATTTGTCCAGTTAGCTGTTTATCAAGTCTTACCCAAAATTCGTCCGGATGTGGAAGCCATTGTTCGCCACAACGTGAGTAAAGTGTTAGAAACCTCTCCTGCCTTTCAAGGCATGCGACAAGTTCCAGGATTAGACCGCTTTGAAAGTCGCTTAACCGAACAATTTGTTAGCCTCCTCTATCAAGTCATTTATGATGCAATTATTGGCGCGATTGAAGAAGATCCAGAAGCAGAAAAATTAATTGAAGAGTTGGGAACTAATCTGACGCAGGTACTAACAGATGAAATGCAAGGAAAACAAACCCTGCAAAGAATGCAAACACTGTTAATTGATTTATTAGAAGAAGTGAAAGTTAATTATGTTGAGCGTTTATCAGAAGAAGATGTGGAAGAATTATTAGAACAAACTCGCCGCTTACGTCAAGTTGGCAAAACTCAATAGTTGATATAGCACTTCTTGCTTGGATGAAGGAGAGAGTTGTTCCTTATTCCCTAGCGTGTCGCACTACAGTTAAACCGTGTTTCTATTTTTATCTAAACTTCTCCCGCTTTTTTTATATCCTTTAGGATTAACTAGCCTTTTTTTACTAGTGGGTTTGATTATTGCTTGGAAACGTCCTGCCTTGGCATTAATTCCCATGGGAATGAGTTTATTGATTATTTTAGTGGCAAGTAATGCCTGGGTGAGTTCTTTGGTAATGCAATCGTTAGAATGGCAACAAATTTCTAGCGAAGAGTTACCCGAAGCTGAGGCGATCATTTTATTAGGGGGATCAACACGCATACCCACGCCGCCTCGTAATACTGTAGAAATTACAGAATCTGGTGATCGTGTGTTGTATGCCGCTCATCTCTATAAAGAAGGAAAAGCCCCCGTAATTATTGCCACTGGCGGACGAATTACTTGGTTACAAAACGCACCGCCAGAAGCGGATAGTATGAAGAATTTATTAATCGAAATTGGCGTACCAGAATCAGCGATTATTGAAGAAACTCAAGCCCTCAACACCTATGAAAACGCCCTTTATACCAAGAAAATTTTGGAAAAACGAGGGATTAAACAATCACTTCTGGTCACCTCAGCTTCGCATATGCCGCGATCGCTGCGCGTGTTTCAAAAACAAGGAATTGATGTGATTCCTGCCCCCACAGACTTTTTAGTCACTCAACTTGACTGGGAACAATTACAAATGACTCCTCAAGCCACCCTCTTAAATCTACTTCCCAGTGCTGAGAATCTGAAGCAAACGACTCAAGCGCTAAAAGAATATCTGGGTCTGATTGTGTACTGGCTGAAGGGTTGGATTTAAGTCTTTCCTTCTCTGTGAAGTAAAGTTCGAGGCGCGATCGCATATCATCGGAATTTTCTTTTCACTCCATCGAGCAACTACTTATCCCTCTTCTGTCAATCTCCGAACCAAGAAGTAATAGTAAGTGCCCGCAATCCCAGTGGTATAAACCTCGGACCAAGGTTGTTGAGGATTCGGATTGGCGGCTAAGTGAATCACCGCTGCCACTCCTGTCATTGCAGTTAAAACCGCAGGAAAATCCAGGATATCAGCAGTTATCATATCCTCCACATGAGGAAGAGGCTTCTGATCTAGACAACGAAAGTCATATTCATGAGCTAAAAGTTGACGTAACGAGCAACCGATCCGTCCAGCTGCTCCAGTCATTAGAACTTTCGTAGAGTTTGAGGGCATTTGACCTTGCTCAGTACTAGTTAAGGAAATCAGCATTGCTTTGGATCATAACTGGTTAAGCAGATCAACCATTTTTGCTTATCTTTGACCCATCATTTGTAACTGATACAAACTGGAATACATTCCTCCTTCTGCAATCAATTCGTCATGGGTTCCCGACTCAACGAGTTCACCCTGTTTTAACACCAAAATCCGATCAACATCGCGAATGGTTGAAAGACGGTGCGCGATAATAATGGCAGTGCGTTCTTCTAACAAATGGCTCAAGGCATCTTGCACTAACGCCTCTGTTCCCACATCTAAGCTGGCAGTTGCTTCATCGAGTACCAGAACCCGGGGATCGCGAATGGCAACCCGCGCAAAAGCGAGCAATTGTTTTTGCCCTCCCGATAAGTTGTTGCCTCTTTCTCTTAAGGGTGTATCGTACCCTTGGGGAAGTTCTTCAATAAAGCGATTAACATTGGTCATTGCTGCTGCTTGTTTAATCGTCTCAAAAGAATAACGTTCACCCAGCGTAATATTATCTTTCACATCACCAGCAAAGAGAAAATTCTCTTGCAAAATGACCCCAATATGCCGACGTAAGTCTTTTTGCGGCAATTCTCTAATATCAATTCCATCGACTAAAATGCGACCGGACGTCGGTTCATAGAGGCGACACAGTAACCGAATGATTGAACTTTTTCCGGCGCCGGTCGGACCCACTAACGCCACTTTTTCACTGGGTTTAATGAGAAAATCTAGGTCTTTCAGCACGGGTTCATCTTTTTTATAGGCGAAGGAAACATTCTCAAACCGAATTTCTCCTTTCACACCTTCTGCGGTACTGACGGCTGATAAATCTTTTTGTTGTTGTTTTTCTGGATCGCGAATTTCAATGGGTTCACTTAATAATTCAGTAATGCGTTCAACCCCAGTGAATCCGGTTTGGAGAAGAGTAAATTTCTCCGCAAACTGTCTCAAAGGCTCAAATAAACGTTGCGCATATAAAATAAAAGCGGATAGCGTACCAAAGTTTAAACTATCCCCTAAAATTAGGATTCCCCCTAATGCTAAAACGCCCGCGATCGCGATCAGTGCAATCCATTCTAACGTGGCAGAAACTGCCGATTCATAAAAAATCGTTTGTTTAATTTCTTTTAAATAACGTTGATTAATTTTCCGAAACAGATCATTATTGAAATTTTCTCGTCGGAATAATTGGACAATATTAATTCCAACAACATTTTCTTGTAACATCGAGTTGAGACTCGATAATTCTTCTCGGGAACGATAGTTGGCGTTACGATACTTTCTTTGAAAATAAATAATTAACCCAGTAACGGGAAAGAACATTAAAATCAGTAATGTTGCTAACTGCCACTGTAGCGTAAAAATCGTAATTGTAATGACAATAATATAAACAATATCACTAATAATTCCCACCGCACCGGTTGAGAAAACATCTCCTAATGCTTCGACATCACTCGTCAGACGAGTGACTAAACGCCCGACAGGAGTGCGGTCGAAAAAATTAGCCGCCAGCGAGGTGACATGATTAAATAAATCATTGCGAATATTAGCGGTGATTTCTTGCCCCACACGCTGCACTAAATAGCCCTGCAAAGCATTAAAAATGAGCCGGACGACAATCGTTAGTAGTAAAAGTCCGGTGAGAATATTTAAACCTTGAGTGAAAGACATTCCGTCTAAAAATGACCAGGTTTTTTCATCTTTTAAAAAAGAGATCGCTTGTCCAATAATTAAGGGTTGAACTGCACCTGCAATTGATAGGGGAATAAGTAAGCTTAAAGATGTAATGAGGAGGGGTTTATTGCGAGTCGCATAGGGGGCAAGACGGAGTAGCAGTCGCCAGTCATTTTCTTGGGGGCGGGTATTCTGTTCAACAGAAGGAGATGCGGTCATATTGTTTTTGCAGTTGTCAGTCCTTTCTTACGATAACACTGGCTATTTGCGGGTGATTTCGTTCTCTGGTTCAGTTTTAAAGGGGAAAAAGGAAAGTGACTCCCTTTCACCCCAACTTTCTCTTGCATCAGATTGAAGAGTCAGGATCCTGAGTGCTCAATTTTCCTAAACCATTGGTCAGAGAATAGCTAAAACTCAGTCCTCTTAACCAAAGTGCTGGAAACCTTTTTTCTAACCAAGATTGATTATTTTGCAGCCACTGCGGAAACCAACCTCGGAATAAAAAACCAATGATGGCATCAAGGGTAAAGCTGAGATAGCTACCGACCCAGCGGAAAAAGTCTTTACTACCCGCTTGTTCCCAAATCCAACCAATGAGGGCAGGATTCATCCAAGCTGCTTTCAGGGCAAGACGGTTGAATAAAAGCCAGCCCGCGCGGTCTTTAATGAAGGTATCGGCAACCGCAGGGGGTTCGTTGGCCAGTAAGCCAAAAAAGGTATTTAACATGGCGTTAATCCGTTGCGGAGGCAGGGTTTTACCGGTGGGAACCATCATGCCTTTGGAAAATAGCCAAGTGACGGCAACATTACTTTGGTAGGCACGAACTTGGTTGAGGTCTTTGGCTTGTAAGAGGTCATGTTTGAGGGCAGTATCCAGAAGCGTCGTCAGTCGATCCAGGTTACGAATCAGCGAACCAAAGCCAGTAAAGACCAGAGGAGATTGGAGGGAGGCAGCATCCCCTAAGGCGAGTAAGCGATCAAACGCCACAGCGCGATCGCGATCGCCAACGCTGAAATGACCGGGAATATAACCAAAGGTCGCTTTTTTCCATTGCAGTTCTTCCATGTCGCATCGACGATACTCTGGTAATATTGTAAAGAAATCTTCATACATTTCTAATAAAGAGCCTGGGTTATCGGGGTGAACCTGATGATAATGGAAGAGATAAATCGTCAGTTCTTCTTCGGCAGCAGGAAATAACTCCCAAATCAGTTGTCGTCCTCGGGAAATATCCCCATGAGAATTTAAAACATCCCCATAGTCAGAATCCCAAACACCAGGTGGGAAGCCACTTTTTACAGTAGCGCCGACGGTCGGACAAACACTATCAAATGCGCGATCGCCGTTGAGTTGCCAAGC
This sequence comes from uncultured Dactylococcopsis sp., assembly GCA_964489465.1. GTDB lineage: Bacteria > Cyanobacteriota > Cyanobacteriia > Cyanobacteriales > Rubidibacteraceae > Halothece. Next base: position 23,250 of record CAZAYV010000001.1, on the reverse strand, counting down.
AATGGGAGACGCCGAACCCATGGCATCAATTAACAGTCGCCCTACGGCTTTTTTCGGGGTTGCACTGGGTAAATATTGACAGTGAACTGTGACTTCAGTTTTACTTACTTGTGCTTCGCTAAACTCGGTCTCATCCCAAATTTCTCCTCCTGCGGCTTGTAGCTTTTCCCCACACAGGGCTAAGAGTTTTTCCGAGTCGAGAGCAATATTTAAGACAGTTGGCGTATGTAAGACATCTCCTTTGAGATGAGGCGGATTATTGCCATCAAAGAACTTGTTAAAGCCGTCCTTGTATTCGCGGGCAATCAGGGTTTCAAACTCACTAGCCGTAAACAACCCTAAATCAATCAAAGCCTGAAACTCTTGGCGAGAAATATTCCACTCCCGGTTCATCCGTCCAAAGGGAAGCCGTTCTAGTAACAAAACCCGATAGCCTCGTCGTGCCATTACAGCCGCATGGATGACCCCTAAAGCCCCCCCCACATAAATTAAATCATAATCGGGGAATGCTTCCTGCTCAGCCGTTGTTCGTTTAATAACCGTTTTCGGTTGTTTCGGATTACGAGCTTCAGCGCGCCAGCGTTGTTCCCACCAATAAACCCGGGTAAGGGCAGATTCGCCATTGGGAATTTTTTGGAAGAAATGAACGGTTTTCGGATAAGCTTCCGCTAATGCTGAAAAAATAGAGTGTTGAGAGAGGTCAACTTTTGGCAGTTCTGGGTAAGCTGGCGGAAATTTTTTTTCTAGAGAATATTTAAGATGTTGTGCTAAACGACGGGCAAAAGCAGCAGGAAATTGACCCCAACGAAAAGCTTTGAGATAAGTTGTATTTTGCACCGACCAGAGAAACACAGAAACTTCCCCAGTTGTTTGTGGAAACTGTAACCTAACGCCTTGTCTCGTTGTTTTTTTATAACTTGAGTCTAGCTGCCAAGTTTCTTGTAACCAATGATAGACCAAGGTTGAATCGCTAACAGGAACTTCCGTGTATAAGATCTCTTCCATGATTGCTTTTTTTAACATTGTTTTTGTGATATATTGACGATTAAAACCGCTAAAAGTACGCTAAACTTTCAGATACTCAACATTAAAATTGTTTAACAAAAGTTAACAATCTTATTATTTGTTAAAGAAAACACTGTGTATTGTAAACCAGCCATGAATTATCCCATCCCAGCGACAGTAGAAGAAATAGAAGCGCTCAAAGCCAACCCAGTTGATGAAGAATTAATTGCCGCTGTAATCGCGGGAGTCGTACAAATCGCCCGTGCGCAAGGGCAAACCCTAGATGAACTAACGGCAGAAGTCCTAGCAGATGACCATTGGTTAGAACCGTCTCAAAGACGATGGCTTAGTGATATTGTGGCGCAAGCCTGGCAAAGTCTTTGTCATAATGATTGGTAAATTTGATTGTTCCGTATGTCACCAATCGTCAGCTTAATTTCCGCATCTTCTTACGAAGCGAAAGCCCTAGAAAACTCGATTGAGGAAGTTTTAGCCCCTCTAGGCGGTATTGAAACTTTCGTTCAGCCAGAGGCAAAGGTTTTACTAAAGCCTAATTTTCTTACCGGGTCTCGCCCCACCCAGGAATGTATCACCCGTCCCGAAGTGGTGGCTTGTGTTGCCAAACTCGTGAAGGCAGCAGGGGGAAAACCTTTCATTGGGGATAGTCCAGCCTTTGGCAGTGCCCATGGGGTAGCCAAAGCAAACGGTTATTTACCCTTTTTAGAAGCATTAGAAATTCCAATCGTTGAATTTCATGGCAAACGGTATGAAACCGCTAGCGAAACCTTTAACCATCTGCGTTTATCCAAAGAAGCGATGTCAGCCGATGTGGTCATTAATTTGCCGAAAGTCAAATCTCATAGCCAATTGACTTTAACTTTAGGGGTGAAAAACTTGTTTGGTTGTGTTCCTGGGAAAATGAAAGCCTGGTGGCACATGGAAGCGGGAAAAGATAGCCAGCGCTTTGGGGAAATGTTGGTGGAGACGGCAAACGCGATCGCGCCAGATTTAACGCTAATTGACGGTATCATCGGACATGAAGGAAATGGTCCGAGTGCAGGGGAACCTCGCTTCTTAGGCTTACTAGGCACTTCTACGGACGTTTTTGCTTTAGATCGGGCCTTAGTCGAAATTCTCAACGTTAATCCCCAACAAGTACCGACCATTGCTGCTGCCTTACGCCAAGGACTTTGTCCAGAGATGAATGAAATTGAGTTTCCTCGAAAAACACCAGCCGCCCTACAAGTTCAAGATTGGAAACTCTCCGACCAACTGCATGCGATTGATTTTGGTGCCCCAAGAGTGCTCCGTTCCTTGTTTAAACATCTTTATATTCGTTGGATTAAAGAACCGGCACAAACTTATTCTTCTCGCTAAGTGAGATTTGATGCCAGTTTGTTGTTTTTGACACAGTGACGCCGCCGCCAATGATTAGAATAGAAAATAGAGCACAGGGAGCAATGTTGACTCTCTTTCTCTCAATTATTTAGTGACTTTTTTTTACCAGTTATTTTCTTGTATGGATTCGAGTAGTTTGCCTGGCAGGTTTTTTCAAGCCAACCCTTATCGATGGGTGAGTTTACTTGGGGGAGTGATCGCGTTGCTAACCCTAACCATTCCTCCTACAATTATTACCTACTATTCAGCAAACAATCCACTTGAGACTGTCTTCCCTACCCCTTCCCTGAACACTGAAGCGCAGCCCCGCTCAGTGATCGAAAAACGCGATTAGTTTTTTTCGGGCGTTTAACGCTATCTAGGAAGGGATATTCTCTAGGATGACCATTGTAGAAATGTCTTTCCTGTAACAGGAACATTGCTGCTCTGCTCAGGTTGAACAAATTTCATTTGCATGGAAAAAATTTGCTTACCATAATGGGAGTAGGCAGTTAAAGCTTGCTCCGCCACTCCATTTGCAAAAGAAACTTGAAACTGGAATTGCCCTTCAGCGTTGGCTTGAATCTGTTCTTCTCCGACCACAAGCGTTGATCCGGGTTCCATTTTTCCGGCAATCCTTAATTCAGTGTCTCCCACTAAAGCCACTTGCGGTGTGGTTGTTGCTTCCGCACCCGTGATGTCTTCTTGGTCTTCCTTGGTCTGATGAGGCACAGCCCACAGACCCGCCCCCGAAGGAAAAACATAAGAACTCGTCGTTGATCGCGGTTGCATAGAACTATAGAATGAACCCGCCAGTCTTTCTCCTTCTAAGGGGTCCGACATTTCAAAAATTTCTTCGTAAATTTGCCAATTGCGATCTCCGAAACGCTGTCTTCGCTCCTGAGAAGTTGTCGATTCTGGTAATGCTAACTCTTCTTCCGGGATGGATTGGAGTTGTTCTTCCCAATTAACTTCAATAAAGTGATCTTCTATCCAGTCGGAGGGATAAACAGGTGGTGTGTGAACGGTTGCAGACCGAGCTAACATTAACCAGCTGCCATCAGGACAGCGATAGCCAATTTCACAGAGATAATCGCGATCGCTTTTGAGAATAGGAACATACCATTCTCGGGCTAATTCATCGACTGGATATTCTTGTACGCTATTGGGATATTGCACCTCCCGATCAAGGTTCGTTACATCATACAGGCGTAATAATAGTTGCTGTCCCCCCTGGCGACGCAATTCTTCTTTGTGTTCATTGGGAACATCCCAATAAACATAACTCCATTCCGGATCCCGAGGCATCATCACAATCCTACTCTTACCATAGCCCCCGGGTAAGTCCGGTAATCCTTCATCCACTGATGTTAAATCATCATCACTCATTGTGTTGTCACTGGTTCCTAATTCAAATTTGGCTGCCTCCATCACCTCTTGCGTTTCCGAGCCCGGAACGGGTGAAGCAGATTGTTTTCTTTGCCGTTCAATATTTTTAATGGCTTCTATTAGCTGGGCTTTCCGCATCCGACTGTAACGAGAGATGCTGTATTCACTCGCGACTTTCCGGAGTTGGCGCAATGTCATTTCTTCTAGAGGAGGACGTGCTGTTGGCATTAGCTTTGGTATTGGAGGACGACAAGATAATCGAGCGAGACGTAGAGAGCGCTGTATTTAAAGTTTTAGCAGATGATCACTGGGCGAGGTCAAGAGGTAGAATAGCTTTTTTTTCGGGTTTGACGGGTTGATGCCCTCTTGGGGGATCATTATGTCATAAAATCTTGACATTAGCGATCCCCGCTCGGATTCGAAAAGGGCTAAAGGTTTGGTAAATACTGATCCCAGTGAGTGGAAGGGTGGGAAACTTCGGGGGTCGAGGGTGACTAGCTTGGTGACACTGATGAATCAATTCCAGAAAAAAAGTTGGGCGTTCTCACATCCACCCAACTTAACGATTCATGATGTTCGATTGCGGTGTAATTGACAACTAGGACTCAGCAAAAATTCGGGTTGCTGCCGCAATGCCAGCACCTGGACTCATGGTTTCATGTCCTAATTCTCGGAGTGCTGCTTCAAGAGAGCCAATCACTGTTAGCACATCTCGTTCACTGACAAATCCCAAGTGACCAATTCGGAAAATGCGTCCTTTGAGTTCATTTTGTCCGCCAGCAAGGGCAATATTAAATTGTTTTTTCATGACCGAACGCACTTTTTCCGCTTCTACCGTTGTGGGTGCAACAGCGGTAACGGCTCGGCTCGCTGCATTATTGGGAGCTAGTAAGGCTAAACCAAGTGCTTGAATTGCTTCCCGGGTGGCTAGGGTGTTGCGTTCGTGACGGGCAAAAATATTTTCTAACCCTTCTTGGCGCATCATCTCTAAGGCAACTTGTAAGCCAAACATGAGATTAATCGGTGGGGTGTAAGGGGTGCTATTTTTAGCAGTTGATTTACGATAAGCTCCTAGATCAAGATAGAACTTAGGTAGTTTAGCGGTTTCATACGCTTTCCAGGCTTTCTCACTGACCGCAATAAAACCTAAACCGGGAGGAATCATGTAGCCTTTTTGGGAACCGGAAGCCACCACATCTAAGCCCCACTCATCAATGGGAAGACTGACGGCACCCAAACTCGTTACCGCATCAACGATAATTAACGCTTCCCCATGATTTTTGACATGGCGGTTAATCGTTTCTAAATCGTTGAGAACCCCAGTGGAGGTTTCGGAATGGGTGACAATAACCGCTTTAATTTCTTTATTGGTATCGGCTTCGAGTGTCTCGCGGATTACTTCTGGATCAAGGGCATCTCCCCATTCTGCAGTAATACGTTCGGTTTGTAAGCCAAAGGCTTCGCTCATGTCAGCCCAGCGTTCGCCAAATTTACCATTGCAGCCGACAATAACGCGATCGCCAGGACTAAGGAAGTTAATAATACCAGCTTCCATTGCCCCTGTGCCACTGACAGTAAGCGTTAAAACATCTTGTTGGGTCTGATGAAGCCATTTTAGGTTTTCGTTAATTTCACCAATGATTTCGCTAAATTCTGGGCTACGATGACCGATGGGGTGTTTAGCTTGGGCGAGTAAAACCTTCTCCGGTACCGGTGTGGGTCCCGGAATCATGAGTAAATCTTTATTTTCCATAGCATCTCCTTTGTATCTAGTAATCGGTGCAAAGCTTCCTTCCGTTATCTTTCAGCGCAACTTTCTAAAACTTGAGGTGTCTCAGCATGAAAGCAGAACTTGGAATTCAATGCCAACGCCTGCTCTAACTTTGAGTGAGGAGGCAATTGAGAAAAGCGGTTGGAGTTAGCGGGTTATATTATCTCACCTTATTGATCACAGCTGAATGATTGCACTGGTTTCGGGTCAGGATTCAGCGACCAGCGATAATCAACTGGGTACTGGGTTTGCTCACAAATGGCCTCAATTTGTTTTTGTTGAGCGAGTGCCTTACGCAAGGTGACGATCAGCTGTCGTGTTTGATCCCGTAAGGTGGGGTGAGAATAAGTGGCAGTGATGGTTTGTCGTTCTAAGAGTTGTAGCAGTAACTCGTAATGGATGTGAGAGGGAAGAGGTAACGGTTCCATAAACGTTTGAGAGGAGGCACACCAAGGGTTAACTGAGCAAGTTATGGGAAGTGGTTTGCTATATCCTACCAATTATACAGGGCGCTGATAGCATCGCTAGGATTAGGTTTCACGAGTAGGGATTCTCCAATCAACACGGCACTTGCCCCTGCTTGCTCTACCCTTCTGAGATCTTCAGCGGTATGCAAACCGGATTCACTAACGAGGGTAATGCCTTTGCGGTTTAATTGTTCTTGGCGTTGCTCAATTAAGGTCGTCGTTGTTTGCAGATTGACAGAGAAGTCTTCTAAGTTGCGGTTATTAATGCCAATCACGGTAATGCCATCTATATTCAGGGCGCGATCGAGCTCTTCTAAGGTATGGACTTCCACTAACGGGGTCATGCCTAAACTATTAATAATCTTGACAAAATAGTTCAAATCTTGATCATTTAAGATGGCAACAATTAATAAGATGGCATCCGCACCCACAAGCCGGGCTTGATAAATTTGGTAAGGATAAATAATAAATTCCTTACATAAAACGGGTAGATTAACTGCCTCTCTGGCTAAGCCTAAATTTTCAAAACTGCCCTGAAAAAACTCCACATCAGTGAGAACCGACAAACAACTTGCCCCTGCGTCTTCATAGATTTTAGCTAAAGCCACTGGATCGAAATTGTCTCGAATCACTCCTTTACTGGGAGAAGCTTTTTTCACTTCTGCAATCAATGCGGGATTTCGGTTTCCATGCTGCAAAGCCCACAAAAAATCTCGTACTGGTGGAGCATTTTCTTTAACTTGTTTTCCTAACTGGAGAAAGGGAAGTTTTTCCCGTTGGCGATCCACTTCTTTCTCTTTTTGCCAAACAATTTTTTCGAGAATATTTTGCGGTTCATCATTCGGAAATGCCACTTGGTAGCGAACCGTATCAACATTAACGGCAGGGTTTGGAGGTCGTCTTCTAATTTGCATTACCAATAGAAATTTTTCAGAATATGACTAATCAGATTGTTGTCTAAATTAAATACGGAGAAACACCGCAGTTACTAGCCGCTTGTGCTAATTGACGATCAAGAGTTGCTAGGGGAAGTCCCTCACGGATCGCAAGTTCTAGATATGACGCATCGTAGGCGGAGAGCATTTCCATTCTTCCAATGGCAAGAGTACTTTCTAGGGCACGAATTGCTGTTTGCTCATCCGTGTTAATCGGTAAAGCTTGAAGTAACGCCACTAATCTTCCCGTTTGCGCACGAGTAATACGGGAACGACGCTCTGCAACTAACAGAACATTTGTTACTTCTAACGTCCACAATTGCGGAACGATCGCGCTTGTCTCTTGTAAAGAATCAAGGACCCGATCAGCATAAGGATCGCTTTCATCTTCAAAACACCAGCTTAATGCAACCGAGCAATCTAAAACAAAACGAGTCAAAACCGTCTTCCTTCTTCAATCATTTGTCGGACTGATAATCCGGCTAATGTCATTTCACGACGTAACGTCCGTAATCCTTGAATCACAGTGGAGACATCAGGAGAGATTGGTTTGGGAAGGGGCGTTAGCAGAGCAACAGGGTGCCCGTGTTTAGTAATTGTAATTTGTTCTCCCGCAGCCACTTCATCTAATAACTTAGGCAAATGAGTTTTTGCTTCATAGGCGCCAACTGTTTTCATAACGGTGTGATTAAATTTAGGCTAGTCTAAGACTAGACTAGCACGACTGGCTGCGAAGAAAAACGTCAAGACATGCCACGGAAAAATCATTAAGCCTTGACTTCTGCCCGTTTGAACGCTTCATCTAACACTTCAGAAAGGGTGGGATGGGTGTGGACATTAAAGGCTAAGTTTTGTACCGGTTGACCCGACGCGATCGCGTTGGCTGCTTCTTGAATTAAATCGGAAGCGTGCATGCCAATAATATGTGCCCCGAGTAATTCTCCGGTATCTTGACGATAGATAATTTTTGCGACGCCATCTTCTTCTCCTTCAGCGAGGGCTTTAGAATTGGCTTTGAAGTAGGTGCGAACCGATTTTACTTTAAATCCTTCCTCTTTGCCTAACGCTTTTGCTGCATCTTCGGTTAACCCGACATAACTAATTTCGGGATGGGTAAAGGCAGCCGCCGGAATCGCCCGATAATTGACAATATGTTCATCGCCACAGATATTTTCAACTGCAGAAATGCCTTGTGCCGAAGCAGTATGAGCTAACATCATTTTGCCGGTGGCATCCCCAATTGCCCATAAGTTGGGAACCGGTTCACCATTCACGGTGACTTGTAAATGGTCGTTCGTCGGGATAAAACCGCGACGATCTGTTTCTACCCCCAGATTATCTAAGCCAATGTTTTTCGTTGCCGGAATGCGTCCCGTTGCCACTAACGCCGCATCCACTTCCAGAACTTCCGTTACTTCCTTGGTTTTGGCATCCGCCAGTTCAATAACAACCGGAGAACCAGGCTTGACACTTTTCGCTAGCGTGGCGGTGTAGGTTTCAATATCACGGGGTTTGATTAAAACTCGTTCGGCAATTTTAGCAATATCGCGATCAAAGCCTGGCATGAGATTATCGAGCGCCTCGATCATGGTAATTTCCGACCCCAGGGCCGAATAAATATCAGAAAATTCTAAGCCAATATAACCACTGCCGATAATTGCAATCCAATCGGGAATCCAGCCTAATTTCAGTGCATCGTCGCTAGTATAGACCGTTTTACCATCAATTTGAATACCAGGGGGAACGAAAGGCGTCGAACCGGGAGAGAGAATAATATCCCGTCCCGTAATTGTTTTTTCCCCTTCTTCAGTGAGGATACTGACTTTTTGCGGCGCAACGAGTTTACCCCAACCGTTGATGGTATCAACTTTAAGGCGATCTAAGCTATTGCTCATATCCCCGCGAATCTTTTCCACCAGGCTTTGGGCATGGTTAGCAATCGTAGCGCGATCAAAGTTAACGTTGCCGACATTAATTCCTAAACTTTCTAGGTGATGGGAATCTTGTAATTCTCTGACTCGTCCAGATGCAGCGAGTAGGGCTTTCGAGGGCACGCAACCGCGATTGACACAAGTGCCTCCCATGTCTTTTGCTTCAATGATGGCTGTTTTGAGTCCGCGTTTAACGGCATGAAGGGCTGCACCGTGTCCACCGACTCCTGCACCAAGAATGATTAGATCATAATCAAATTCAGCCACGACATCTTCCTCCTTGTCTTTCTTCTCTGGTCGAATTCTTATCTTAACGGATTCTGATCCAATCCCAAAGTACGGGAGGAATGAGGATTAACCGTTGGTGAATCATTTGTTGAAGATTTGTGAAATGGCTAAACTAATCATGATCAGGTAACGAACCCAAAAAATTGCATTTATGCCGAAATCGACGCAAGCTCATCTTGAACGTACAATCAAAAAAGACCAACCCCTCGAAGTCAGACAACAAGAACTGAAGAAAATGAACTACTACATGGGGGCAAAACTCCTGGAAGTGGGCGTTGATCCACAATCGCCAGATATCCTCTATCGTTGGTCGATCAAAACAGACGGAAATCAGCAAATTTGTACGTTGAGCGCATTTTGGGGTGACTCAAAAGCAAAACTCCTTTCCGGAGATTATCCCCTGCTGGGTGAAGAATTAATCAACTGTGCAAAAGCCAACGTCTCAAAAGGGATCGCTACTGCCGCCCAACTCTGTGGTTATGCTTCCGATCTCAATCGTTTCCGTTCCTCTCTCAAGGAGGCAATGGCAGAAATGGGATTAGAAGAGGAATCACTGCAAAAGTTATTGAGTTCATAAATGACAGTTCCTTCTGCTTCTTTACCCACTGGATGTATGATTCGACGTGCCACTGCCCAGGATCAGTGGCGCATTCGCCAATTAGTGCTGAGTGCAAAGCTTGATCCGACGCAGTTGCGCTGGCAGCAATTTTGGGTGATTGAGGATCAGAAAAAAGTGATTGCTTGTGGACAGTTACGCCGCTTTGAAAACGCCCAGGAATTAGGCAGTTTAGTCGTCGCAAAACCTTGGCGCGATCGCGGCTTAGGAACCGTTTTAACCCAACATCTGATTGAAGAAGCGACTCAGCCTCTTTATCTCGAATGTTTAGGGAAAAGACTGGCGCAGTTTTATGCTCGTTTTGGCTTTGTTCCCGTGGCTTGGCAAGCCTTACCGTGATCGCTGCAATTGAAATTTGGTCTATCGCAATTGGCAAAGACGGTATTGAGACTCCCTGTGGTAATTATGGTGCAGCAAGGGCAGTCTAAAACTCCCTCTTAACTGCGAAATAACCGGCTATACTGGGTTTCATGCTGCATACTCGCCAGCCCTAGCCCCCAGCTACAGGTGTAGAGGTCATCATCGCCAAGATGCAAAACGGCTGTTGCGGTATTTTCTATGTCAGCGTGTAGTTGCAACAGAATTTGCTGTCCGGTGGTTTGACCGAGGGGAATTAATTTGACACCGGCATTAATCAAATTTGTTGCCCAACTGTGAAGATAACCCAAAACCGCTGAATGTTCATCGATTTGCCAGTGGGCGGCACCAATGCCAAACGCGATCGCGCTATTACAAGGTTTTCCCACCGCTGTCATCCCTTCTGCTAATTCAGAATTACGATCTAGCGCCAATAGCAAACGAGTTAGCGTATTTCCCATTTGCCAACTCTGTTCTCGGAGTTCAGACGTTTCCTTAACCGCACTCCCCCAGTGATTCCAAGCCTGTAATTTCTCTAAATCTCCGGTTAGCCAACAGCGATATCCCCGAAGCATCAACGCTGTTTCCAGGCGAATTGCCCCATGCGAGAGTTCCTCCCGCAGCCATTGTTTTAATCCTTCCTCGCCCTGAATTATCTGTCGTTCAATGGCAGTTTCTAACCCTTCGGAGTAGCTGTAGGCACCCAAGGGTAAGGCAGAACTAGAGAGTTGGAGGAGTTTAAGAATCACACGATGATTTTGTTGACGGTTTGCGCTGCATCCTAGGAAGGAACGCTAGAGAGTTTAGAACAAAGTGCTTTAGCGATGTCTTCCCATTCTGTAGCTAAGCTAGTTTGACTGGCTGGTTTTCCCGCCCGTCGATACCAATAACGGGCATTACCGATATCTCCTTCTTCCCGATGCAGATAAGCATGAACCCAGGCACTATCTTGATCATTGGCGTCTTGGACAATTTGATGAGCTTGATCCCAGTTGCCTTGTTGATCAATCCATAAGCCTTGTAAAGCAGGGGGTAAGGAACTAGGACAAGGTTTTCCTTGCGCGATCGCGCTGGTGAAGTCTTCAAACCTCATGGTTGTTACCTGTCTAGTGCATCAACTCTATTTTACTGATTAATGACCCTGATGATAAGCCCCTAATTCTGGGAAAAACGGGGTTACTTCTGCAATTACAGTTAATCCCATGTGTTCAAGCATTTTTTCTAACACTGGATCAGGAGATAATCGCAAGTAATCAAGGGTAATTTCTAAGGGAACATGACGGTTCCCGAGATGATAGGCTGCTTTGAGCAAATCTTCAGTTTGAGTGGCTTTAACCGTGAGAACCGATTCTGGCTTGGCAACAATCTGAATAATGCTCGTCCCCTCTTCTGATCTTAAACAGTCTCCCGCTTGCAAGATTGTCCCTCGCGGTAAGCGTAAATAACAGGGTTCTCCACTGTCTAATGTGAGATGTTGACGGGGGCGCGATCGCGCTTCGGCATCAAGGGAAAGCGTCTCATTGGCTTCCCATTTCTCATCGTAACGTTGAGTAAAAATTAGCATTTCTGAGCAGGCTAAAGGTAAAGATTGAGGCGTAAAAGTGAGGAAAAGGACGATCACACATCAAAATTGCGCGATCGCCCTTTCAAACAACTCAAGATAAATCTTACTTCGTCAGACGAGTTAACACTTGGTTAGAACGCTCAATAAACTGTTGCATTCCTTCGGCGTCAAAGGCTTTTTGTGCCATTAAAGCCAAGTCGTACACATGACGACACATCATTTTTGCTAATTCACCGGTCGAGGATTCACCGCTACTACTTTGAATGATTCCTCCTTGATTGAGTTTAACGATATTTTGAATCAAGGGATGAGCGGTATTGACCACCAAAACGTGTTGTTCCGGGAACTGCATTGACTGTTGTTGGATTAATGCTGTCATTTCCTGCATCCGGCGCATCGCTTCGGGTAAAAGAACCATCGCTGGGGGTGAATTTTGGGGATCGTCCGACTTGATCGCTTGGGTTTTGACATTGACGTTGGAGTTATTAATCGCGTTTTCAAATAACTCTTTAACCACTTCGTTGCGGGTTTTATTCGTCTGTGGATCAACAATTTCTCCCCCTTGGTCATTTTCCACCAAAGTATCGTCTAATTCAGCGTCAACCCGCGTGAATTGGAGATCAGAATATTCTTTTTCCAGGAACGGAATGAAGTAGTTATTGTCAATAAAGGAGTCCATAAACAGGACTTCTAAACCTTGATTTTTGTACAGTTCCACATAAGTGCCTTGCGTGGAAGGATCGGTACAGTAGAAGACTCGATTTTCGTGCTTGTCTTTATTCCGTTCCAGATAGTCTTTTAGGGTCGTATAATAATACCCGTTTTCGTCGGTGGCGTTTTCAGTTGGGGTTGCCTCTTCCCAGGCATCATCCCCTTCTTTTTGCACTTCAACTTGTGGGGTGTCACTCCCTAAATTGGCAGTACTGCGGAAAATAATAATGTCTTCCACTTGTTTTTTGAATTTCTCATCGCGGAGAGCACCATATTTAACAAAGGTTCCCAAATCTTGCCAGCTATTGATATATTTTTTGGGATTATCTTCGTAGAGAGATTTAAGGCGATCACCGATTTTTTTCGTAATATAATCGGCAATTCGACGAACCGTACGGTTTGCGGTTAAGGCGCTACGAGAAACGTTTAACGGGATATCTGGACTGTCAATGACACCCCGCAAAGGAAGCAAGAATTCCGGGATAATTTCTTCACAATTATCACTAACAAAAACTTGGTTGCAGAACAGTTTAATATGTCCCCGACTGACATCAACATCGGGTTTTAATTTCGGGAAATAGAGAATTCCTGTTAGGAGAAACGGATAGTCAGTATTGAGGTGAACCCATAGTAAGGGATCTTCTTGATAGGGATATAAATAACGATAAAATTCGAGATAGTCTTCATCAGTTAAGTCGCGGGGAGATTCTTTCCAAATTGCCCGCTGACGGTTAATGGCTTCCCCTTCTAACTTAATGGGAACCGGCATAAAATCACAGTACGTTTTCACCAGTTGGCGAACCCGCTGTTGTTCAGCATATTCTTTTTCTTCGTCGAGAAGGGTAACAGTAATCGTTGTACCGCGAGTTTTCCGATCCGATGCTTCTAATGTGAATTGAGGCGAACCATCACAACTCCAATGGACCGGTTCTGCACCTTCTTGATAAGAGAGGGTATCAATTTCAACTTTTTCCGCCACCATAAAGCAGGAATAAAACCCAAGTCCAAAATGTCCAATTAATTGGTTGGCACTGTCTTGATATTTTTGGATAAATTCTTCTGCACTGGAAAAGGCAACTTGGTTAATATATTTCTTAATTTCATCAGCTGTCATTCCGATGCCATTATCGGAAACCGAGATTTGTTTTTTCCCCTGATCCAGATGAATCTTGATTTCCGGTTCTCCGAGTTCTCCTTGGAACTCACCCGAAAGGGATGCCATTTTTAGTTTACTAATGGCATCAACTGCGTTAGAAATTAATTCCCGTAAGAAGATTTCGTGGTTTGTGTAGAGAGATTTTTTGATAATGGGGAAAATATTTTCACTATGAATCGTGATTTTTCCCTGTTCGAGAACAGTCATAGGTTTTCTTTTATTTTCACAGCTAACGTCATATCAAAATTGTGCGCGATCGCGCGATCATCGCAAATCCCAAATTCCCGTGCTTCCGCCATTCGGGTTTCCCTACTTATGAATTCAAGAACGGGTTAATAGTGAAGTGTCGTTTCGGGAAAATGCGCGATCAAAATGATCACGAATTGGCATGGAACACCGAAGCGGGAAGAAGTTTAGGGCTTTAATTAACCCCACTTCCTAAGATAAATAAACTGAGTAACGTCCCCGTATTCCAAAGGCTATGGACCATCATGGAAGCGAGAATATTGCGCGATCGCGTATATACGACGCCCAAAACTAAACCTAATGCCGTTAACGGTAAAACTTCCGATAAGCTCAAATGGGCAATGGAAAACAGTAAACTACTCAAGACAATTGCACCCCACACGGGAAAGTAGCGGGTGAGAGAGGGGAGAAGAAACCCGCGGAAAATCATCTCTTCAAACAGAGGTGCAGCAATGGCAGCGGTGCTAAAAAAGATCAACAGCGCGATCGGATCTTGGGCTTTTACCGCTAAAAATAAGAGAGGATTACTACCCCCTTGTCCTTGCCAAATTTGCTGGTTCACAATCGAGATAATCACCACCAAAGGAATTGCCGCTAAATAACCGCCAATTCCCCAAACGAGCCAGTTATTGCCCCTAAATTGAAACCAACCTTCTGGCAACGGTAAATAATCACGAATTGAGAAATAAAGGACGCTTAGCCCCCCTGCGGTCATCAACAAATAGGTCACTAAGACAAATAAAGCTTTCCCCCGAATTGCCCAACCCGTGGGATTAATGCCGGCAATGCCAATCAATAACGGCAGTAAGATTTGACCAATAAAGAAAAAGCCAACCACTAAAACTTGCCAAGTCACTTCCCAATTCCAAGGCGTTTCCCACTTCACATCGGCGTTGGTTGCCAGTACAGCGTCTTTCCCTTTAATCAGCCATTGGCTGAGGAAGAAAAGCAATAAGCCAAATCCAATTAAGCCGCCAATTAAAGGTAATCCCGTCACAATACCTAACTTGAACAGTGCCCGTTCTGCTTTTTCTTGCCGCGTTGCTTGCAGATTCGTCAGTGCGGTTTGATTTTCTTCTAACTCATACAGTCGTCTGAGGGCTTCATCTTGAAACCAGCCATCCAGACCATTTTTGATTTCGGTTTCTGCGGTATCAGCAATTTGCGGAGGGGTTTGCCATAATCCAGACAAAATAACAGCAGTACGAGGAATTTCTTGAAATCGAGAGCTTTCAGAAAACTCCTGTTGTACCCCTTGCCAAGTTTCTAATGCGCTTGTCATGTTGCCCTGTTTCACTTGTAAAATCCCAATTTTTAACTCTAATTCAGCAATAAACCCATTAAGTTCTTGAATCGCTGCTGTTAACTGCTGTTGCTGCGGGGACAGATCAGGGACTTGCGCAATACTCATCCCTGAGGTATCACTCAATAAAGTTTCTCCTGACAATTCTTTTAATTGTGCTTTGAGATCCGAGCGTTGCGTCTTGGCAAACTCTAACGTTTCCTCATACTTTTGCTGGGCATCGGCATAGGGGGTTTCTCCGAGTAACGCTTGGGAAGACAGCTGACTATTTTCACTGCCAGTCTCTAAAGCAGTAACATGCAGAGCAAGATTAACTTGGTATAATTCTAATCGTGCTTGAATTTGCGGCTGGGAGAGACTGCTCCCTAAAGATAAAATAATTTTACCCACTGCAAATAGCGTTAGGACAATTAAAATAAAGCGTTTCAGGGTCATACAATCAAGGATTTCGGCAAGGGACTTCCCACTGATTGTAACTGATAGGCAGGACAATTATAGAGGGTGAGATGAGGAGACAGAAAACGATTCGATCAATGATTTCTGATTCGCTGAATCGACATTGATCAACTCAGATCCTAAGCTGTCGTAGTACAATAACGTCGTTTACCTAATTGGAGGAGGATCAGTGACGACAAAGGTTGTAATTATCCGTCATGGACAAAGTACCTATAATATCGAACACATCATCCAAGGACGTTGTGATAAGTCTGTTTTAACGGAAACAGGTCGCGCCGATGCACAAAAAGTAGGTGCTGTGTTACGTCAACTTGATCTTGCAGCACTCTATACCAGTCCTCTCCAAAGAGCAAAAGAAACGGCAGAAATTATTCATAGCTGTTTTCAGGTTGCCCCTCCCCTCGAAGTATCTGAATTACTACAAGAAGTCGATCTTCCTTTATGGGAAGAAAAGAAAAAAAATGAGGTTGTTGAGCAATTTCCAGATGATTATCACTGTTGGAAAACGCGTCCTCATGAGTTCTATATGACGGTTAATGGTCAGAAACATTATCCAGTTTTATCTCTCTATGAACAAGCCCAAAGCTTCTGGCAAAAAATTATTGCCAAGCATGAAGGAGAAACGATCGCGATTGTTGCTCATAATGGGATTAACCGCTGTTTAATTAGTAGCGCGATTGGGGTTCTCCCTGATCGTTACCATTCGATTCAACAATCCAATTGTGGGATCAATGTTCTGAACTTTAAAGGAGGATGGGGCGAACCTGTTGAATTAGAATCACTCAATCAAACCTCTCATTTGGGAACCGCTTTACCCTCTCCCCGGAAAAATCAAGGAATCCGGTTACTCTTAGTCCGTCACGGAGAAACCGATTGGAATAAAGAATCTCGCTTCCAAGGTAAAATGGATATTCCGCTTAATAAAAATGGCAAAGAACAAGGGAGAAAAGCGGCGGATTTTCTGAAAAAAACCTCATTAGATTTTGCCATTTCTAGTCCGATGTTACGTCCCAAAGAAACCGCGGAATTGATTTTAGCTCATCATGCCAAAGTGGCATTAGAACTGAAAGAAGCACTCTTAGAAATTAGTCATGGCAAATGGGAAGGTAAACTCAAACCCGAAATTCAAGCCGAATATCCAGAATTATTGAAACAATGGCAAGAAACACCAGAAATGGTACAGATGCCAGATGGGGAAAATTTACAGCAAGTTTGGGATCGCGCTGTTGCCTCTTGGGAAGAAATTGTGGCGGAAAAAGGCAATTCTCCTGACCAAATCAAAACTGGCATTGTTGTTGCCCATGATGCGATTAATAAAGTGATTTTGTGTGCCTTATTAGGGCTATCTCCAAGCAACTTCTGGAATGTGAAGCAAGGGAATGGTGCTGTCAGTGTGATTGATTATCCTGAGGGTAAAGAGGGCGCACCCGTTTTGCAAGCAATTAATATTACCAGTCATCTTGCTGAGGGCATTTTTGACCAAACTGCAGCGGGCGCTTTATAGGAAAATGTGATGAATGTTCAATTGCATTCTTACCATGCACGGGCAGACTATGAAGTCATAGAAAGTTTGGGCAGCCGTGCCAAAGAGGGTTTAACCCCTGAGGAAGTCGCTCGTCGCTATGAACAGTATGGCTGGAATGAATTGCAGTTTCAACCCGGAAAACCGGCGTGGCTCAGGTTTCTACTGCAATTTAATCAGCCTCTCCTTTATATTTTGCTCTTGGCTGGGGCGGTGAAGGCATTTTTAGGATCGTGGACCAATGCCGGGGTGATTTGGGGCGTGACTCTGATCAATGCCATTATTGGCTATGTGCAAGAAGCAAAAGCAGAAGGCGCGATCGCGGCTCTAGCAAACGCTGTCACCACTGAAACCACGGTTTTGCGAGAAGGACAACCCCTGCGAATTCCCTCACGAGATCTGGTACCGGGGGATATAGTCATGTTGACATCAGGGGATAAAGTGCCGGCAGATTTGCGGTTGCTACAGGTACGCAACTTACAGGTGGATGAATCCGCCCTGACGGGGGAATCAGTTCCTGTTGAAAAATCTGTCCAGGTGCTGCCTGTGGATACCCCCCTGGCTGAACGGTGCAACATGGCTTATGCAGGCAGTTTTGTCACCTTCGGACAGGGACAGGGCATCGTTGTCGCCACTGCCAACGCTACTGAGATGGGGCAGATTTCGCGATCGATGGAAAAGCGCGTCAGCCTCAGCACACCGCTAACTCGGAAGTTTGAGAAATTCAGCCGTACCCTGCTCTATGTGATTTTGATTCTGGCAGCTTTCACCTTTGTGGTGGGATTGGGGCAGGGAGGATCCTGGATTAATATGTTTGAGGCAGCAGTTGCCCTTGCCGTCAGTGCGATTCCCGAAGGCTTACCGGCGGTGGTGACGATTACTCTCGCGATCGGGGTGAACCGGATGGCGAAACGCCATGCCATTATTCGCAAATTGCCGGCAGTGGAAGCGTTGGGCAGTGCGACGGTAGTTTGTTCCGATAAAACGGGGACCTTGACGGAAAATCAGATGACCGTTCAGGCGATTTACGCAGGGGAGCAACACTATCGCGTCAGTGGTGGGGGCTACAGTCCTAAAGGCGATATTACCCACGTTAGCAATGGCAATGAAATCGTGATGGATGCAGTCGATCTGCCACCCGCGTTAGCTCAATGTTTAATCGCCGGTATTCTCTGCAACGACTCCCAGCTTAAGCAAACGGGGACAGATTGGGCAGTGGTGGGCGACCCAACCGAAGGCGCCTTGATTGCTGTCGGAGAAAAAGCAGAGTTGAGTCAGGCTAAACTCACGAGTGCCAGCCCTCGCATGGATGCCATTCCCTTTGAGTCTGAGTATCAGTACATGGCAACGCTGCATGATGCTCAACCGCGAATGATTTACGTGAAGGGTTCAGTGGAGGCGATCCTGTCTCGGTGTATCCAGATGCTTAATGCTCAGGGACAGCCAATCGCGCTTGAGGCCGTTCAGATCAAACAGGAAGTCGATGCCATGGCAGGGCAAGGGTTACGGGTGCTGGCCTTTGCCCAAAAAACGGCAGCGGCTCATCAGCACGCGATCGACCATGAAGATATCGCCTCCGATTTGGTGTTTCTGGGACTACAGGGCATGATTGATCCACCTCGTCCTGAGGCGATCGCAGCGGTTCATGCTTGTCAGTCGGCTGGGATTCAAGTCAAGATGATCACCGGCGATCACATTGCCACAGCTCGGGCAATCGCGCAACGGATGGGAATTCAAACGCCTGCTGGGGTTGTCGCCTTGACCGGGCAACAGTTAGCCCAAATGAGTGAGTCGGAGATTCACAATGCTGCCATTGAGGGGTCTGTTTTTGCCAGAGTTGCGCCGGCACAAAAACTGCAACTGGTGGAAGCCCTCCAGTCCAAAGGCAATATCGTTGCCATGACTGGGGATGGGGTCAACGATGCCCCGGCACTGAAGCAGGCGGATATCGGCATTGCGATGGGCAAAGGCGGCACGGAAGTTGCCCGTGAATCTGCTGCGATGCTATTGACGGATGATAATTTTGCCTCCATCGAAGCTGCGGTGGAAGAAGGACGCACGGTTTACCAGAATTTGCGTAAGGCGATCGCGTTTCTCCTGCCGGTGAATGGTGGGGAATCGATGACGATTTTGATCAGTGCCCTACTGGCGCGGGCGTTGCCGATTTTATCTCTGCAAGTCCTCTGGCTGAATATGATCAACTCCATTACGATGACGGTTCCCCTTGCCTTTGAACCGAAATCTCAGGGGTTAATGCAACAGCCACCCCGTAACCCGAATGAATCCCTCCTCACCCCAAAACTATTCCGTCGCATTCTGGTGGTCTCAGTCTTCAATTGGATTCTGATTTTCGGATTGTTTGAATGGGCGCGGACCTCCACAGGAGATATTGCGGTGGCACGAACCATGGCGATTCAAGCCCTAGTTGCAGCCCGCATTGTTTATTTGATTAGTATCAGTCAGTTAGGGACAAACATTGGGCAATATTTGCGCGGTCAGACGAATGGGATTGCAAATGCCCCAATTCTGCTTTTGGGAATTGCCGGTGCCATCATTTTGCAAGTGCTGTTTAGTCAGTGGAGTGTGATGAACATCCTGTTTGAAACCGCGCCCCTGACCTGGAAGCAATGGCTGATTTGTCTGTTGCCGATGCTGCCAATGATTCCAATCGCACTATTGGCGAATTGGATTGATCCACCCCAAGCCAATGCTACAGGAAGATGAATGCTCAACGGTAATCATACTATTTGTGAAAACGATTGCTACAAATTGAACCACAGAGTCACAGAGAATACAGAGAATGGAAGCACTGGGACTGTCACTTCCAATCTGAGAGATGGTATCAGGTGGGAATTGCCACTCCACTTGACAGCAAAAACCGAACTCTGCTCCCGTTGTGACTTTGCTACGCTATACGTGAGATAATACCTGCTTTATATTTAATTACTATTCTAGAGTTTAACAGCCAGTTGTCACGTTGAGGAGAGAGAAACTTATGGCAAAAACAGACTTCAAGGACTACTATTCCATTCTAGGCGTCAGCAAAAACGCTAGCGAAAGTGATATTAAGAAGGCTTATCGCAAACTTGCTTTAAAGTATCACCCGGATCGGAATCCTAATGATGAGGAAGCGGAAAATCGCTTCAAAGAGGTCAATGAAGCCTACGAAGTGCTATCTGATCCGGAAAATCGCAAAAAATACGATCAATTTGGTCAGTATTGGCAACAGGCGGATCAATTCCAACAACGAGGGGGTGGCACTCGCACTCGTACCACTGGCTTTGGTACGGATATGGGTGGCTTTGACTTTAGCCAGTATGGTAGTTTTGAAGAATTTATTGATGAACTGCTCGGGCGCTTTAACACCTCCGGTGGTGGACGGACGCGCTACAAATATCAAACTTCACCCGGTGGTACTGGCTTCACTGACTTTAGCAGTGGTTTTGGGGGAAGTACCAGCGTCGGCGCCGATACCGAAGCAACGATTCGCCTCACCTTTAGTGAAGCATTCAGGGGTGTGCAAAAACGCTTGAGTCTCGGTAATGAAGTAATTAATGTTCGTATTCCCGGTGGTGCAAAACCAGGAAGTCGCATTCGCGTTCCTGGAAAAGGAAAAGCCAGTCCCTACGGTCAAACTAGAGGGGATTTATACCTCAATGTTGAACTCCAACCCCATTCCTTTTTCCGCTTTGAAGATGACCACCTCATTTGTGAAGTACCGATTACCCCAGACGAAGCGGTTCTCGGGGGAGAAATTGAAGTGCCGACCCCTGATGGAAAGGTTTCCATGAAAGTTCCAGCTGGAATTCGTTCGGGACAATCGCTTAGACTACGCGGAAAAGGTTGGACCAAACCCAAAGGAGAACGGGGCGATTTATTGGTCCGGGTGAATATTACCATTCCTAAAAATATTAGTCAGACCGAACGCGAGTTGTACGAGAAAATTCGCGCCAACCGGAAAGAAGATCCCCGAAAAGACATTAAACGCGTCCGGTTATAAGACAAGGGGGGATCAACCCCTTGCCGTAAAAAAGCCTAAATTCCCGAGTGTCCCAGTGCTAAGCCAGTGACTAACATGCCAAGAACCAGAAAGGGTTGGGCGCTCGCTTGATATTTGACATCATTTTCTAAGGGTGAGCGTAGAAAATACATATCTTGGAAGGTAATTTGGGGAATGACCAGCAAGATTAAAATGGTGGCATAGAGATTTTCGTGAATGCTCATCAGGTAGCCGGCAATTCCTACTTGGAACAGATCAATCATCAAAACACTAATCCACGCTGCACCGCCCACACCAAACATAACGGGGAGAGATTTTAACCCCAAAGCGCGATCGCCTTCAACACTCTTGAAATCATTGACCACGGCAATGCCAAGACCCGCCATACTATAGATGAGGGTGAGAATAATAATTGTCCAGTTTAAATCGCCAAAAAGCGAATGTCCGGCCCACCACGGTAACGCGATATAACTAGCGCCAAGGGCATAGTTTCCTAACCAACCATTTTGCTTCAGTTTCAAGGGCGGTGCCGAGTAAATGAAGGCGAGAAATGTCCCAATGAGGGTAATGATAGTAATTTTGGGATACGCATTCCCACCCCATTGATCTAAGGCAAACGCGATCGCGATCCCTGCCCCTAACAGGACCAGAATTTGCGTGACAACTTGCGGAACCGAAATTACCCCCGAGGGAATCGGACGATAGGGTTCATTAATCGCATCAATTTCGCGATCATAAAAATCGTTCAGGGTTTGGGTATAACCGGTCATCAAAGGACCGGAAAGCAACATACAGGTGGCAACTTTAATCAGATCTTCTACTTGCCAATGGAAATTCCCAGAAGAAGCAGCCCCACAAACCACACCCCAAATCAGTGGGATCCAGGTAATGGGTTTCATCAGTTGCAGGCGAATCTTCCAAACCGACGTTTCACCGGTAGCAGCCCCTTTCATCCCCAACATCTGGCGGGTTTTTCCAGATCGATTTTCTTGTTGTTCTTGTTCTGGTGTTTCAGAAGAGGTGGATTCAGACATATCACTTCAAATTTTGTTATCTTTTCTTCCATCATCTTAGCGATGGCTGCAAGATACATAATTAACGGTACATAATGTCTGAACTCCCTTTTTCAACAGTGAACGCCAGTGATTAATCTGTTTGCGCTTACGACGCGCATTCTGGGGAGTTTTGCGGGCTTTTTTTTGCTGTCCCTCTCGTTTCCATTGCGGTTGTTGGTTCATTTTGATCCTGCTCATTAAACAAATAATTTTCTGATTGCACTGCCCTAATAGGGAAGGGGAGCAACACTCCGTTTAAAATCGCCTAAATGTAAGATCTGGGTACTTAAAAATTCCTCTCCCTTTTCCATGTGGTCAATCATGCGATCCACATCCTGTACAATTTCCCCCTTGCGCTCGTCCGGAAGGTCATAATCTTTAAACGGGAAAACTAACACAACCAGCGCGATCGCGCTAATCTCTAAGGCTCGATAAACCCCGGCATTATTTAAGCGCAGGATTTCCGCGTGGCTTTGAGCAAATCGTTCCCAGTTGTTTCGGTCTGGATAAAGCAGGAAGTGGAATCCCCAATACGGCGGTTCACCGTTCTCCCCATTGTGAGAAGTGAGATAATCGAGGTGAAAAGCCATCGGCCAAATTAAAGAAAGGGGACGTTCCCAGGCGCCTCGACGGACGCCTGTACAACGGCGATCAAATGCTGAAGCTTGCCAAGGGGCTTTGGTTTCGAGGACTGCCTTGAGGTCTGCGACTGACTGGTGGTGTTGATTTTTGGGATATCCGGCATCAGAAAAAGTGGATTGTGCATCGAGAAAAAGAAGATAGTTCATTGGTCGATTGGGTTGAAGTGAATAATGGAGAGGGAGTGATTGTGACGTTTTTTCGCGATTTAACGGTCGGTTGCAAGGTCATCGCCTGCTTGTTGTTTCCGCGCCCGGCGAATCGCCCGCCAATTATCGGCAATGGCAATGACCCCCACTAAGGGAGATAGGTCTCTGCCGCGTCGGAAGGCATCTTCAGCCGTGTTCACCGGAAAGACGATTTCGATCAAAACCGAACTCGTCATGACCCCACCCGCGAACCACAACAGACCTCTTGCATGAATCAAACCGCTGATAATTCAAGACCCCGATTATACAAAGC